>NZ_JBEDYP020000018.1:0-197836 GCF_040117685.2 Gracilimonas sp. BCB1 | reverse complement strand
TTTTTTGCCCTCCTCTTGGTTCGGTTATGCAGCGAACGATCTAACCACTGGTGCAGCTTTGAACATCTAGGTTTTCGCATTTATCGTGAAACGCTTTCGCGTTTTTCGTGCGCCGGCTTCAGCTGATGATGGAATTGCCCGGCTCAACATACTTGAAGTACAGCGACTCATCCGGTTCATGCCCAAAGTAGTGATCGCCGTGGTTCCCGGCTGGGCCGTGGGTGGCGGACACAGCCTGCATGTAGTTTGCGACCTTACCCTGGCCAGTAAAGAGCATGCTATCTTTAAGCAAACCGATGCCGATGTGGCCAGCTTTGACGGCGGATTCGGTTCTGCCTTGCTTGCACGACAGGTAGGACAAAAACGTGCCAGGGAAATTTTCTTCCTTGGTGCTAACTATTCCGCACAGGAAGCTTTTGAAATGGGAATGGTAAATAGGGTTGTCCCACATGAAGAGTTGGAAGAGACGGCTTATGAATGGGCGCAGGAAATTCTGGCTAAAAGTCCGACCGCCATTAAGATGATCAAGTTTGCCTTTAATGCCATTGATGACGGCATGGTAGGCCAGCAGGTATTTGCCGGAGAAGCCACTCGTTTGGCGTACATGACCGACGAAGCCGAAGAAGGCCGTAATGCCTTCCTCGAAAAACGTAAGCCCAGTTGGGATAAATTTGATCGTTCGCCTTCTTAGAGTTTGCTACGAAAGCTCTAAAACACAAAATTCTTTAAATGTTAGACAAAACTTTCAGGGCGTATAGCTAAAGAAGGGAATTTGGAAAGTATCTTCTGGTCAAAAGTCAGCAGTGGTACTCCTGCATCCTCCGCTAATGCTACGAATTCACAGTCATAGGCTGAACAGGTGGATTCTTTCACCAGACTTAATACCTGTGTAGAGTTTACCTGAAATTCATTCGATGTCATCAAAGATTCAGCCTGATCCATGATCTGCAGAATGGTTGGCAGATCATAGATTTCTTTTCTGAAATACAAAGCCAGCACATTCCGAAATTCCGATTTCCACAGTAACGGAGCGATCCATTCCGGATCTTTCCTCATCACCTTCTCGGCTATTTCTTCCATCCCGTTAGGCAACCAGAGGCTGGCTATTACATTGGTGTCAACAACTATCACGGGCGACCTTCTTCAATCGCAAGCTGAACTTCTTCCAACGACAAGGAGCTTTTAGCTTTTCTCTCTGAGTTTTTTTGCCTGATGAATGATTTGGCTGGAATCGACCGGTTTGCTTTGAACCGCTTTTTTCAGGTTCACTATCACTTCGCTGTTAATACTGCGATGATTTAGCTCCGCTTTCTTCCTGATACTTTCGTACACATCATCCGGTATCCCTTTAATGGTTATATTGGTAGGCATGGCAGTGGTTCTATTTTGGTTTCATTATGAAACTAATCAATTTCACTTTTATTGCAAAGCTCCAAATTCGTTGTCCTCTTAGCTTTCATTTACAACTAATTATGTTAGATTCTCTGCATAGACCAGAAAAGCATTAAACTTCAAATCAATACAATGCAAATCCACCACGATACCGCCGAAACCAAAGGCTCCTTCTATATCGAGAGAGAGGGAAAACGAGTTGCCGAAATGACCTACTCCAAAGCCGGGCCGGAACGCATTATTATTGATCATACCGAAGTTTCGGATGAAACCCGCGGCGAAGGTCTTGGTAAGAAACTTGTTTATCAAGCAGTGGAATTTGCCAGAGAAAATGATCTGAAGATTTTACCGCTTTGTCCATTTGCACGGTCTGTATTTAGCAAGAACCCCGAAATCAGGGATGTGACTTAACCTTTCTGTTATTCATGTCGAATGGCATCCACCGGGGTTAAATTTGCAGCCTTCCATGCGGGATAGGTTCCAAAAACCATCCCCACAATAATGGCTGCAATCAAAACTACGCCTACCGTACCTATACTTAATGCTGCCTTAAAGCCAAAGTCCGTAAAACGGTTTATCAGTTCGACCAGCCCGAATACTCCAAGAACTCCTACCACCCATCCGATGATGCAGCCCACCATGGAAATAGTGACTGACTCCGAAATAAACTGCATCACAATATCTTTCTTTCGGGCTCCGGTGGCTTTACGGATTCCGATTTCCTTGGTCCGTTCGGTTACTGAAATGAGCAGTACGTTCATAATACCAATGCCACCTACCAACACAGAGATTCCGGTAATGGCTCCCATCACCAATTTAAAGACCATTATTCCCTGGCTTAGCTGCTCTACCCTTCCCTCATAGGTAAATACTGAAAAGGCTTCTTTCCCCTCGGTATAATGTTGATCCAGCCAGTCTTCAACTTTAGCCCTCATTTCCGGAAGGTCTTCCACTTTCCTGCTTTTGAACACCAGGTTGGCGGGATTGCTCCCTTTCACCACCTGCCGGTAGGTACTTATAGGAATCATAGCCTGAGCCCCCCTCGACTCTTCTTCCAAAATCCCAATGATTTCAAAGGTTGCCCCCTCAAAAGTGATGGTTTCTCCAATCAAAAGTTCGTTATACGGTGACCATTTTCGAGCCAGCGGAGCTGTCAAAACAGCTTTCCGCTCAGCCTTTTCCACATCAGCACGATTGAAATAGCTACCGATAAGTTCAGATTCAGTGAAATGAGGCACGTTCTCTAAGGTGGCCTGAATATAAATAGCCAACGAAGAATCCTGTACCGTAGCCACACGGGAGCTTTGAGCAAGCAGTTCGGTGTATCCCCATTCACTTACCATTTCTTCCAGTGCCCGGGCTTCTGCAATTCCAAATTCATAAACGGTATCTCTGGGAACCCTCACATCATTTACAAGATCTACTGTTCTTGGAGTTACCGACATCATTTGTACTGAGGTTGTGGTCTCGATTTGCTCCCGGCCCGTTTGCTCCAATCCATCACCAAGGGCTAGTATGGCAACTAAAGAAGCCACCCCGATAATGATACCAAGTGTGGATAAAAAGGTGTGTAAAGGATTGGCTTTGATATTCTGAAGGGCAATGGAAACCGATTTTATAATCTGCTGCATAAAGTATGGGATGTGGATTCCGGTGGATTTACGCCGGGCTCCATTCAATGTTTCATGTCCCTAAAAACAAAAAGCCCCATGCATAAGAACATGAGGCTTTAATAATAAGTGAATCTTTCAGTCGGCTACATCGACTCAAACCCTCCGGCTCCTGCCGACATCATTGCCCCGAAGAAAATAAATGCGAACACCAGGTAGAGTATAAATCCTGCCGCAAATATAATCAGCGTTGCTTTAGCCCAATTCTTTTTATTTGGATTGGTACTGTCACTAAATGCCCAAACTAACAGCATAATAAACCCGATAACCGGAATGAATGAAATTAAAACCGAAATAACCCAGTCTTTAAGACTCATTACCGGTGCTGTTTCCCCTTGGATATTTTCCATAGTTGTCTCCTTTAATTAATGGTAGTCGGGGAATATGTAGAAAACGGATGTTTCTTACAAGTGGATGAGCATCAACAGCTAAGCCTGATTATTTAATCTCTATAGCCATGGTTGCCCTTTCTGAGTTGATGCTGAAATGCGCATCTTTCCAGGAAGCCGGACCAAAACGCCCTCTTGCATTATTCGAAAACCCATAAGCTTCCTTGGGAATGCCGAGCAGGTTGGAGTCAAGTTCACCGTTTTCATTTTTATCATGATATACGGCTATGGCATACTCACCAAAGAACAGGCTATCCTGCGACCAAGTCAGGGTTTCATTATCAACCGGAAGTACCACAGCGTAAAGTGGATTTTCTTTCTTATTGTACTCCTTTTCAGAATTGAATAGCGCAATCCTGATTTCTCCTTCCACTTTATCAATGCCTTCTATCTTTAATTCAAAAGTGGCCATTCTTCGCTCTCCTTCAGGATATGATATTTCCTGGGCACTTAGAGAAAACGTGATAAGTAAAAATGCACAAAGAAACAGAAAGTGTTTCATCGGTGAGTAACTATTTGTAGATGAAAATTATTGGGATGATGAAGTTATGAAACCTGAATAAACTAAAATAGTTTCATTCCGTTGGGTACTTTTTTGTCCGGCACGGCGAGTACAATATCGCCATTTTCATCCGGAAAACCGGTTACCAGACATTCGGACATAAACGGTCCAATTTGCTTTGGTGGAAAGTTTACGACCGCAATTACCTGTTTACCTTTCAATTCACCAACATCATAATGCCTAGTTATTTGAGCCGATGATTTTCGTATTCCGATTTCATCTCCGAAATCTACCGTGAGTTTATAAGCAGGTTTTCGGGCTTCAGGGAATACCTCAGCTTCAACAACCGTACCCGTTCGCAATTCTACTTTTTCAAAATCCGACCAGCTAATTACTTTCATATGGTATACTCTACTTGATCAGGGTCATAGGTTTTACTTCGGTGAAGTCAACAGTTTGTAATTTCAGGTAATAGATTCCGCTTGGTAACCCCGAAGCGTCAAATGTCACCTGAAAATCTCCCCGATTCTGAACTTTATTCACCAAAAGGGATACTTCCTTACCCAGAGCATTATACACAGCCAGTTTAACCATCGTTTGTTTGGGCAGCACATAGCTGATTTGCGTACTTGGATTGAACGGATTCGGGAAATTTTGATGTAAGCGGTATTGATCCGGATAATCAGCAATTGGTTCCGTAACGGAAGTAGAAACACCGGTATTGAAGCTTCCGGTTTCAGACCAATCTCCGGTTCCCACCGTGTTTTTTGCCCGGACTCTCCAGAAATAACTTTCACCATCCGTCAGGTCGCTTACAAGCAAATCCCTTTTAGAAAGTTCATAGGAATCTATGATCTCAGTAAATTCATCATCAGAAGCTATTTCAAGCTCATATTCATCAGCATCAGCCAGGGGCAACCACCGAAGAATGACTTCATTTCCGGTTATCTCGGTATCATTGCCCGGGTTTTGAAGGTGCACCTGAATCGGTTTCGTGTTTCCATCACTTACCGTGAACTGATGGGTATAAATCTCATTCAGGAATGAAACCCTGAATTCCCAAATCCCTTCTTCGGCCATAACGGGTAAATCATTTTGCCAATACCAGTAAGAGGCGGAATAATGAGGGATTTCAGAAAGGGAATGACTCCAGCTCCACAGCGTTTGTCCGGATGGCCGGTTTACGGAATAAAAAGCCGTTTGCCCTTCCAGCTGATCACGGAAGTAAATGGCATTAACTATCTGGTCACCTTTCAAAAAGGCGTCTTTAAAATTCGGGATATCCGGCGTTGGACACTGATTTAAAACAGGAGCACTGCCGTGTGTTCGAAGGGCATTCAGGCCGGAATCATAATAATCACGCTGATCGTGCCAAAGGCTTTCATCGATAGAATTACAAGCTCCTTCAAATGGATCTACAATGGCGCCATTTTCATCATGCAGTTCAAAGTGAAGGTGCGGACCGGTTGAGTTTCCGGAACTACCTACAATACCTAAATACTCTCCTTCCTCAACATTGTCTCCTACATTCTTTTCGGTTGTAGAATTGGTTTTCAGGTGTCCGTACCAGGCCACTGAGCCATCAGAATGGCGCACATAAACCGCATTCCATTGGGTATTATTAAAAGAACAGCTTAGGTCCTGATTGCCATCAATCTTTTGAATGATCACCCCGGGAGCGGCAGCAACTACGGCCACATCATCATTCTGTACTTTGTTCCAAGCAAATGGCCAGGTAAAAAAGTCCGTTCCGGCATGGTTGTATCCGCTCTGCAAGTCATAACTTCGTGAACCACAGGTGTAATCGGTTATTTGATTTGGGAAGGAGTTATTTAAATCCACAAAATTAGAAATTCCGTGATAATCGAAATCAAAGAAATGATCTTGACCGCGCAACGGCCAGCCGAATTTAATATCAATGGTTTTAGAAGAAGAGATTTTACCCATCACTTTAAGGCTGTCCACGTTCTGTTGCAGCTGCTCGATCATGCTTGCCCGCATTTCTTCAGTCATATGGTCAGTGGGCGGTTGATATAGGCCGCCACCGTCCGGTATTCTGTCCTGTGCGTTTATAAATGGATGGGCAATAACCAGAAAGGTGATAAACAGTAAAAGTGATTTCATAGGAACTCATTATGTTGATAAAAGAAAGAAAGCCCTTCTTACTTTTCAGAAAGTAGGGCTTTTTTTAGGTTTCCTCAGAATAAAAATTGAGCTTACTTGATAAGCGTCATAGAACGCACCTGCTGGTGCTGCCCTGATACCAGCTTGTAATAGTAAATCCCACTCGGAAAGCCGGAAGCATTAAAGCTGGCTACGTACGCACCGGCCACATGATTGCCATTAACCAACGTTGCCACACGTTCTCCTAATACATTATATACTTCCAAAAGAACTTTTCCGGGAGCAGAAATCTCGTAGGCTATCTGGGTGGTTGGATTGAACGGGTTCGGATAGTTCTGTGAGAGTTTATAATCAGCTACAGATATCTCTTCCTCTTTTGAGGTTGCAGCTCCATAATTATACACTGTTCTATTACCTGAAGTCCATTCATCTTCAAAGAAAGTTTCATATGTTGAAATTGAGATGTTTCCATCTTCATATGTATATCTCTCGCGATAGTCCGGAAACCACGTACCATCGATATAATATTCCTCCAATATTTCTATAACCATATCCCCGTCTAATGTTAATGACTTTCGAGAATATGGTATCCATTCCCCTTCATCAGAATAGAACTCGTCATTATACTCTGCTATCATAGAAAACTCATCAAATAGACTCTTTAGAAAGTCATTGAAGGTGATATCAAAGTAAACATATCTGTCAATGTAGTCTCCATAGTCATAGACATCATAAAAATGACCATCCTTTTGCAGAAAATAGTTGGAATCATCAATTACTGGCTCACCATTCTCATCATAATGATATAAAATGCGAATCGAGTCTGGTGTAACATATACTAACTCAACCTTTTGAAAATAGGTCTCTCCCCCCTCATAAACCTCGTCAAAGTGTAAAGAATCTAACCTGCCCTCCTCAGAATAATAAAACGTCTGTGCGTAAGTTTCTTCGATGAAATCTTCAAAAACAGAAAGTGGGAATCCATTGGTGTTATAGGAAATTTCTTGTGATCCGGTATTCGTCCATACCTCAGATTGTGAGTCATAAAATCCAAAATGCTGTGTGATCGTCCTTCGATCACCAGAATACTCATATACAGCCCGAAAGTGATCCTGCCAAGTTGTCTCGTTAACTAAAAATTGATCAATCCAGCTGGCTATATCATTATCTTTAAAATTCTTTGCTATTCTAAAGGATGGATAATTAATACTTTCCCATCTTTCATATTTCAAAAAATGTCTCTTTTCTTTTTTTGAACCTTATTCTGAGCATACAAAGGTGTACTCAGAAATAAGGAGATCATCAATACAAAACATGTAGTGTATAGTGACTTTGATGCTAACATTTTACCCTCTTTTTTTATTTAGATATGCTTCATAATCATTCAAAACTGAATGAAATAACTCATTACAATTTCAGAATGAGAAAATCCTTGTTCGTTCCATAGAACGAACAAGGCTATAATTCTCAACAATATCTCTCGTCCTATTTAATCAGCGTCATAGAACGCACCTGCTGGTGCTGCCCTGATACCAGTTTGTAATAGTAAATCCCACTTGGAAAGCCGGAAGCATTAAAGCTGGCAACATACGCACCAGCCACATGATTGCCATTAACCAATGTGGCCACCCGCTCTCCTAATACATTGTACACCTCCAACAGCACTTTGCCAGGTGTAGAAATTTCGTAGGCTATTTGGGTGGTTGGATTGAACGGGTTGGGATAGTTCTGGGAGAGTTGAAAAGTGGTTACGTTATCGGTGTAGTCTTCAACCGATGTAACCGCCCCATACTCGTACAAAGTACGGCTATCATCATCCCAGTTCATACCATCAAAAGAGTATGAATCCAGGCTTTCTGCGATTTTTCCGTTTTCGTAGGTGAATGTGTTTCTGTATTCCGGAATCCACTCACTTTCACTTTCATCGAAGTATTCTTCTTCTCTTTCAATGACTATTTGCCCGTCGTAGGCAAGCGTTGTTCGGGAATATGGAATCCACATTTCATCCTCCTCATAGTACTCATCGTTATACATTTCAACGAAGAAGAATTCATTAAATACATTCATCAAAAATTCATCGAATGTAATTCCCGAATAGGTATATCGGTCGGTATACTCTGTTTCAAAGTATGCTTCAACAAAAGCATTATTCCTGTTTACGAAATAGCCGGTAAGCTCAGGTTCGCCTCCCTCACTGAATATCGTATTGTAGATCAGTATAGAATCACCGGTAACGTACTCGAGTTCGATTTTCTCGGAATTGGATTCACCATCGTAGGTCTCACTGAAGGTAGCTGAATCCAGCCTTCCGGATTCCGAATAGTGAAATACCTGGGTAAACTCATCTTCTCCAAACCCAAAAGTATAACTGAGCGGGTACCCTTCTTCTGAAAAAATGAACACATATGTCCCTTCACCTTCCCATGTTTCACCCGTAAAATACTCCCAGTTCTGGGTGATGGTTAATCGGTCTGAACTGTAGGAATAGGTTGTACGGTATGCATCCATCCAGCCATTTTCGCCAGCCCATTGCGTTGTACTTCTTCCAATATCGTTATCGGTTTTGAATCTTGCATTCAATACTTCTGAAGGCAATAAAGATTTATCCGAGTGCTTGAATAGCAGTGCTGATTTCTTTGATTTACGCCCGTCATCAAAAGTTGATTGGGCCATAATTTCTACGCCGGTAGTCAGAAAAAGCGCGATCATACCGGCTACAATGGTATTTATTGTTTTGTCAAACATATACCCCTCTTGTATTTATGATTGTTATGACATATTTCTGTCAGTAACTGAATATGATTTAAAAAGGGGAAATTAAAAATTAGAAAAAAAGCCCTGCCTCCTTCCGGAAACAGAGCTGAGTAGAATTGATAAGCCTTATCTTACTTGATAAAAAGCATTTCTCGATAAACCGGAAGTGGCCAGTAGTCATCGGCTACATACCGCTCCAGGAAGTCGATGGCATCCCGGATATCTTTCATAATAGGAAGCACTTCTGATTCTACCTTAAGGGCATGATCGGAAGTGTCTTTGTACGACAGGTTATCCTGAACTTCCGCCAGTTTCTCAAGAGCTACATTTAGCCTGTTCAGTCCATCGTTTACCTTGTTAAGCATATTGCTTGACCCGGAATTATCTAATCCCAACGCTTTTGTCTGGTCAACGGCTTTACTGAGTTCGCCAATGTATCGAATCACAGCAGGATAAATCATCGTTTTACCTATCGACTCAATGGTGTCCACCTCTATGGTACGGGTAGTGATATACTGCTCAGTCCAGATTTCCTTTCGGGAAAGCATCTCCTTCTTATTCAATACTTTATATTTTTTGAACAACGAAATGTTTTCCTTTTCGGTGAGATACGGCAAAGCATCCGGGGTGGTTTTCAAATTCAGTAACCCACGCTCTTCAGCTTCTTTCTGCCATTCATCGGAGTACCCGTCACCGTTAAAAATGACCGGCTTACATTCCTTCAGGCGATTACTCAATACCTTAGCCAGCGCCTTTTCAATAGAATCTCCTTTTTTGGCTTTATTCAGGTCTGCAGTCATGTCTTCAATGGCTTCTGCCACGATAGTATTTAAAACCACAATCGGGAAAGATGGCGACTGATTAGAGCCCAAAGCACGGAATTCAAACTTATTTCCGGTAAAAG
Organism: Gracilimonas sp. BCB1; assembly: GCF_040117685.2. Taxonomy (NCBI): domain Bacteria; kingdom Pseudomonadati; phylum Balneolota; class Balneolia; order Balneolales; family Balneolaceae; genus Gracilimonas; species Gracilimonas sp. BCB1. Next base: position 188,101 of record NZ_JBEDYP020000018.1, on the reverse strand, counting down.
CAAAGGGTGAGGTTCGGTTACGGTCGCCGGCATGCTTAGGCAGGTGTGGAAGAACCGGACTTCCAAGACCCAGCAAGCCACCTTGTTTTGAGCTCTTGGCCCCACCACTGATCAACTGCTCTACAATGTCATTCAGCTGATCCCCTACAAAAGATGAAATGATAGCCGGCGGAGCTTCATTGGCTCCCAGGCGATGATCATTTCCGGCATGAGCCACCGAAATTCGCAACAAATCCTGATGACGATATACTCCCAACAACACAGCCGTAAAGAAGAACAGGAACTTCATGTTTTCATGCGGACTTTCACCCGGCTCCAGCAGGTTGTCGCCCTCCACAGTTGAAAGCGACCAGTTCAAATGCTTTCCGCTTCCGTTCAGCCCGTCAAATGGTTTCTCGTGAAGCAGGCACTCAAGGCCGTATTTCTTAGCCACTTTTTTGAGCACCATCATCGTAATTTGCTGGTGATCGGCCGCTACGTTCGACATCTCAAAAATCGGGGCCAGCTCATACTGACTCGGGGCTACTTCGTTATGGCGGGTCTTTACAGGAATGCCCAGCTTATATAGTTCTTTCTCCGCCTCCAGCATAAACGAAAGTACACGCTCCGGGATAGAGCCGAAGTAATGATCATCCAGTTCTTGTCCTCGCGGAGGCTTGGCACCCACAAGCGTACGGCCGGAAGTCAAAATATCTGGGCGGCGATATACAAACTCCTGATCAATCAGGAAATATTCCTGCTCACATCCAACGGTTGAATTCACCTTTTTAGACTCGATGCCAAAAAGCTTCAAAGCTGATTTTGCTGCTTTATTCAGTGCATCGCTGGAGCGAAGCAAAGGCGTTTTATGATCCAGTGCCTCCCCTTTCCAGGAAGCAAAGGCTGTTGGAATACAAAGGTAGGTTCCGTTTTGATTTTCTATTAAAAAAGCCGGAGATGTTGGATCCCAGGCTGTGTAACCGCGTGCTTCGAAAGTGGGGCGTAAACCACCGCTCGGAAAGCTGGAGGCATCCGGCTCCCCCTGTATCAAATCCTTTCCGGAGAAAACCGCCATAGCTCCTCCACCCTGATTTGGCGTAATGAAACTGTCATGCTTTTCAGCAGTAGATCCGGTTAACGGCTGAAACCAGTGGGTAAAGTGGGTAGCACCTTTTTCGGTAGCCCAGTCTTTCATGGCCAATGCCACGGCATCGGCAACATCAATATTCAGAGACTCTCCTTCGTCAATTGTTTTCTGAAGGTCTTTCCAGGCAGCTTTGGGAAGACGTTCTTCCAGCTTATCCAGAGTCAGCGTATTCTCCCCGAAAATTTCAGGGATATCCATCGTTGAGTTTTTGGCTTTCCCGGGCTTGAAGTTCCGGGCGGCGGCTAAGTTATCGTAGCGTTGTGCGACTTTGGTCATGATTTTTAAAATAATTTTGTTATTAAGTAAAAATGACGACCAAATATAAAGCTACGGTTTAATTATACGCAAATAATTTAGTTGTTTCTTTTTTAACAATTAATAAATATAAACATTTTGAATTTATGACTTAATTATTTTACTCAAAAGCGCTTCCAGATGTGGTTTAGCTTAATATATTTTTCCCCAAAATGAATTGACTTCACTTTTTAAGCCCTTTCCAAAAGTTGTATCTTCAGCAAATTAGTTATCCACAATCATTCACCGAATTTTTACTGTTGAAAGAATCAAAATTTGCGCTTTGGGTTGAAGCTGCCCGACCACAAACCCTTGCTGCTGCGCTGGTTCCCATTTTAGTAGGTGCTTCCCTTGCCTGGCAGTCACACTCTCTGAACTGGATCAATACATCAGTGGCTTTGGTCTGTGCTTTCCTTATTCAGATAGGTACCAATTTCGCCAACGACTACTTTGACTTTGTGAAAGGTTCGGATACCGACGAGCGTATTGGCTTCCGAAGGGCTACGGCGGCGGGTCTCATTTCCGCTGAAGCCATGAAAAAAGCTACCATCCTTACCATGGGGCTGGCTTTTGTTCTGGGACTGTATCTGGTTTGGGCTGCCGGTTGGATTGTTTTAGTGATCGGGGTTTTGTCACTGATATTTGGCGTGCTTTATACCGGCGGGCCTTTCCCTCTGGGTTATAATGGACTCGGCGATATCTTTGTGTTTATCTTTTTCGGGATAGTCGCGGTTATGACCACTTATTATGTGAATGCACTGGAATGGTCGGAAGCTTCGTTCTGGGCATCCCTTGCCGTGGGCGGACTATGTGTGAATATCCTGGTTGTCAATAATCTGCGCGATGTGGAGCAAGACCGGAAATCCGGAAAGCGAACCATTGGTGTGTTGTTTGGGGAAATCACCCTCAAATTTGAATACCTGCTGATGGTGCTCGTGGCCTTTGCCGTTCCCCCACACATTTATGTGCAGCTTGATTATAATGTATGGATTATGTTGCCATACCTGAGTTTACCCCTTGCTGTATATTACACCCATAGAATCTGGACAGAAGAAGACAAAAAACAGCTCAACCCCATGCTGGAACGAACGGCACAATACATGGTTATTTTCGGAGTGCTCCTTTCCATTGGTATATTAATGAATTAATGCTGGAAGTTTGCACATACCGCCTCCCCTTTAAACAGCCATTTCGGACTGCCGGGGAGGAGTTTTCGCACCGGGAAGGCATCGTGTTGATTTACAAGGAAGGTGATATTGAAGCCTATGGTGAAATTGCTCCTCTCCCGGGTTTTTCTGATGAGTCCATTGAACAGGTTATAGAAGTCCTGAAGGTTAATCATAAACACCTGCAGGAAAGCATACGCTCGGGCGATGGAAAACAAACCTTGGGGATGCTGGATCAAATTCACCGGTTCCCTTCGCTTAGCTTTGGCCTCGATACCCTTTTACATGACCTGGAGGCAAAAAAAGCCAACAAACCATTGGGTACATTTCTTTTTCCTGATTTCCCGGAGACGGTTAAAGCCAACGCCACCCTTTCGATACAAGAGCCTGCACAGGCAATCAGCAAGGCAAAGGATTTAATTGACCGGGGATTCACCACTTTAAAGATTAAAGCAGGCCGGAACTTTAATACTGAGCTCAAGTTGCTGCAGGACCTCCGAAACCAATTTCCGGACCTGGCAATCAGGATTGATGCCAATCAAGGCTGGACCAAAGACGAAGCCATACAAAATCTGAAGGCCCTGGATTCTTTGAACATTGAGTATTGTGAACAACCGGTTCATAAGGATCATTTTTCAGACATGGCCGCTGTTCATGAAGCTGTAAAAACTCCCGTTGCTGCAGACGAATCTTTACGGAACAAAAAGGGTGCCACTAAACTATCAGAGCTTAAGGCCGGCAGCCTGTTTATTTTTAAACCTATGCTATTGGGTACACTCGATACTATTTTCGTAACAAAACGTACAGCAGATACTCATAATATAGAAGTGGTGGTTACAACTATGCTCGAATCAGCAGTGGGAAGGGCAATGACCTCCATCCTCGCAGCGGGTTTGGGAAATCAAAATAGGGCACATGGTTTGGCCACCGGAAGTTTGTTGAGCGAAGACATCAGTTCGGATGAATGGATGAACAATCCCGTCATTCGATTCCCACAAAAAGCCGGCTTGGGAATTTCACTGGATATGGAAGGATTAAAAAAGTTATTTTAAGTATATGTTTAAGTCACGGTTACATATGTTTGAGTTTAAGAAAAAGGAAACACCGCACGTGTTTCTGTCTTCTCAGCATGGCATGTACACCTACAGTGATTTAGAACGCTTCACCGCTTTCTTCAAAGACCTGGTTGAAGAAAAGGCCGATTCGCTCAAGTGGCCGGTTGCCTTCCTTTCGGAATCAAGCGATATGCTGATATTCGGAATTGCCGCCTGCTGGAAACTGGGTATCCCCTTCATCCCCATCAACCCCAAAGTTAAAGACGATGAACTAAAGGAATACCTCGAAGCGCTCAAACCTGTACTCGTTTTTACTGACACGGGAAACCGGCGGCGACTTGGAGATGATCATGTGGTAAAGATGGACGAGAATTTTTTCCTGAATGCTTTCACACACGATGTGCGAAACATAGACCTTCCGGAACCCGACTCCATTAAAGACTCCCGGATCTTCGGTTACTTTTTCACCTCCGGTACCACCAGCAAACCCAAGGCCGTTCCCCTAAAACGCCGCCAAATTTTAAGTGCGGCAAAAGCCTCCGCTCAGAACTTCAAGCCCGACCCTAACCACTTTTGGCTCCTCTGCCTCCCCTTGAATCACATCGGAGGAATTTCCATTATCATTCGCTCCGTAATTTATGACACAGCGATTTACCGACTGGGTGAATTTCATGAGGAGATGGTAAAGGAGTTTCTGGGGGAAAATAAACGCTTTCAGGCCGCTTCCCTGGTTCCAACCATGCTTAAGCGCCTGTTGGATGATCCCCTGTTTAAAACCCACCGGGAATTTAAGTCTATTTTGTTGGGGGGCGGACCGATTTCTGAAACCCTCTTAAAAAAATCAGCCGAGCGCGGCATTCCTATCGTATCCAGTTACGGGATGACGGAAACCTGTGCCCAAATTATAGCCAACCCCCTGCTTGCTCCTTCCGGCATGTACACGCCGCTCAAGAGCGTCGGCAAGCCCTTTCCTCCCAATGAAATGCAGATACGGGATGACAATGGAAAAGTGTTAGGGAAAAATCAGTCGGGTGCACTTTGGCTGAAAGGCCCGCAGGTTTTTGATGGCTATTATGACACCAACGAAAACGAGAACCGTTTTGATGACGATGGCTGGTTTAACACCGGTGATTACGGACATATGAACGGATTTGGACATTTATTTATCGAATCTCGCCGTAGCGACCTTATCATAACCGGCGGTGAAAATGTGAATCCCACTGAAGTGGAAGAAGCCATGCGAAAGCTCTCCACCATAGATGAAGCCGTGGTAATTGGCCTCCCGGATGAGGAATGGGGACAAAAAGTAACGGCTGTGGTAACTCTAAAGAATGGTAGAACTCCGGTGCTGGAAGAAATCCGGGAGGAATTAAAATCCCACCTTACCGACTTCAAAATTCCTAAAGAGCTGAAGATCGTCAAAGACTTTCCCAAAACCGGCACCGGCAAGGTAAAACGCTGGGAGCTGGTGAAAAAGTTTGGGTGAGGACCTTACTCTTTCCCTACCCTGTCATTGCTGACCCCTTTTTGTCATTCCTACAAAGGCAGTAATCAGGCTGTTAGATTTGCGAATGATCGAGCGACCGATTTTCGATGGACGATTTATATAAGATCTACCGGGATTTTGATGTAGTTGCCGTCTTATTTTTTTTCTTACCTAAGCTGCTCTAACAATTTTGATTTATCCATAACTACCGTTGAATTAATAGTTGTATGTTTTATATTGACAGAGCGATGGGAAGTCAATTCCTTACAAAGTATTAGGATTTTATCCGACGAAGATATGCGGCATTTTCTTCGCCTAAAAACCAATAATGCCCCTCGATCGCTTGTAATACATGATTTCTGAACTTTATACGACGTCTTACATGATAGCCCATGTCGCATATTAATATGTTAGGCGTTTTAATCCAATATAATCAAGAAAACATTAACCATACTAGCTTCAATTGTTGTAGTTGCCCTACTCTACAATTTTTACTGTGACTATTTTTGGGAAAAATATTGGGAACAGCACGCAATCTATGATTTTGACCATCAACAGAATGATAGTAGCATATATAGTTTTACTCCTACTTATGAATTACCAAGTGATAGTTTATTATCAAATGTAGAATTATTGAAATATGAATGGAAAAGACAACTAGTTGAACCAGCTCATGCAATGTGGATTAATGATGTAGAATTATTTTTTGAGTCAGATTCAACAATTTTCTACAGAGTAACAGCTCATTACATTTCAAAAAATTATTGGACTTACCCACTCTTTAGAAAGTTTAGATGCAATGAAGGTGGAACATACACTCATAGGTTCGATTTTGATAAGCAGACGATGAGCTTTGTTGATCATCGGCAGGAAACAGTAAAAATTGAGTTCGAAAATAATAACTTAATTATAGATCATGTTTTCCTGTAAACGCCTAACAAGCGTTTTAAATCGGACGCGGACGAGGTGCGATGAAACTTGATTGCCAGGAATTAATTTCGCTACTTCAACCAAGTCATAATCCCCGCGCCGTTTAAACTCTGGGTCGTTAGGTATTTTTGAATATGCCCAAGCTAATTCTTTTGTTTTTACTAGTAGCCTCTTTTGTTTTCTCATGCACAAAAGAAGATTTCGATACGTCTCCTTTCCATGACAAAGAATCACTTGTGTATATCCCTTTTTCTGATCTAATTGATGCAGTGTTGGTTTTTGAAGATAAGTATGGAGAAACCCCAGATAATCTTTCTTCTTTGAAATCTCTCTCAAGAAATGATTATATCGACGCTTGCCGAGCAGATGGAATTGCGGACTCTATAATAGTTGACGATAGTCATCTTAATCTTTTTTCCGACTCAAAAACAAAAGTCGAAGCGATTCCAAACGGTTTAAAAATTCAATATGTATTTAAGGACTCAACAAATATTGAAGCTGAATACGAGGAAAGCCTCTATTCAAAGGATTTTGATACTTATATTTTTTCTAAATATGATGTTTGGATAGAAATAGAAGAAGGTTCAGGTACTCTGAGGATAAATTTTGATTCGGGAGAAACAGAAATTATGATCTCGAAAATGTTTGGGTCAATTTCCCCAGGAAATAAAGAATTTTCAATAGTCAATAACTCGATTGTATTAGAACACAGTGAAACACTTTGTTTTTGACTATAGAAAAAACACCTAACAAGGCTTTTTAAATCGGACGCGGAGGGGCTGCGATGGAAACTTGACTGCCAGGTACTAATTTTGCTACTTCAACTAAATTATAATCCGCGCGCCCTTTATGCGCTGGGTCGTTAGGCAACTTTAAATGGAATCTAGTTTAGAAATAGTCTTTCTTTTTGTTCTTCTATTTACACTCTTGGAAGTGTTTCTGAGCTATAAGTTCGTTGGATGGTATTTTGAAGTTGGTATACCAGTTAGATTTTATACTACAAAAATCCTATTTCCACTCAATCAAGCTCCATCCCAGGAAGAAATTCAAAAGTCCATTCTCGACTCAAAGTATATTGGTATAGATGTCAGGAAAATTGATGATAACACTTTTGCTTTTCGAGAAAGCTACTCGTTTAGTCCTGATATCAAATGGAGCTATACTCAAATTATAAGAGGTAACCTGTACTTTGACATCAAGAATGGCATCATACGAATGAAAGCATTGGTAAACTGGTATGCGATTTCCATTCTACTCTTTTTTGCACTACTTGGCTTTACTGTAATGCCTGCAATAGGATTTTTTGCTGCTATTTGGATTTTGTTTGACATCAGCATCTACTCAATTCAAATAGAAAGATATAAGCACGTTGCTCGTATGGCAGCAAGTATTGGTCAAAAAGACCAGTCACTTGCCTAACAATATGTTTTAAATCGGACGGGCCAAGTTACGATGGAAACTTATTTACCAGCAATCAATCTAACCACTCCATCCAAATCATAATCCCTGACGTTCGGCAAGCGCCCTCACCTCTTATAAAAAAGCAGTCCTCCGCCCCGGGTTCCTATCACGATTTCTGCAATGCCATCCCCATCAAAGTCAACAAAATGAGGAGCCGATAGTTGAGCTGTTGCTGCCTCAAAGGGCATTCTTTTCTTAGTGAACTCAGGTTGAGAAGGTGAGCCTGTGTTTTCAAAAAACAGAATGCCTTCGATTTTACTTCCCATAAATAAATCAAGGTCACCATCCCCATCTATGTCATAAAAGGCCGGGGCACTTCGATGTTGGACTTCCACATCCGGGAAGGCGTCTTTTTCAAAACTGAATTCCGGATTGTCTTTGGAACCGGTGTTTCGGAAGAGTTGCAGCCCCCCACCCGACTCCCCCACCAGCAAATCCAGGTCGCCATCACCATCAATATCAGCAAGGGTGGGCACGGCATTACTGCCGCGCTCCAGTTCGGCTACGGTTTCTTTCTCCTGCTTAAACCCGTTTCCTGTATTGATAAACAAAGCGATTTTACCTTTCCAGTTGCCCAGCAGCAAGTCATCAAGCCCGTCTCCATTTAGGTCGGCCAGCACGGGGGCATAGTGATAGGCAGTGGGTAGATCCAATGTCCCTGTCAGGTGAAATTCAGGAGCAGAGTTAGTCCCCTTATTTTCAAACCGGTAAATAACCGATGTCTTTTGATTGGCAGGGTCGATTTTATTGGCCAGCAGTAAATCCATATCCCCATCACCATCAAGGTCGCCGGTGGCCGGGATACTCTCGTCTCCCACATCAATCATATCTATAAACTGTTGGGTTTGAAGGCTGAATTCTCCTTCCTCCTGCTCAAAGAAATACAGGTTATCGCTGAGTGTGAGGTTGGCATTGTAAGCCCCACCCAGAACTCCTAAAAACAGATCCACATCTCCATCACCTTCCCAGTCGGCTAAGGCAGGAGCGTTATATCCGCTGGTTTGAACCGGGTTGGACGGTGGAAATGGTTTTGGTTCTCCTCTGAAATCGGGAGTGGCACAAGTACCGGTATTCTCAATCAAAAGGATGCTTGGCTCAAAAAAATCACCCCAGAATAAATCCTGATCTCCGTCCGAGTCGATATCCATAAATGCCATGGTATTGGCTCCGTGCATGGTACCAAACTGCTTCACAATCTCAATATCCTCAAATCGCTTGGTTACCAGCTTAAATTGCGGAATCTGATCTTCGTTTCGGCCTACCGATTCATACCGGGCCAGGGTTCCGTCCAGACTTCCTATAAAAAGATCCAGCCGTCCATCGCAATCTATATCAGTGACATTGGGGATATTCTGCCGGTCAGAGAAAATGGGCTCACCGTTTACATCCTTCAGAGAATCAGCGGCCAGTTCAAAGTTTGGATTTTCGGCACTGCCTTCATTCCGGTAATAGCGGATATAACTGTAGGGCTGTTCGGTTAACAGGTCGAAGTCCCCATCCTGATCCATATCCACAAAGCGAAACCATTCCCCGATGTCCAGGTTCTGAAATTTGTTGGACCGCCATTTCAGCGGACTTTCAACCTTACTTCCGGTATGCTCAAATAACATCAGCTCATCGGTTTGCTCCTGTACAAAAAAGTCAGGATCGCCATCCCCGTCTAAATCAACAAACTGAGGCCGGGGAGCATTGAAACCGCCCACAAAAGGATGAGGTATGAGAGTACCGTCTTCTGCATATATATTAAATGGGTTGATGTATTGCTTGTACCCCTCCGATTCAGGATCACTATTTCCTGCCTTTTGCATGGTCTTACACCCCGCCATCAATAACAGCGAAATAATGAATACACTTATAGCTGAACCGTCTCGTCTAATACTCATAAATAGTTTTAATCGGTGGTTTGAATTGAATGAATTACCAGTTACTGGTCCCAATTCCGGTTGAATTCATACCTGTTTCTATAACTTTTTCAATAGTCAGCGTTTCTGTATTGATGATGACGACCGTTCCGGTCAGTCCACTTTTCCCGGATTTTCCTTCGGGATTATAGGTGCCATCCATATTGTTATTCGTCACATACAAATATTTGCCATCGGCTGAAAGTGTTGCTCCGTGAGGCTGTGCTAAACCGGTTCCTTCAATTACCTTTTCAACCGTTTTGTTCTCCATGTCCACTACAGTAACCGTATTGGCACCTTTGTTTGCGAAATAAACGCGATTTCCATCAGGGGCATACACCGGGTGCCACGGCATGGCATTGACCGAAAGAGTATCGGTTACTGCCGGTAGTAACGGATTTGACAAATCAAATACCAGCAGCTTACCTGAAACCTGGCCGGTGGCCACCATGGTTTGCCCATCCGGTGAAATGGCAAAATTCACGAATACGTGGTTGTTCCCTTCCAGCATAGTTAGCTCGGTTTCACCAGTCTCGTTGTTTCTTGCCAGAATTTGGTTAGCTGACAAACTGGCGATGTAGGTGAATTTCCCATCCGGTGAAGTTGCAAGAGCATGAGGCCTGGAAAAGAATAAATCTACTTCCTCCTCCACTTCCATGCCTTCACGCTTGACGATTCCAAAGCTTTGAGGTGGGTTCACGGCGCTCATCGATCGGCCCACATATAGAATATCTTCGGTTGGGTGCATGGCCATCAGTCCCGGTACTTCCAGCTCGGCATGTTCTACCAGCTCGTTATCCCGATTGAACTTCAGCACTTTGTTTTCGCCAATCAGGGTAACGTACCAATGTTCCCCATCAGCATCAGCGATGGCATGATGAGGCTTGGCGTTTTTGGAAAATCCGAGCTCCTGCAGGTCAATGGTTTCTACCAGCGCGTTGGTTGTCACATCAATAACCGAGAGGGTTGCTTCTCCCTGGTTACAGACGTAGATGCGCTGCCCTTCCACAGGTTCCTGTGCATTTACGGTTGTTCCATATAACACGGAAATGGCAAGTAATCCCACTACCGATAGTACTTTGTACACTGACTGCATTCGAACTCTCATTTCGTTAACGTTTGGGTATAAAAGAAAAGGCAACTTCATGCGATCTCTGATGAGAGTACATAAAGTTGCCTGATTAAATTTATTGTCGTCTACTGGTTGATGGCCTGCTGGTTGGTTTCCAGGATAAACAACCCTTCACGTCCACTGGTCATAACCACCACACCACTCTTGAAGTACGGGTAATTACTCCACGTTCCGGAAAATCCGGGAGAGTCTTTGGTGAACGGATGCGTATCGAAGTGACCAACTCTTTGCGGATTGGCAGGGTCGGTTACATCAATCACCTGTAATCCACTCACGTAATTAGACTGGTACATCATATTGTCTTTGATGTACAGGTTATGATCAGAAGAAGCATTCTCAATGAGATACTCACGTACAAACTGCGGATCATCAAGATCAGAAACGTCCCAAACGATGGTTCGTGTTTGGTCTACTTTACCCATCAGCTCATCCAGCTCATCATTCTGGAAGAAATAGCGATGATCTTCCGTCAACCATCCCTGGTGCACATAACCGTAATCAGGATAAGAAGCGGTTGAAAGTGCCACCGGGTTTTCCTTATCAGATACATCTGCAATACTGATGGCTGTTTCATTAGCACCGATACAGATTTCACTGCCATTATGCTCTTCATCGGGTCCGTCATAAATCACGCATTGTGCATCATGAGAATATCCGGTACCGCTTCGTCCGGTTGATGGATCTGCAAAACACCCTGCAAAAGTAGGGTTAGCCGGATCCTGAATATTCACCATGTGCAGTCCGCCACCACAGGTTTGTCCACCGCCGCTGCTTCCTACAATAAAGGCATAACCGGATTCTTCATTTATAACCACGTTATGTGCGCTGTGGATATTATCATACAGGAAGGTTTCTTCAAGTTGTAACGGCTCTCCGGCAAATTCACGTAATTGCGTCATATCGAGCACCTGCATTCCGTGTTCTCCGGAACCGTCTGCCACGATGTAAACGTGGTTTTTATATACTTTCATATCTCTCCAAACATTGGCACGAGCACCTTCTGTCATAGGCAGGTTACCAACGTAAATAGGATTCGAAGGGTCACTGATATCTACAAACGAAGTACCTTCATTTCGGCCAACAATGGCATATTCTTTTTCCGTCACCGGGTCTGTCCAGCCCCACATGTCGTTAAGGCGAACACCCCGTTCACCGCCAATAGCGCTGATTGGCATAAAGGAAATCAGGTCTACATTATTACACCCAAACTGATCGGCTTTACCATCGCTACAGTCGATACGTCCGTTCGTAATCGGCTTCAGTACGGTACCGCCTTTCCCGATTACCAGGTTTTGGGTAGTCCACATTCCCTCGGTATTTCTTTCGAGAATGGCTGCAGAACCTGCACCGTAATCGGCTCCCACCAATCCGGCAACCGCTACATCACCATCTACATCCAGGGTACCTGAGAAATAATCTCCTTTTTCCTGATCGGCCATCGCCATTTTGGAAGCTCCGCTCCACATACCGTTTTCATCCATGTCAAACTGATAAATAGTACCGCGACCTTCATTTGCATTCGGAGCTCCAATCCATACACCTGATTCCACAAATGTAATAGACCCGCCAAATAAATATCCCGACTGACCGTCAAAGGCTACCAGGCGTCCGCTTTCATTCCACTCTCCATCTTCGTTACAGTAAACGAATACCGTTCCTGAGGCACCGGCATTTCTTGGTGCACCAACCAGGATTTGGTCTCCATGAATGGCTAAAGCATTCCCAAACTGACTTCTCTGTGTGGTTTGATTACTTGTGAGCGTTGCCGTGTGGTTCCAGTTTCCGGAACCATCGTTATTAAATACTTGAACGGTTCCACCTTCCCGTTGTGGTGCTCCCACAACTAAATTCATTCCATCTACAGCCAGGCTTGATCCAAAATTAGATCCGGCGGTATCGGGATTCATCACGCTGGCAACTTCCATCCACTGGCCGTTATTGGCGCGGCGATATACAAATACCGCTCCGTTTCCATGATCCGGAGCTCCTACATAAGCATGATCACCTTTTAATACCACACTTGATCCCAGAGAGCTTTCAAGGGTATCCTCCGGCAGGGTGAATTGCCCGGCTTGGGTCCAGCTTCCGGAATTAGATTGCTCAAATACAAAAGCAGCACCATGGCCGTCATTCATAGACGGTGCGCCAATTAGTACATACTTACCATCTGCAGATACAGAAGAACCAAAACCGTCACCAATCATGCCGTTATCAGCCATGAGCATGGTTTCCTGTGCCCATTCTTCACCGGAATTCGCGAAAATATAAACTGCTCCGGGCTGGTGATTGTTAGACGGTTCACCAATAAATACAAAACCGTTTGAAATCGAAACTGCCTGTGCAAATCCAAACATAGGCTCAGATTCTCCATCAGGGGTAGTCTGTGCCTGTGCTGTAAACAAGGCCGTGGTTAGAAATAGCAAAAATAAACTCGAAAGTCGTTTCATGGAATCTTTGATTTGTTAATACTCAGGTAAAGAACTTTAGCAAGGTGAATATAGTATCTGCTTGCGAAAAATCCAGAAAATAGACGAAGGGGAAACATTTTTTAAAGAATGCTTCCCCCTCTGTTGAAATAACGTTTATCTATTCATCGGTGCTTTTGAGCAGAGCCCAGGCTGTGGCACCAATTAAAGCGGCTGTTCCCCCTAATATCAGTGCCAGGTTAACATCCCGCTGAATACGTTCCGCTTTGGACAGGTAATCGGAGCCAATCCCTTTCTTTGCAATGATGCCTTCCAGTTCTTTTACTCTGTTCTGTAATTCTTTTTTCGTTTTATTCTTCAAACTCATTTGTTTGATATCTTTTAGTTAAACTTTCCTGTTTCTTTAACTCACTTAAAACTTTCAACATAGAATCAGGAAATTTTGTTTCATATTAACATCCATAGAATTTGTTTTGCATGAGCGATATTAAGATTGACGAGGACAACCACCGGCTGGCACCTTCTTTTATTGAACGAATAAAGCACACCATTATCTCCGCTTTTCTTGGTGCTATAGTTGCACAAGTAATCGCTTGGCTTTTGGGGTTCCGTTCAATTGTACTTTGGTATGATGAACTACCCTTCCTGATATTTGCCGGCATTTTTGGCATACTTGGTTTTATTTTTGGTGAACGATTTATTGAAACACTGACTACAAAAATCAATGATTGGTAGAACTTTTAGCTCTTTTAAATGTGACAATCACTGAACCTGAAACTTTCCTTAACAAATAAGCATTTCAATTCGCTGGCAGAGATGCTATATTCCCAACCCCAAATTTGAACCTCAAAAAAGACAAAATGAGCGTATTAGTTGGAAATGATACCCGCCTGATTGTACAGGGATTTACCGGAAGCGAGGGTAGCTTCCATGCCGGACAAATGATTGAATACGGTACCAACGTTGTTGGTGGTGTAACTCCCGGAAAAGGCGGCCAAACCCATTTAGACCGACCTGTTTTTAATACTGTAGCAGAAGCTGTGGATGAAGTGGACGCCAACACTTCCATTATTTTTGTACCCCCTGCCTTTGCTGGAGATGCTATCACAGAAGCAGCCTTTGCCGGAATCAAAGTTATTATTTGTATTACAGAAGGCATCCCGGTTAAGGATATGATCGAGGCCAAACAAATTGTGAACAGCCACGGTGCTACTTTAATAGGCCCTAACTGTCCGGGTGTTATTACTCCGGGTGAGGCTAAAGTCGGAATTATGCCGGGCAGTATTTTCACCCAGGGTAACGTTGGATTGATTTCCCGCTCCGGTACGCTTACTTACGAAGCTGTTGATCAGCTGACCAAAGAAGGTCTCGGACAAAGTACAGCTATTGGTATTGGCGGTGACCCGGTTATTGGAACCACGCACCTTGATGCCGTTAAGATGCTGAACGATGATCCGGATACTGACTCCATCGTACTGATCGGTGAGATTGGCGGAACAGCTGAAGAAGAAGCTGCAGCCTGGATTAAAGATAATTGCGATAAGCCGGTTGTGGCCTTTATTGCAGGTTCTACAGCGCCTCCCGGACGACGTATGGGACATGCCGGTGCCATTATTTCCGGTGGTAAAGGAACCGCTCAGGAGAAAAAGAAAGCCCTGGCTGAAGCAGGTATTACCGTGGTTGAAAGCCCGGCTGAAATCGGTATTACGCTGAAGAAAATGCTGGAAACTGCATAAACCAGCTTTTTCAGTTTGAGTTTGAAGCCTCTTCCCTTTTTGGGTGGAGGCTTTTTTTATGGTTCGTAGTGTGTACATTCCCACATCAAACTATTGGTTAAACAATCTATATTATAAGTATTCAATTTCATGAAGATATTAACCCTGCTATTTTCGTTAGTCTTTTGGTTCACATTGTTAATCCCCGGTTTTCAGGTTGAAAAACCCGACATCATTTCGGTAGAAGACTGGGGGGGAAAGCCGCCTTCAGGAGAAGTGGAGGAACATGAGATCCGGTTCATTACCATTCATCACGCGGGAGTAGAAATGCCGGAGGATGCCGATCCCAAAGAAAAATTACAAGGCCTCCAAAGGTTCAGCCAGAACGACAAAAACTGGATCGACATCCCCTATCATTTCAGTATCGATCTGGAGGGAAATATTTATGAAAACCGGCCGCTTAAATATCCGGGAGATACCAATACCGAATATGATCCCACCGGTCATGCCTTGATTCAGGTACTGGGAAATTATGAGGTGCAGAAGGTTAACGATAAACAACTGGATGCAATAGCTCATCTATCTGCCTGGCTGGCTCAGGAGTACGATGTTTCCACTGATGCCATTGCCACGCATAAGGACTATTCAGATCAAACGGTATGCCCCGGCGAAGACCTTTACAAGTATTTTGAAGACGGGACCATCATAAACCGTATTCAAAAGTTGCTGAAAAAATAAAGTTCAGGTTTAAATAATAGTACCGTCCGGGATTACGGTGTTCTTTTTCACAATTACAATGCCGTCACGGACGTAGTGGTATTCGTGGTCCCCATCTTCGAGGTGACTTCCTCCAACAATCCGCACATCATTACCGATACACACATTTTTGTCGATGATGCAATTGCTGATGTAGCACCTTCGTCCAATTCCCATAGCCGGCTGTTCCGGGTCGGCATTTTCTATCACATCCCGATCCTGGAAATAGTCATTACCCATTATAATGGAATACTCTACCGTACTTCCTTTCCCGATGCGGGATCGTATCCCGACTACCGAACGAACGATGCGGCTGGCCTCAATAATACAACCTTCCGCCATTAATGCGTGTTCCAGTGTGGTTCCCATCAGTTTTGAAGCCGGAAGCAGGCGAGCCCGGGTATAAATAAAATTGTCATTATCATAGAGGTTAAAATCGGGCACCGTATCAGCGAGGGCTAAATTTGCCTCAAAGAAAGACTGAATGGTCCCGATATCTGTCCAATACCCGCCAAATTCATAACTGACTACCTTCTTCCCTCCTTCCACACATTTTGGGATAAGCTCCTTACCGAAATCGGTAGCATCGGGGTTATCCTCAAACAGTTTCTTCAGCATTTCCCGATTGAAAATATAGATCCCCATCGAAGCCAGGTAATCTTTGCCTTCATTTCTATACGGCTCCGGCACTTTTGACTTCCACTTATCCAGTTCATCGGCAGATGGCTTTTCTACAAAGTCTTCGATCACCCCATCTGCATTTGTTTTCATAATTCCGAAGCCGGTGGCATCACTCGCATTTACGGGAATAGTGGCCACGGTCAGGTCGGCGTCTTTCTGTTTATGGCGCTGCAGCATTTTTCCGTAATCCATCTGGTACAGCTGGTCGCCCGAAAGAATCAAAACATGATCGTGGTCATGGTTTTCCATATGGTGAACTGATTGACGAACGGCATCCGCCGTTCCCTGGAACCAGTCGGTACTATCCGGAGTCTGTTCGGCGGCCAGGATATCCACAAAGCCACTACTAAAAGCGTCAAAGTTGTACGTGTTTTTGATGTGGCGGTTCAGTGAGGCAGAATTGAATTGGGTGAGCACATAAATTCTGCGAATATCCGAATTCAGACAGTTAGAGATAGGAATATCAACAAGACGGTATTTACCGCCTACAGGTACCGCAGGCTTGGATCGCTGATCGGTTAAGGGAAATAGTCGCGTTCCCCGGCCTCCGCCTAAAATAACTGCTATAACTGATGACCTTTTCATATAGATCTTATTTTAAGATTAACGCTTTGTACATTTTCATGTATTCCTGAGCCGAGCGCTTCCATGAAAAGTCCAGCTTCATGATGCGGCTCAAAACCTCCGAATGTTGCGAAGAATCAACATACAAGTTAACGGCCCTTCCAATCGCTTCCGAAGCAGCTTCCAGACTGAATTCATCGAATGTGATACCGTATCCTTCCTTCTTCGAAATATCAGTAACGGTGTCTTTCAATCCTCCAACCGCACGAACAATAGGTACCGTTCCATAACGCATAGCAAACATTTGATTTAAGCCGCACGGTTCTACCCGCGACGGCATCAAAATGAAATCGGAGCCGGCATACATCTGATGCGCCAGTTTCTCGTTGTATTCGAGGGTGGCATCAAAATAGCCGACATGATCGCTTTCCATGCTCGCAAAAATCTGATGAAGCTGAGGATCGCCGGTGCCTAACAAGACAAAATTTACTTCCACATCCGAATACATCACCTGCTTAAACAAATCAGGTAGCAAATCGGCTCCTTTTTCACGAACCAGCCTGCCTATAAATGAGATTGTGGGCAGGTCTGGATTCAACCCAAACTCCCGGCACAAGTGTTTCTTATTCTCGGCCTTGCCCTTTTTTCTGTTTCGGTAGCTGAAGTTATATTCGATCAATTTATCCGTATTCGGATCCCACACTTCGGTGTCAATCCCATTCACAATGCCGGTCGATTTTTTCCGCTCTTGCTGAAATAATGATTCCAGCCCGCTGCTTTCTTCGGCAAGCTCACTCATATAGTTCTTGGAAACCGTAGTAATCTGCCAGGCACATTTCAAACCGGATGCCAGCGAGTTAAGCCTTCCATCCCAATCTAACAAACCCAGATTATCAATATTGAAAGCCGGTAATAACTTAAAGTTATCCAGCTCGTGTTCGCCGTGATACTCGGCATTATGAACCGTGAGTACCGTTGGGATATCCGACATCTCACGGTAGCGGTTACACTGCGAAAGCATAAAAGGAACCAGACCTGTATGATGATCATGGCAATGAACCACTTCCGGCTTTTCCTCCCGGACTTTCATCCATTCCAGCGCAGCAATCTGGAAACTCACAAATCGCTCCAGCTCGTCCCAGTATCCATGCCCTGACCAAGGGTCAATGTAAATTCCCGGCCGGTCGAACCTTCCCGGAATATCAATCACGAAAAAAGGAAAGCCCAGTTTATCCTTCTTCATTTTCTGCACCGAGAACCTGACCTGATCAGCAGCCATGGAGAAAGTCCCCTCAAAAACGGTTTCATAATCCTGAGAACCTATCCACTGATTGTCATACTTAGGAATCACTACTTCGCAATGATGCCCCAGCTTATTCAGGTATTTGGGAAGAGAGCCAACAACATCCGCAAGTCCGCCGGCCTTGGCAGCGGGATAACATTCTGCACTCAAATGAATAATGCGCATTGATTTGAAACCTGAGTCCTTATAATTCGTTACCGTTTATTATCATGGGAAATAAGAAATCTTTGGGCATCTTCCAAAAACATACAGGGGCTTTCTTTACAGTTACCTTTGCTTTTCTTAAGCTCTCCCGTCACAAATAGTCAATTTGAATTTAACATACGATTATGGCAGTAATTGAAGTTAATAACGTCTTTAAATCGTTTGGGAAAACCAAGGCGGTAAACGACGTTAGTTTTGAAGTTAATAAAGGGCGTATTTTCGGGCTGCTCGGTCCAAACGGTGCCGGTAAAACCACCACCATCCGGATGATTAATTACATCCTCTCTCCCGACAGCGGCAGTGTAACCATCAATGGACAGGTTGCCAGTCCGGAAACCCAAAAGGTGATCGGGTACATGCCGGAAGAGCGCGGTCTTTATAAAAAAATGAAGGTCATCGATCAGCTAATGTATCTTACCCAGCTGAAAGGCATGAACTCCACCGATGCCAAAAAAGCCATCGATTACTGGCTCGATCGTTTCGACGCTTCCGACTGGAAGAAGAAGGAGATTAATGAACTCTCCAAGGGAATGTCCCAGAAAATACAGTTCATAGCCACCATTGCTCACGATCCGGACATCTATATTTTTGATGAGCCGTTCAGCGGTCTCGATCCCATCAACAGTGAAACCCTAAAAGAGATTATCATTGAGCTTCGCGAGAAAGGAAAAACCATTTTATTCTCCACTCATCGTATGGAACAGGTAGAACAAATGTGTGATGATATTTGCCTGTTCAACCAGGGAGAAGCTGTTTTAACCGGTAATCTGCGGGAAATCAAATCATCCTTCGGAGAAAATACCATTAACCTGGAGTTCGAGGGCGACAGTTCTTTTCTGGATACGCTGGACAATGTTCGAATAAACAACCGATCCACCAACTTTGCGGAAATCCGCGTGCTGGACGGGCAGAATATGCAGGACATCCTGAAAGTAGCTATGGAGCATGCTGAAATTCACAAATTCGAACGCATTGAACCGTCACTAACAGAAATTTTCATCTCCACGGTTGGGGAAGACAACATCAAAAAAGGGGAGCTGGTATAATTATGAGTCTGCACAAAATTTGGTTAGTACTGAAAAGAGAATATCTCACCCGCGTAAAAAGTAAATCGTTCATCATTGCCACGGCACTCACGCCGCTTGCCCTGGTAGCCTTTATCGGCATTGTGGTGTACATCAGTATTTCAGATTCCGAAGTAGAAAAAAGAATAGGGATACTGGATAATACCAATGTTCTGGTAGAGCGATTGGTTGATATCAACCAGACCCGGTATTTTGATGTAAGTGACATCAACGAAGACAGCCTCCGTGCCGATGTGCTGGATGGCGATCTGGACGGATTTATTATTCTTAATGATCAGGTGATCTCAGAATCTCAAAGTCCCACCCTGATTTATGGAGGCAGCGGCGGTTTGAGCTTTATATCTGCCGTTCGGTCCGATTTACGGGAAGCCGTACGGGAAGAGAAACTCTCGCGCGAGAATGTATCGGATAACATCCGGGAAATTTTTGAGACCCGTACCGGACTGGAGGCCGTTAAGCTGACCGAAGAGGGAGAATCTGAAGATAACACGCTGTTTGCCTCGGCCCTTGGCTTTATACTTGGGCTGATGATTTTC
Source organism: Gracilimonas sp. BCB1 (assembly GCF_040117685.2). Classification (NCBI taxonomy): domain Bacteria; kingdom Pseudomonadati; phylum Balneolota; class Balneolia; order Balneolales; family Balneolaceae; genus Gracilimonas; species Gracilimonas sp. BCB1. The sequence continues at coordinate 168,280 of NZ_JBEDYP020000018.1, read as the reverse complement.
ATGGGGATTTTCATCTACGGATCCCTGCTGATGCGCAGTGTTATTGAGGAAAAAACCAACCGGGTGCTGGAGGTAATCGCTTCGTCGGTAAAACCGATTGAGCTGATGTTCGGGAAGCTGTTTGGCGTTCTGGCCATGGCCTTAACGCAGTTCAGTATCTGGATTGCATTTTATATCGGCCTTTCCATCGCTGCTGCCCCCATAGCCGGCATGATTATGGAGGCACAGATGAGTAATATTCCGGACGAAGCAGCACAAGCAGCAGCTTCCTCTTTTGACCCCTCCTCCCTGGAGCAGATGGTAGTAGATCCGATGGTATTCGTGAACTTCCTGATCTTCTTTTTCCTTGGGTTCATGATTTACAGCGCCGTGTTTGCAGCCATCGGTGCGGCTGTAGAGACCGAGCAGGATTCTCAGCAGTTTATGCTGCCGGTCGGACTTCCAATCTTCGTCGGTTACTTCCTGAATACCAAAGTAATGGAAGCTCCGGACTCCGGTTTATCTATGTTTGTGTCGTTATTCCCTCTCACTGCTCCCATCAATATGATTACCAGGATTGCGGCTTCCCAGGTCCCAATGTGGCAAATTATCGTATCCATTTTACTGATGATTCTGACTTTTCTGGGCATCATGTGGCTGGCGGCCAAAATCTACCGCGTGGGTATTTTGATGTACGGCAAAAAACCGTCCTTCAAAGAACTCGGCAAGTGGATTAAGCAGAGTTAAACGACCGGAATGGTATTACTTCATCTTTAAAAGGGACGAGCTTGCTCGTCCCTTTTTTTTGATTCGCCCCCTCCTTCTCCACCACCCATCCCATCATTTCTGCCTTTTATGTTGTCATTCCTGCGGAGGCAGGAATCTGAATGCTTGTTTATGGCTAAACTGCCCTTTCACAGAACAAGATCCCGGCTTTCGCGGCGGGATGACTCGATGCTGTTTCTTATTTTCTAGGTCTACTCTGTCAGCCCTGCGAAAGCAGGAATCCGGTTGTTTGATTAGCGAAAGAGCGAGCGACCGATTTTTGATGGAAATTTGATTTCCAGGAATTAATTCCGCTACTTCAATTAACTCAGAATCCCCGCACCGCTTACACGCTGGGACGATATACAACCATTTAGCCAGGTATATATCATGAAAAAAAAGGTACTTCTTGTATTGGGGTTGTTCCTTGTTACCAGCCCTGTATCAGGGATGCAGAATCAACCTGTCTGGATCACAGAAGGCCCCTATCTTGTAAATCCATCCGCTTCTTTTGAAATTCCAATAAAGCTTCTTGCCACAAAGTTATACGTTAAAGTTGAAATTGGAGGTGAAGAACGACGTTTTGTAGTTGATACGGGATCCCCCTCTATGATAGACGCCCGGCTTGCGAACGAACTGGGTTTAGAAGTAGTCGATACTAATAAGGGCAGGGATGCACACGGAAGCATAATTGAAACCAACATTGTTCAGGCCGGGATGACTATTGGTGGTGAAGAATTCCGTAAAGTGCCCATGATGACGGCTGATTTTTCCAACTCCCCGGCAACCCGACTATTCATCGGCGATGGGGTTATTGGTTCGGAGTTATTGCCACTTGGTTTATGGCAACTGGACCTCAAAAACTCCGTACTTCGCTTTAATACTGATCTGAACAAACTTCCTTACCTGAACGATGCCAAAGAGTTAACGCTCTATCAGTTTGGTTATCCTTATATGCCCATATTTGACGTTACCTTTTCGAAGCATGCACGAAGTAAAGCTATGTTCGATACCGGTTCTCCCTCATTTTTTACAATTTCTTCAAAGGATTTGGACGGAGCCCGAAAAAATTCGAAAACCGAAAGATCGTTATCCGGATATGGTTCACCAGGTACTTCTTTAGGAGGCCAAGCTGCGGAAACTGACTTACTCCTTACAATGCTGCCCGCACTTTCCATAGGCAAACTACCCTTAGGTGCAGTTTCCGCTTATCGTCGTGATTTATCTCCCAGTCTTATCGGAGCCAGTATGCTGGAGCACTTTATCATTACATTAGACGCTCGATCCGGGAAAGCGTATTTCAAACAATATTCGGATGGATCCTATGTGATACGATCGTTTGGTTTCACCCTGGCATTTGATAACACCATTTCCGTCGCAGCCGTCTGGGATGGTTCCCCGGCAAAAATCGCTGGGCTTCGTCCGGGTATGGAATTAATCTCCGTAAATGGTAGTAAAACCGAATTTTCTATGGAAGGCATACGAAGAGTAATTGACGCTATGAATAGAGAAAACATAGAATTAGTCTGGAAAGACGGCTCTGCTACCCTTACTAAAGAAGTACTTCTGCCCCCGAATTAGTGCTTTTAGAATTTATTATATCATTAACGAGACATCTTTTGGTCGATTCTCTTTCAAAGAATTGTTAGAGAACACAAGACAGTGGGACAGACTTCAATTTCTTGAATTGCTTGTTTTTACATTTTAGCCGTTCATTATCTCATAAATTACCCGCCGTCTGCGCATCGGTACAGGCAGATTTAACCTAATATCATACACCATTAATTGAGAGCTATGAGGCGGTCTGTTCATAATCAAAATTTTGCAAATAGAATGAATAACGCGGTTACCGGGATATGCGTGATCATACTCTTTTTATTTAGCGCGGCCCTCACACCTGCAACTGCACAATTGAACGAAACAGAAGCCCCGGGACGGCTCGCCCTCTTCCTCGATTGTGATTTTTGCGATGAGACCTTCATTCGTCAGGAGATGCCATATCTGGACCATGTTCGTGACCGGGAAGTCGCCGATGTTCACGTTCTCGTCACCCGGGAAGGCACAGGATCCGGCGGCGAGGCACGTACCATCGACCTCATCGGCCTTGGTATCTTTGACGGGATGAATTACTCCACCGTTTTCAATGCACCTGCCAACGCCACAGACTCCGAAGAGCGGGACGGATTTCTCCGAACCCTCGAAGCTGCACTGGTGCCCTACCTGATGCAGACCCCTATACGAGACCGACTGCGTGTGGATATTGAGACATCTGAATTTTACTCTGCAGGACAGATCCAGGAAACGGAAGATCCATGGAATCATTGGACGGTCGAGATCTATGCCGACGGCAGTGCCGACTTCGAATCCAAGCAGCGCTCCTTCGACACACGGTATGGGGTGTATGTCAGCCGCGTGACTGAAGAGTGGAAACTTCAGCTCCGGCCCTTCTTCAACTATAACTACGACCAATTTGAGCGTGAGGAAGGAACGATCACGAGTACGGCCCGACGCGACGGGTTTACCAGCTATGCCATACGAAGTATTTCACCTCATTGGTCTGCCGGTGCCTACGGAGATGTTCTCACCTCCACCTATTCTAACGTAGATTGGCGATACCGTTTCATGGCCGCAGTGGAATGGAGCCTCTACCCTTACCGCGAGGCCAATCGGCGACAGCTGACAGTGGCTTATCGCCTGGGTGCCTCGCACATCACCTATCGGGACACCACTATCTATAACGAAGTCGAAGAAATGCTGCCACAGCATCTGCTTAATGCAGGCTACGAAGTCGTACAGCCTTGGGGAGGAATCGAAATAGGAGTGAATGCCTCACAGTACCTGCACGACCTTTCGCGCCACAGTCTTCAGTTTGATGCGGAGTTCGAAATTCGTATCACAAGGGGACTTTCCGTTGAGATTGGAGGCTTCCTCGAACTCATCCATGATCAGATCAACCTTCCAAAGGGTAACGCAGACCTGGAAGATGTACTCCTGAGGCGCAGACAACTCGAAACCAACTATGAGGCAGGCATCAGCTTCGGGTTCCGTTATCGCTTTGGCTCGCTTCTCAACAATGTTGTAAACCCACGCTTTGGAGGCATCGGCAACCGCGACAGTTTCTGACCGAAGAAAGTAGCTTCGATAAACGGATCCTGGTTTTTGTTCTAAATTTTTAACCGTTAATTCTAATTCCCGAATTCCTACACCCGTTATGTTCAGGGTGTAAGAACCTACCTACCCTTCTTAGGTATGGTAATTGTAATTGTGGTCCCCTCGCCTTCTTTACCAGACAGTGAAATGGTACCATCATGAAGTTCAGTGAATACCCGGGCAATCCACAGACCAAGCCCGGTTCCTTTTTCGCTACCGGTGCCTTCTGATGAGCTTGAGAAAGCCTCAAAAATATCCTTTTTTTGCTCCTCTGATATCCCGACACCGTTATCCTTCACCGTCAGAATATAATTCTCTGAATCGGAACTGACTGACACCGAAATCTTACCCCCCTCTGGTGTAAACTTAATCGCATTCTGCACCAAGTTATTCAAGACTGACATCATCTTTTCTTTGTCCAGATACAGAATCTCATTTTCAGAGAGAGACGAAAGAGTTTCAAAATCGATATTCTTAGTACTGAGATACAGCTGGTGGTTTTTCTTCAGGTCTTCAAATAATTCACCGGCCTTAACCTCTTTTTGATCCAGGGTTAGTTTTCCTTCATCAAAGCGAGCAAGCGAAAGCATACTGTTCATGAACTCCAGCTGATGCTGTGCACTAACCTTGATCATTTCCAGGAAGTGTTTTACCTGATCCTCATTGGTTTCATCTCCTTTAATCTCAGCCTCAATCATTTCGGAAGCCAGATTGATGGTGCTTAATGGCGTACGTGAGTCATGAGAAATCAACGAAAGAAGCCGGTTTTTAAAATTCAGTAGTGCGTCCAGTTCTTCAATACAAAATTGAGTCTGACTCATCAGTACCCCCGCATCATCCCAATAATCTGTGGGGAGATGAGGTTTCTCTTTCTCGGAGCGATATTTATTCAGCGCATGTCCGGTCAGCCTTACCGGACCCAATATTTTATAGATGTAGTACAAAGTTCCGGCTGTACCTCCCAGTGTAGCCACCAGCACACACATCAAAATCACCATGCGATATTCTATGGGATAGAAAAAGGTCAGGAAAATAAACAAGGCTATCAGAGGTACATGAGTCCCTATGAAAGCAATGAGCAAGATTTTACCCGAATAGGAAGCCGGCCATTTTAGTTTTGACAGCAGTTTGTAAAAGCCTAAATCGTGAGTCATAAGTAGTATCTCTTTTGAACAATTTTTGATTCGAGTATCGTATTAATTCAAAAAAATTCAAACTCTTATTTATAACTTTCTACTTCAGCCCCACCCGTTCAAAAATCACATCCACGTTTCGTGTATGATGATTCAGGTCGAATGCATCGTCTATCTCTTCCTGTGATAACGCTTCTGTTATGGTGTCATCCGCTTCAACAATAGGTTTGAACAGCATTTGTTCTTCCCAGGATTTCATCGCCAGGGGCTGAACGGTATCGTAAGCTTTTTCTCTCGGCATCCCCTTATCGATAAGCTTGTGCAACAGACGCTGAGAGAATACCAGTCCCTGGGTCTTCCAGATATTAGATTCCATATTCTCCTCAAACACCACCAGGTTTTCAATAACCCCGGCAAAGCGGTTCAACATATAATCGAGCAAGGTGGTTGCATCGGGCAGGATAATACGCTCGGCGGAAGAGTGTGAGATATCCCGTTCGTGCCAAAGCGGAATGTTCTCATAAGCTGTAACCATATAACCACGGAGCACCCGGGCACATCCCGAGATGTTTTCTGAACTCACCGGATTTCGTTTATGCGGCATCGAAGATGACCCCTTCTGCCCTTTCCGAAAGGCTTCTTCGGCTTCCCGAAGCTCGCTGCGCTGCAGGTGTCGTACTTCCACCGCCATTTTTTCCATGGTAGAGCCAATCAACGCCAAAGTAGACAGGTAATACGCATGGCGGTCGCGCTGCAGGGTTTGGGTAGAAATTGGGGCCGGTTGCAGGCCTAATTTCTCACAAGTGTATTCTTCAACTTCGGGCGGAATGTTGGCAAAGGTTCCTACCGAACCGGACAGTTTACCAAACTCAACGTCAGCGGCAGCTTTTTTAAATCGCTCCAGGTTTCGCTTCATTTCGGCATACCACAGAGCGCATTTGAGGCCGAACGTAGTTGGCTCGGCATGGATACCATGAGTACGCCCCATCATCACCGTATATTTGTGCTGTTTTGCTTTTTCAGCCAATACACTCACAATGCGCTCCAGTCCTTCCAGCAGAATAACGTTGGCTTTTTTAAGTCGAACTCCCCAGGCTGTATCAACCACATCGGTGGATGTCAGTCCGTAATGCACCCATTTTTTTTCATCTCCAAGGGTTTCGGAGACTGCCCGTGTAAAGGCAACTACATCGTGGCGGGTTTTGGCTTCGATTTCTTTGATGCGGGCTACATCAAAAGAGGCATTTTCATACAGCTTGTCCACGTCTTCCATGGGTATTTTACCCAGCTTAGCCCATGCCCAACAGGCCGCAAGTTCAACCTCAAGCCAGGCCTGAAATTGTTGTTCATCGGTCCAGAGGTCAGACATTTCCTTGCGGGAATAGCGAGCGATCATGCGAAAGTTTTTTTGGAATGAAAGTTACGCGCCAAAGATACTGCTTTTCTTTTTCAGGTATCAAAAAGGATTCGGGTAAAATCCACTAAAACTTTTACTGAACCGGAATTTTGAGGATCGTCCCCTGCTGAACGGTTTCATCCAGTTTCACCTGGTTGATGATCGCCACATCCAGTGGCTGGATATCCATTGGCAGGTTGGACGGTAAGAATTCAGCAAAAGAAGCCGTTCGGGGGGCAGGCTTTAGTTCAATTCTGACGGGATCGATTCCTAAGATGGAAGCATCATTCAGCTCCCTGAAGCCAGCCGGTATAGCCGCAAATTCGCCCTCGTAAATGGGGAAGTCTGAAGCTGAGGTGTAACTCAGAAAGTTGTAAATATTTCCCTGGAACTCTATCGCTGTAATCTGGAGCCTCAGTTCCGTACTGTCCTGAGCAAGGGCGGTTGCAAAAGCCTGGTACCCATCTAAACCATTTTCGGTGTATACATATTGATCGGCTGTAGTAACCCCTTCCCTGTTCAGGAATGAGTTTACTGAAGCTTCGGGTGAATTACTTTCGGAATCGATGGTAAACTGCGTGATGGCTGTTTGCTCTTCATTCACCAACACCACAGAAGCCGGTTGATTATATACCTTCAGTCCGGCCGGAACAGGAAACTGAAACTTAAGATCAGGGTGATAAAAGGTTCCGTTTCTCTCAAAACCATGACGGGGATTATTCCCAAACACAATACCCTCGATCATGTTCAAAAATTCTTCATCATCCAGAATGGTTTGCTCGTAACCTCGTTCTTTCCACTTCTGAGCTAACTCCGGGATCGTTTTTTCACGTTCTCCCGGATCGGGGTGGCTGGATAGTAAAGTAGGAACTCCGCCTCCATGGCTTTCTGAAATGCGTTCCAGAGAATTGAAAAATTCAGCTCCTTCAGCGGCTTGGTAATTCTTCATTGCTGAGTACTCCACACCCAAAGCATCCGATTCGCGTTCATCATCTCTTCCATACTTCAAAAACATGAGCTGGGCAGTTTGGCTGCTTAGCTGAAGTATACTCCCACCGTCAAAGCCAAGCGACTGCCCCAAAACAGCCCCACCTAACACAGCAATTTGCCCGATTTGCTGCTCAACAGCCCGCTGCGATGCATGCCGGGCAGCTACGTGGCCAATCTCATGCCCCAACACCACGGCAAGTTGTGCTTCATTATTCAGGTGAGCCAGAAGTCCTCGGGTCACATAAATATATCCGCCGGGCAAAGCAAAAGCATTCACAACCGGGCTGTCGAGCACACGAAAGGTGAATTCGGTTTCCTGAAACTTCTTGGGAGTGTCTTCCCTTCGCAGGTGACTCACTTCCAGCAAAGATTGCCCCAGTTCGGATACATAATTGGATAGCTCATCGTTTTGATAAAGACCGTATTGAGCCACGATTTCCTTATCTGCATTGGCCCCGATTTTCTCTTCCTCTTCCCAGCTATAACCAAAGGCTCGTTTATTTCCCGAAACAGGGTTTTGTTCAAGGGTCACACATCCGCTTCCAAGTACAGCGAAGGATAACAGCAACGTGATGATAAAAGATCTTGTTTTCATGAATTTCATAATGATTTATCTCTTTATTTCAATAGATCTAAGTGAAATTATGCCACAATGTTTCCCGGTATCAGATCAGGATACAACATTAACTTCCGGTGTCAGTGATACACCAAATCGTTCTTTAACTGAAACCTGAATTTTCTGTGCCAAATTCCATATCTCCTTCCCGGTCGCATTCCCGTAATTCACAATAACCAATGCCTGCATCTTGTGCACACCGGCATCCCCGAAACGTTTCCCCTTCCATCCGCACTGATCGATCAGCCAGGCCGCCGGGACTTTCACCTTATCTCCGGCAGGATATGAAGGAATATCCGGGTAATTTGATCTCAACTTCTCAAATTGCTCTCTGGTAATCACCGGGTTTTTGAAAAAGCTTCCGGTATTGCCAATTTCGGCTGGGTCAGGCAGTTTGCTTTGGCGGATTTCGATCACCGCCTCGCTAATGTCTTTTATGGATGGCTTTCGGATTCCTTTCTCTTCCAGTTTATCAGAAAGTGCCCGGTAGGAAGTATTGACTTCCGGTGACTTTTGGAGCTTCAGTTTCACACCCGTTATCACAAAGTGTCCCTTCAATTCATTCTTAAAAATGCTGTCGCGATAGCCAAACCGACATTCTTCTTTGCTGAATGATTTTAGTTCTCCGGTTTTTACCTCAACGGCTTCCAGGGATTCAAACACTTCTTCCAGCTCTACTCCATAGGCTCCAATATTCTGTATGGGAGCCGCACCTGCCGAACCGGGTATCAGGGATAAATTCTCGATACCGCCCCAGCCTTTTTCCACGCAATGCAACACCAGTTCGTGCCAGTTTTCCCCGGCTCCCACATTCAGGATCACCTCCTCTTCATCCTCCTGATCAATGGAAATACCCTTGATATCAACATGGATAACCAGCCCGTCATAATCACTTATAAATAATACGTTGCTTCCCCCGCCTATCATAAACCCCGGGGTATCCTGAAAACGAGAGTCGGACAGCAGGCTTTGAAGCTCCCTAACGGATTGGATCGGGCAAAAATAACGGGCCTTTGCCGCTATGCCCATGGTATTATAATCGGAAAGGTTAAAATTTTCCTGAATGGAAAATGACTGGCTCATGACTACGATTCAGCAGGTGTTTGAACTTCTTTAGGGCTTTCTACTTTCACTCTCACCTTTTTGATCCGGTTATTTTTAACGGAGTGAACCGTGAGTTCAAGGTTTCTGTAAGTGAGGCGCTCTCCCACCACCGGCAGGCTTTCGGTGAGATGATATATCAACCCGCCGAGCGTTTCAAATTCGTCCTCATCGGTTGTAACCTCCGACTCCAGGATGTCTTCCATGTCATCCAGATCAATCTTGGCATCAAAAATATAGATCCCGCTTTTGAAACGGGTGTACAAGGTCTCTTCATCACCGGAGTCGTCGGTTATATCGCCCACGATCTCTTCCAGAATATCGTCCATGGTTACGATACCTTCGGTTCCGCCATACTCATCTACCACGATGGCAATGTGTGTTTTTTCCTGCTGGAAATCCCGTAGCAGGTCATCCAGTTTTTTAGTGGCTGGAATAAACAGAGCTTTTCTTGAAACGGTTTTCCAGTTCAGTGATGGTTCTTCTTCATCAGCATTCAAATACGGGAGTACATCTTTAGCATACAGTACTCCTACTATGTTATCCAGGTCGTTTTCAAACAAAGGCATTCGGGAAAGTCCGTTTTCCCGGATCTTGGTAAGCACATCCTGCAGCGACTCATCCAGCGCCACCGCTACGATGTTTACCCTGGAGGTCATAATCTCGCGCACGGTGATATTCCCAAACCCAATCACATTTTCAATAATCTCCCGCTCGTCTTCTTTGATAGACCCTTCCTGCTCGCTCACTTCTGCCATAGTTCGGATATCTTCCGACGTCATTTTACTGGTTGGTTTCGGAAGGTAGCGCTCGAGACTGATGGTACTATCCGCAATCAGCTTGGAGAAAGGTTTCAGCAGTATGAACAAGCTGTATATAAATGCACTGTTCGTTCTCGAAACTTTAATCGGGTTATTTATGGCAATAATCTTTGGGGTGATTTCGCTCAGAATCAAAATCATAAAGGTCAGTACAATCACCTCAACCGTATATACAATCACTTCCGAAAGTCCGTACGCCGCTACAATATCACCGGTGATAACGGCAGCCAAAACTGAGGCTACAATATTGGCAAAGGTATTTCCGATCAAAATAGTTGCCAACAAGCGCCGGGGTTTATCCAGCATCTTTATGATGCGATCGTCGGCTGAACCTAAGGTCTCATCCTGTTTGAGGTCCTCCATCCGGTTCGACAATGAAAAAAGGGCTACTTCTGAACCGGAAAATACAGCCGAAAATGCCAACCCAAGGAATAAAAAGAGAAGCTCGATTCCCAAAACTACGGGATCTAAAGCCTGCGCTGTGGCAGCTGCACTTTCACTGATCGTGATAAGAGAATCTTGAACCAAACTGAAAGGATCTTCGATAGTATCCAATTACTGTTTATTTATGATTGATTAAATGTAAGAACGCCTTCGCTATCTCCAAAAATAAAAGATTTTAAGCTAAGCTGAGCGATAAATAAAAAAACGACACGAGAATTCCTCATGTCGTTTTGATATTCAGATAAATGATGAGCCTGATCTAGAACGGCAGGTCGTCGTCCATGTCATCAAAGTTGCTGTCGAGCTCCACGTTGCTGCTCATGGGTTTACCGCCACCCTGATTTTGGTTCTGATTCTGGTTTTGGTTTGGACGCTGCTGAGGCTGGTTGCCTCCGGGTTGATTTCCGCCACCGGAATTACCCCGGCTGTCTAACATCACCATTTGCAGAGCTTTGATCTCGGTGGTGTATCGTTTTTGACCGTCCTTGTCTTCCCACTGACGGGTTTGGATCGGGCCTTCAATATAAACTTTAGAGCCTTTGCTCAAATACTGCTGGCAGATTTCAGCTGTTCTTCCCCAGGCCACCACACGGTGCCATTCTGTGCGTTCCTGATACTCCCCGTTGCTGTCTTTAAAGCGCTCGCTGGTGGCAATACTTAAGGTAGCCACGGCTGTGTTCGACTGTGTGTACCGTACTTCCGGGTCCTGACCCAGATTTCCAATTAACATTGCTTTATTGAGTGAACTCATAACGTATCCTGTTCTTTTTTGCTGTTTTGTTTGCAATGTAAGAGTTAGTTCAGAAGAATTCCTTACAAAAAAATTTTAAAAACATGCTCAATCATTAAGTAATCTCTTAATGATTAAAATTTATTTCGTGCTCAAAAATTCCCCGATATCCTTGTAAACCATCCAATTGCGGAAACCGGGAACCTTAGCCGAATTTCTCTCTATAAAAAAAGTGGCGACTATTTTGTAACACTTAACACTTTCCCCTTCTCTTTTAGGTACAGAAGAGACGAAAATTCGGAGCATATGATTAGTGAAGAGGTCAATGAGGACTTAAGAGAGTCCCCGATCAACATAAAGAAGGACAGCAATGTAAAAGCGGCAGGACTGGAAGCCTATGCCGGGCCATGGGGTAAAACTCAGGCTGCACATTTGGTACGGCGAACGCATCTTGGATTGAAAATCAACAACCTGAATTATGCTCGCAGTTTTGGTAGTGCAAGCGATGCGGTTGAAGCTATCGTTGACAATGCCATTTCTACCCCTCTGCCTGATGACCCGCAGTGGTACAGCAACAGTAATTCCGGAGATGTTCTGGACGTTTACGATATTCAGTTCCGGTGGATGGATGCCATGTATAACGGTGGGCTTCGCGAACGCATGAAATTATTCTGGAGCAATCACTTTGCCGTTTCTTACAGCAATATGAATGCGCTGCCCGATAAAGCCAGCGACAGCTATGCCAGCCATATGTACAAGTACTGGAAGCTGCTGCATGAATACAGCTTTGGCGACTTCAGGGAGTTCGTAACCCGGATGAGCAAGAACTCTGCCATGGTTTATTACCTGAATAACTATAATAACCGGGAAGGCCAGCCTAACGAAGATTTTGCCCGTGAGCTGATGGAGCTTTTTACACTTGGGCCAAAAGACAAGGATGGCAACGATAATTATTCTGAAAATGACGTAGCCGAAGTAGCCCGGGCAGTAACCGGGTGGCGCGTGAATGACGCTACTTTAAGCGGATATTTTGATGAAAGCCGGTTCGACAGTTCCAGTAAAACCATTTTTGGTGTAGCCAGTAATTTCGACCTGGATACGGTTATCGATCTGATTTTCTCCCAGAAGGAGCAGGAAGTCGCTTACTTTATTTCCAGAAAGTTGTACGTGTTTTTTGTTTCTGCTCAGCCTAACGAAACGGTAATTTCTGATCTTGCCGATTACTGTATCGATCAGAATTTTGATATCGGTGAAGTACTGAAGAAGCTGTTGAGCAGTGCTCACTTTTACGAGGAGCGATTTTACGGCTGCCGGATAAAGAGTCCGACCGAGATTTTCATGAGTTACCTGAGGGAACTGGAAATCACCCCCACAGCACAGCTAAAGGAATACATCCGCTTGCGCATGCAGGGATTGAATGAGGAGCTGCTTCGGCCCGAAACCGTATTTGGCTGGGCAGGTTATAACCCTCCCTATTCCGATGGAACACCGGGGCACTATTCCTGGCTGAACACCAACCTGATGCCTTCCCGATGGGATAATCTGACTGATATCATTTACGGGTATGACAACGCCGGAAACCGGTTCAATCCCATCCGTCTGGCTGAGAAAATATCAGATCCGTCAAATCCATTTACCCTGGCGGAAGATTTGGCCGAGCATTTGTTAGCCCCACCGCTTGATACCGTGGGCGTTCGAAAAATCGATGAAGATTTTGCCGGCAACCCGGCCCTTCACCCCAGCTCCAACGTAGCGGGTTTTGACTCGTTTCCCGAATACAAAATAAACCTGACTAAAATATTATTGGGAACCATTCCCTGGTATGAATTCACTGCTAACAGTGATCAGGATGGCAACCTGTATTACGAAGAGACTTTTGCTGAAGCCATCCGGCAATACATTTCCTATTTACAGCAATTACCGGCCTACCAGCTCATTTAATTTCAAATAATCGTCAAGAAGCATGTGTAAGAACGATCATCATAATCCCAAGTTATCCCACGACCGTAAAGGTGCCAGCCTTGAAGACAGGGAAGCCCATAAACACGATCATGAAAACTGGAGCCGGCGTAGTTTCCTGAGCACCCTTGGCTTTGGAGCCATTGGATCTTCCATGATTCTGGGTGGAATGCCGGTGAGTACCTTTGCCCGATCCAAGTTTTTTAACCGTCTTTCCCGGGCTGATAACGACCGTGTGCTAGTCCTGATCCAACTAAGTGGTGGTAATGACGGACTCAACACCATCATCCCGGTTGAGAATGATATCTACTTCCAAAAGCGCCCTACCATCGGTATCCGGAAGCAGGATTCTATTTTGCTGAGTGATGATATCGGGATGCACCCGGCCATGAGCAACCTCCAGCCGTTCTGGGGTGAAGGAAATATGGCTGTCATCAATAATGTGGGATACTCCAATACCAACCGATCCCATGCCCGTGCAACCGACATCTGGACGACAGGAAGCGGCGGAAATGAAGTGGAGAACACCGGTTGGGCCGGTCGATTCCTGGTGGAAGACAATCCTGACTTTATCATGAATCCGCCTGAGTTCCCTCTCGGAGTTCGTATCGGAGGTTCGGCAACGCTTTTCCAAAGTGAATTCGGAAATCTGGGTGTTACCTTCGGTGGAGCCAGCCAGTTTACTCAATTCCTGGAACAAGGCGGTTTCTATGATGAGAATAACGTTCCGGGTAATGACTTCGGCGATTCTCTCTCTTTTGCCAGAAAAATTGCGAACTCTTCCTTCAAGTACCTCGAGTCTATTCAGGAAGCTGCTGACAATGCTACCAATATAGGCGAATACCCGGGTTCATCCCTTGCTCAAAGCCTGGCGGTGGTTGCCCGTTTAATCCGCGGCGGATTGAATACCAAACTGTTCCTGGTTTCCAAAGGTGGTTTTGATACCCACAATAATCAGGGTGGTACTGAAGGCGGGCACGCCAATCTGCTGGCTGATATCGCTGACTCTGTAAACGCTTTTTATGCAGATCTCGGAAGTGATAACCTGCAAAACAAAGCACTGACCATGACTTTCTCAGAATTCGGACGAACGCTGGACGAGAATTCATCAAACGGAACCGATCATGGATCATCAGCTCCGGTCATGGTTTTTGGTCCCGTTAATGGCGGACTGTATGGTAACCATTCCGATTTAACCAACCTGGATAATTCCGGCGATCCGGTTTTCAGCACCGATTATCGCTCCGTGTATACCTCCATCCTGGACGACTGGTTTGGACTGGCTGATGAAGAAACTGACTCTGTAATTGACGGCTCATTCAACAAGCTGGACTTCGTGGACTCCACCGCTACCGTTCCGACCGGAATCAACAAAGGTGGCAACGGACCAACTTCTTTTAAGCTGGAACAGAACTACCCGAATCCATTTAACCCAACTACTACCATTTCGTTCTCGCTGGCAAATGCGGCCGATGTAAAACTTCGTGTTTATAACATTAAGGGAAGCCTGATTCGTACGATAATAAACGAACGGAAATCAGCCGGAGAGTATAGCATTACATTCGATGCTGCCAATCTGCCCAGCGGTACCTACCTGTATAAACTTGAAACACCGTTCGGTACTCAAACCAAAAAAATGACCTTAATCAAATGACTTATTCAGCAAAACAACAATTGAAGCCCAAAATACTTTCGCTGCTGCTTATCGCCTTGTTTGGCATTGTATTGATGACGGGTTGTGATCTGGCGAATTCGGTAGTCGGAAATGATGACGATAAAGACAATCAGAAAACCATTCACCCCGTATTGTTGAACGGAGAATGGGGGTTTATTTCAACCTCAGGAAACATCGTTATGGAACCCCGGTTCGATTTTGCACGGGATATGTCTGATGGGCTCGCAGCCATTCGTGAAGGCACTCTGTGGGGATATGTGCAGTCCGATCCGGCTAAACTGGTTATCGAAGCTCAATTTACGAGCGCCGGTGATTTTGAAGACGGACTTGCTCCCGTTCAGCTGCCGGGTCAGTTGTATGGTTTTATCGATGAAACCGGCAATTTTGTGATCGAAGCACAGTATGATTTTGCTCAGCCCATTTCTGAAGGTAAAGCCGCCGTTCGCATCGACGGACTTTGGGGCTACATCAACTCTGATGGCAGCGTTTTGGTTGAACCCAAGTACAGCGACGCCCGGCCCTTTTCTAACGGACTTGCAGCCGTGGAAACCTTCAACGGATGGATTTATATAGATAAAGAAGGCAATGAGAGCATCAATCCTACTTTTCAGATTTCTACAGCCGGAGAATTTGTGGATGGCCTGGCCCCTATTGAAACAGCGGAGGGCTGGGGATTCATTAACAAGTCAGGCAGTCCCGAAATCACCCCGAAATTTGAAGAAGCCGGCCGATTTTCCCAGGGACTGGCCTGGTTCAGGGATGGAGATTATATCGGCTTCATCAATAAAGACGAAGAAATTGTAATTGAGCCTCAGTTCGCTGAAGTGAAACCTTTTGCTGAGAACATGTCGGCCATACGCCTGAATAACGACTGGTTTTACCTGAATAAAAGCAGCAAGCTCATTTCCATAACCGAACCTTTTGATCAGGCCGAAAGCTTCATCAATGGTATTGCCCGCGTTCAAATTGGTAACGATGACAACATCCGTTATGGATACATCGACAAGAAAGGCGAATTCATTTGGTACCCAACCCGATAAATCAAGAAAATTATGAAACGTTTATTACTACTGCTCACAATAGCGATCACGTTTACATCCTGCGACCTCGTAAACTCTGTAACCGGCAACGATGACGATAATGCCGTAAAGTTATATCCCGTTTTAGTTGACGGAGAATGGGGATATATCAATCAGCAGGGCGAAATTATTCTGGAACCGGAATTCCAAAACGCGGGTGATTTCCATGAAGGACTGGCCGTTGTCCGTGAATCCTGGGGCTGGAAATACATTAACGACAAGGGTGAAATTAAGATTGAAGGAAATTTCAATAACATTCGTCGCTTTTCAGGTGGCAAGGCTGCCGTTCAGTTTGATGGCCGCTGGGGATATATCAACACTTCCGGTAATTTTGTGATCAATCCTAAATACCGTGGTGCGTCCCGGTTTTCTGACGGTCGTGCTTTTGTACGCAGCGTTGACTACAGAGAATTCTACTACATAAATGAAAACGGAGAACGAATTGAATCAGTCGATCTGCCCGATGACATGGACTACGTGGAAGAAAATGAATTTCGCAATGGCCGGGCCATGGTTCGGGATGATGATTTGTACGGCTATATAGATAAATCCGGGAATACCATCGTGGATTTTAAATATGCAGAAGCTCGACCGTTTTCCAATCAGCTGGCTGCGGTCAGAATTAGTGATCGCTGGGGATTCATTGGCAATGATGGTGAAGTATCCATCTCCCCTCAGTTTATAAGTGTGGGCGATTTTGGAAACGGACTTGCCCCTGCCCGCTCAGGTTCCAATTCCTTTGGATACATCAACAAATCCGGAGAGTTCGTGATTGAAGAGCAATTTGATCAGGCGGGCACCTTTTCCGAAGAACGCGCTCCGGTTATGATCAACAACAAATGGACATTTATCGACAAATCCGGTAACCGTATTACCTCTCCCAAGTTTGATGAAGTGGAGCCTTTTTACAACGGCCTTGCCCGGGTTACCATTTATGTGCCTGTAGATAACGAAATTGAAGAAAACTACGGCTACATCAATAAATCAGGGGATTATGTTTGGTTTCCAACCCGTTAATTTCACAGTTCTTTTGTAACAAAAGGGCCTTTTTAATCTCCTGTATTAAAAAAGGAAAAGCCATGATTTCAGAACAAATACTATCCGACTACTCTGAACAGGAAAGTGATTATTCCGAAAAAGTGATGAGGGTTAAGGTTACTCTTTTATTTATATCGGTTGCTGCGCTGATGTACTTCTCTTTCTGACTTCCTGAATTGCTCCCGACCCTATGGAATTAGCTGTTCCTTCCCGGTGTTAAACTCACCAAAAAAGGAAAAACATGAAGATTCCATTTTGGGCAAAAGTAATATTCGGCATCCTTGCCTGCAACGCTGTCGGGCTGGCCGCCAGCACGGTAACCTTACCCGCAATTTCTACCTGGTACGCTGATTTAAATAAACCATTCTTCAATCCTCCCAATTGGTTATTCGGGCCGGTTTGGACGATCCTCTATACCCTGATGGGAGTAGTAGCGGCAGGCATCTGGGAGAAAGGCACTTCAAAACCTGAAATAAAATCAGCCCTTAACCTGTTCGGAGCACAGCTGTTGCTCAATGGATTATGGTCTTTTCTTTTTTTCGGACTTCAGTCCCCCCTTATTGCTTTCATCGAGATAATCCTCTTACTTGTGTTCATTCTTCTGACCTTTAAAAAATTCAGAAAAATAGAAAGATGGACCGGTTGGCTTTTAGTGCCCTATCTAATGTGGGTCGCTTTTGCTGGTATTCTCAATCTTTCCATCGTTGTGCTTAACTAATTTTCTAAAAAATCAATGACAGACCTACCAAGCTGGGCTAAATCGGGGCAATCGCAGTGGGAATATTACGGGCAAAAGCGGCCTGAATTCGCTCATAAACCCAAAGATGGACAGGAATCGGTGTGGGATTATCCGCGCCCGCCTAAGATTGACCCGGACTCCCGGGAAGTGCTGGTCATTTTTGGCGACAAGATTATCGCCCGAAGCACCCGTGCCATTCGCATACTGGAAACCGCAAGTCCACCTACCTTTTACATCCCTCCCTCCGACCTGAACTCAAAATACATCATAAAAGCGAAGGGAGAATCAAAGTGCGAATGGAAGGGAGAAGCCATTTATTGGGATATTGTAGTGGATAGTGAAAAGGCGATTCGGGCAGCTTGGTCTTATCCCAGGCCATTCCCTGACTTCACAAAAATAAAAAGTCACCTGGCCTTTTATCCTTCCAAAGTCCACTGTTATGTCGATGGTGAACATGTGAAACCTCAGCCCGGAGGTTTTTATGGTGGATGGATAACCCGCGAAATAGTCGGGCCGGTTAAAGGAGAATCGGAAGAGACCTATTTGTAAAGTATCATCAAATGTTTTTAGAACTGAGTTGAAGCGATTATTTTCCGCCAACCTATTAAATCAATTACTGCCATGTTAAAACGAACTGCTACCCTCGTATTTCTTCTGATTTCATTGATGAGCTTCCCTCTCACCGCTCAGGTTGATGAGACTTATTTTGACTATATGGACTTGTTTGATCTTCAAATGGTCAGCAACCCTGAAATTTCACCCGATGGAAAAACCATCATTTACGGACGCCATCAGTTTGATGTGATGACCGACCGGCGGTTTGTGAATCTGTGGAGTATATCGTTCTCTGGCGAAAATCATGTACCTCTCACTTCCGGAACCGGTTCTTATGGAAATGTAACCTGGTCGCCCAGTGGTGACCGTATAGCCTATACTTCCTCAGAAGAAGGCTCAAACCAGATTTTTGTACGCTGGATGGATACGGGTGCCACCGCTTCCATCACGAACCTGACTGAAAGTCCGGGAAATATGAGCTGGTCGCCTGATGGAAGTATGATTCTTTTTTCCAAATTTGTACCGGGCACTGCTTCTGTGGTGAAAACTGATATGCCTGCTCCACCTTCCGGAGCAAAGTGGGAACAATCGGCACAAGTTATAGACAAAGCGGTGTACCGACGAGATGGTGGTGGTTATGTAGCTGATGGCTTTGACCATCTATTTGTGATTTCAGCTGATGGAGGCGCACCGCGTCAGTTAACTTCAGGAGATTATGATCACGGTTCCGGGTCCTGGACACCGGATGGAAATATCATTTTTACGGCAGATCGTTCTGGAAATGCAGATTTGGATCCTAACAATGAGCAAATCTACGAAATGAATATCGAGACCGGAGCCATGACAAAGATTACAGACAAACGAGGTCCACACAGCAGTCCCAGAGTTTCTCCCGATGGAAATCTCATTGCCTATACCGGCTATGAAGATAAGTTCCTGGGATACCAGCTTACTGATTTATACGTGATGAATCGTAACGGCTCAAACCTGAGAAAGATCTCGCAGAAAGTAGCTAATGACATTTCTTCTATTACATGGGCGGATGACAGCAAATCTTTGTATTTCAGGTACACCGAAGAGGGCGTTGCAAAAGTTGGCAACATAAAATTAAATGGAGATTACAGCTTAGCAGCAACTGATCTTTCAAGCTCAACCATTGGCCGGCCTTATAGCGGAGGCTCTTACTCTGTAGCAACAAACGGCCGCATTGCCTTTACCTCCGGAACGGCAACTCAGCCCGCTGAACTAACTGTTGGTCACTTTCCAACCCGTATGCAGAACCGTACCCTCACTAACTTGAATGCACAATTCCTGAAATCGAAAACCCTCGGAGAAGTTGAAGAATTTTGGGTGAACTCCTCTGTAGATGATTTCAGAGTACAGGGCTGGATCATAACTCCTCCTGACTTCGATCCAAACGATCAGTACCCAATGATTCTCGAAATTCATGGAGGACCTCATACTGCATATGGACCTCAATTTTCTCCTGAATTACAGTTAATGGCCAGCCGTGGTTATGTGGTTGTTTACACCAATCCTCGAGGAAGTACCAGCTATGGCGAAGAATTTGCAGCTTACATCAATAACAACTACCCCAGCGAAGACCACAATGACTTGATGGATGCAGTAGATTACGTAATCGATCAGGGCTATATAGATGAAGATAATTTATTTATCACCGGAGGAAGTGGTGGTGGAGTACTTAGCTCGTGGGCAATCGGTAAAACAGATCGGTTCAAAGCGGCTGTGGTTGCCAAGCCGGTTATTAACTGGTACAGCTTCGTTTTAACCGCAGATGGTTCTCCTTATTACAGCAAATATTGGTTTACCGAAAAGCCTTGGGAAGATCCCGAGCAATATCTGGAGCGATCCCCGATTTCGTTAGTGGGTAATGTAACCACTCCTACCATGCTGCTTACCGGTGAGCAGGACTATCGTACTCCTATGAGCGAAACCGAACAATACTACGCCGCCCTCAAATTGCAGGGAGTTGATGCTGCCATGGTTCGGATTCAGGGTTCGGGACATGGAATTGCTTCAAAGCCCAGTAACCTGTTCCGAAAAGTTGCTTACATCGTTGGCTGGTTTGATAAGTACAGTGAATAGCCATTAGCTGCCGGCACTCAGCTTTCAGTTTTAGATTTAAAAAACTGAAAGCTGAAGGCTAAGTGCTGTAAGCTCTTCTACCCATTATTTCATCATTAACTCTCATAAGTAATATCTCCCTAAATGCTCTTTGCAGTAAGTCTTCCCTTTCTGAATGAAATTGTTGCTCTCTTTCTCGTAAGCGTTTTGATTGCCTACATTTGCTATCGAATTAAGCTGGTGCCCATCGCCGGTTTTTTGATTGCAGGTGTGATTATCGGTCCCAATGCTCTTGGCTTGGTTCAGGATCAGGAGCTGGTGGACATGCTTGCTGAAATCGGGATTATCTTACTCCTCTTTACCATCGGAATTGAATTCAGCCTCGAAAAGCTCTCCCGGATTCGAAATGCTATTTTTGTAGGTGGTGGGCTACAGGTTCTTTTAACAGTGGCCGCCGTAGTTGGTATTCTCTTCTTTTTTGGTGTGGATTGGAAAGTGGGCATTTACACCGGTTGTCTGGTAGCCTTAAGCTCCACGGCCATCATCCTTGGACTTTTCAGTGAACAGGGAAAAACCGATACCCCGGTCGGGCGGTTATCTTTGGCTGTTTTGATATTCCAGGATTTGGCCATTATTGCGATGGTGTTACTTGTCCCCATTCTATCCGGGCAAAGTGACTCTTTGACTGATTTGTTCTTCGTTCTTGGAAAAGCTGTTTTACTGATTGCTGTAGTTGTTCTTTTAGCCCGAAAAGTGGTTCCCTGGATATTAGAAAAAGTAGCTCAAACACGCCGTCAGGAACTCTTTTTGCTCACCGTAATTGCCATTTGTTTTGGAACGGCTGCTCTTACCAATCTTGCGGAAGTAAGCCTGGCTTTGGGAGCATTTTTGGCGGGTCTTGTAGTTAGTGAAAGCCACTACAGCGATCATGCCATCAGCGAAATTCTCCCCCTTAAAACTATCTTCAACGCCGTATTCTTCGTTTCTGTAGGGATGTTGTTAGACTTACAGTTCGTAATCGAAAATCCATTGTTGTTGCTTGGCGTTGCAGCCGGTGTTCTACTGCTGAAATTTATTCTGAGCTCTGTCAGTTTACTTACCCTTGGCTACCCGGTTCGGGTAGCTGCAGCCACAGGTATAGTCCTTGCCCAAATAGGTGAATTTTCATTTGTACTGGAACGTGCAGGGCGTGTAACCGGACTCACCCCCGGCGGTTTCGGAGAGGTAGGCTCACAGACTTTTATAGCCGTGTCTGTTTTATTGATGCTGCTCACTCCACTCTTTCTTCATATCAGCCCTAATATTGGGAACCTGCTCGCAAAAACACCTTTGAAGCATATCGGACAGAAAAGAAAAGAATCTCCCAAAGAAGACGATCACACCGACCTGGAAGATCATGTTATCATTGTAGGATACGGACCGGCAGGCCGAAACCTTGCCCGGGTACTGCGGGAATCAGGTATCCCCTACATTGTGATTGAGATGAATCCCAGGTCCGTAAATGAGATGCACGAGAATGGTATTCCGGCTATTTACGGCGATGCATCCCGAACCCATATTCTTGAACACGCACAGATTTCTAAAGCTAAATTATGCGTCATAGCGATTAACGATCCTGCGATAAGTCCACGCATCATTAAGCTGGCGAATTACATCAATCCTACCATTCAGGTCATCGTACGAACCCGATACCTTTCCGAGGCCGATTTCCTTGAGAAAGCCGGTGCTGATATTGTAGTTCCTGAAGAGATGGAAACCACCGTTCGTCTTTTCTCCAACGTACTGAAGGCCTACATGATACCGGACGAAGAAATAGAGCAGCACATCAGAGAGTTAAGGGCCGAGGATTATGAGATTATGCGAGGAAGCATTCAGGAAGCCCATCTGATGGTGTTACAGGGCCTCGATGAAGAGGGATTACATACACGCGCCGTCGTAGTTCGGGAAGGCTCTTTCGCAGCAGGTAAAACACTGGCTGATTTGAAACTCCGAAATAAATATGAAATTACGGTATTGACGGTAAACCGTGGAGAGAAGAATGTGGGAAATCCTTCCGGAGACTTTAAACTGCAACCGGGAGACCGTCTCGTTATGGTTGGACTGGCCACCCGATTTGCAGATGCAGCTGAAATATTCCGTGAGTCAGAAAACCCACTGGAGGTGGAAGATTAGCTATCAGCTATCAGCTATCAGCTATCAGCTATCAGCTATCAGCTATCAGCTATCAGCTATCAGAAGGTGCTTTTTTGAACCTGAAAATCAAACAATTCAGTGATTAAACTGTCGGCTGTAGTCTGAAAGCTAACAGCTCCACACCTCTACTTCCAGGCGCCTAAAATGAGTCCCATTAGCGTAAAGACTACGATCCAGAAGCTGCCATTAATGAATATGTAGGTCCAGGATTTTTGCTCATATAAAGCATTTACTCCTATTGCGGTTGCAACCCATCCAAAACCTGTTAAAAAGCCATAAAAAGCCCCACTACTCCCATTAATCATATCAGCTGAGGCCGGATTTCCGTAAAAGAACATAGCCAGGCAGAATGCCATGATAAACTGAAAGATGAGCGTAACACCAAATATTTTGGCCATGTTTCCATTTTCAGCATCTTCTTCAGTCATACCAACCGACTCCATCCATTTCTTACCAAACAAAGGTCCATACCAAACAAACCCGATCGCAAAACCAACAAGTGAAGCCGCTACCACAGCCAGCCAATTAATTGCAGACATTTCCATTTATTTATCCTCGTTTTATTTGTGTTATTCTGTTTATTCCCTATCCCGGACTCTATATTACTTCATGAGTCTCAGACAATTAACAAAAATTCTGTTTTCTGTACAATTCTTCCTAAAAATGAAATCCAGAATATTCGCCTTTAAGGGATCAAGCTTTTGCTGAAGATTTCTTACCTTCCGCCTCACAGTTACTAACGACCAAAACTTGCAGTATGAAGTATCCTGATTTCAACCAAACCGTTCCAATCGATCATGTAGGTGTGGAAGAACGTGTATCACGGTTGAATAAGCGAAGCATCAAGAAAGACTCAAAAATACAGGCGTTGAAAATGGCGCTTAGTATGATTGACTTAACTACGCTGGAGGGTAAAGACTCTCCCGGTAAAGTGATCCAACTCTGCCAGAAGGCAAAGCAGCCACATCCGGCTGTACCTGATTTGCCTACGGTGGCTGCCATCTGTGTGTACCCAAGTATGGTTTCTGTAGCTAAAAAAGCCCTCAAAGGAACCGACATCAATGTAGCCAGTGTTGCTACAGCCTTCCCAAGCGGACAGTCTCCCCTTTCTATGAGATTAGAAGACACCAAATTTGCCGTTTCTGAGGGAGCCAATGAAATTGATATGGTCATCAGTCGAGGCGCTTTTTTGAATGGCGAATACCAGTTGGTTTTTGATGAAATTGCTGCCGTAAAAGAAGCCTGTGGTGAAGCGCATTTGAAAGTGATTCTCGAGACAGGTGAACTTCATACTTATGAAAATGTGCGTAAAGCCAGCGACATCGCCATGCACGCCGGGGCTGACTTTATTAAAACCTCAACCGGAAAAACAAGTCCGGCGGCCACACAGCCGGTTACCCTTGTCATGTTGGAAGCTATCCGTGATTTCTATTATGACACCGGTAAAATGATTGGCATGAAACCGGCCGGCGGAATAAGAACTGCGAAACAAGCTATCCAGTATTTGGTTATAGTAAAAGAAACGCTTGGATCTGACTGGTTAAGCAAACATTATTTCCGCTTCGGAGCCAGCTCGTTAACCAACGACTTATTGATGCAAATTGTGAAGCAACAAACAGGTCATTATCAATCTCTGGATTATTTCAGCAACGATTAATCGGGTTTGAACAGCATTAAAAAACTTTGAATTAAGTACCAACTCATATGTCTGACATCGAAACCAAAGAAGCTCCTTACAAACCAACTTCCCCTAACTCCAAACTGGATTTTGAGTCGGTTTGGGAGTATGCCCCGGCACCTCAGTCTTCTGATTTTGTAGAGGTAAAGGAGCGCTACGATCTTTTTATCGGTGGGAAATTCGTAAAACCATCTAAAGGGCGATACTTCAAAAGCACCAATCCTGCTACTGCAGAGGAGGTAACAGAATTTGCAGAAGCTACCCAGAAAGATGTGGATAAAGCGGTAAAAGCTGCCCGAAAAGCCTTTGAGGGAGAGTGGTCAACCATTTCAGACAAAGAAAGAGGCAAGTATATCTACCGTATCGCACGCATGATACAAGAGCGAGCCCGTGAATTCGCTGTTCTTGAATCGATGGATGGGGGCAAACCCATTCGTGAGTCACGTGATGTTGACATTCCATTGGTAGCGGCTTATTTCTTCTATTATGCCGGCTGGGCAGACAAACTCGAATTTGCCTTCCCCGGAAGAAAACCAAAACCTCTTGGTGTGTGCGGACAAATCATCCCGTGGAATTTCCCCCTGCTGATGCTGGCCTGGAAAATTGCTCCTGCTCTTGCCTGTGGTAATACCGTTGTTCTTAAACCGGCAGAAACTACCTCACTTACAGCGCTGAAGTTTGCGGAACTAGTTCGGGATTGTGGACTACCCGACGGTGTGGTTAACATCGTTACCGGAGCCGGCCAAACCGGAGCTGAAATCGTCAACCATAAGGATATTGATAAAGTAGCGTTTACCGGTTCAACTCAAGTCGGGAAGATCATCCAGAAGTCCCTGGCCGGGACCGACAAAAAGTACACGCTTGAATTAGGTGGTAAAGGTGCCCTGGTCATTTTTGAGGACGCTCCTATCGATCAGGCTGTGGAAGGTATAATTAATGCTATTTACTTTAACCAGGGACATGTATGCTGTGCCGGCTCCCGGTTGTTGGTTCAGGAAGGTGTTGCCGATAAAGTGATTCAAAAATTAAAAGACCGTCTGGAGACATTAATCGTTGGTGATCCTTTAGACAAGAATACAGACATTGGTGCCATCAACTCAAAAGAGCAGTTCGAGACGGTCAATAAATATTTGGAACTGGGTGTGGATGAAGGCGCAGATATCTACCAGAGCAAATGTGATATCCCTGAGAACGGCTATTTCATCCGTCCTACCCTTTTCACCAATGTTTCTCAATCGAACCGGGTGGTTCAGGAAGAAATTTTTGGGCCGGTGCTAACGGTACAAACTTTCCGCACAGCAGATGAAGGGATTGAAAAAGCCAATAACACTCCATATGGACTTGCCAGTGGGGTTTGGACTGACAAAGGCTCCAAGATTTTCCAGGTGGGAAGCAAAATGAGATCCGGTGTTGTATGGGCGAACACATACAATAAATTCGATCCTACTTCTCCATTTGGCGGATACAAGGAAAGTGGGGTTGGGCGCGAAGGCGGACTCCATGGATTAGCAGCCTACACAAAAATTTAATTACTAAGCAGCAGAATATGTCAGATACAAGAATCGACGTAAAGAAAACCTATAAGATGTACCTGGGTGGAAATTTCCCCCGCTCAGAATCCGGTCGCACGTATAAAGTTTATGACAGCGACAAAAACTTGCTGGCAAATGCCTGCCAGGGATCCAGAAAAGACTTTCGGGATGCAGTAAAAATTGCGAGAGGAGCTTTTAACGGATGGAGTTCGCGCAGCGCTTACAATCGCGGACAGATTCTCTATCGCATAGCTGAAATGCTGGAAGACCGTCGTGATCAATTTATGAGAGAGCTTGGCCCCATTGGTTTTAAAACGGCCGAGGCTGAAGCTGATATCAATGCTTCTATCGACCGGTTAATTTACTATGCCGGCTGGGCAGATAAGTATCAGCAGGTTTTTGGTTCCATTAATCCGGTTGCGAGCTCTCATTTTAACTTCAGTTTGTTGGAACCTACCGGTGTTGTGGCTGCATTCGCTCCTGAAAAGAGTCCGCTTTTAGGATTGGTTTCTGTGATCGCTCCTATTATTGTTGGGGGTAATACCTGTGTTGTTCTTGCATCTGAAGAATACCCCTTGCCCGCCATGAGTTTTGCGGAGGTGTTGAATTCCTCGGATGTTCCCGGAGGTGTGGTAAACATACTCAGCGGATTCCGTAAAGAATTATCGGAACATTTTAGTACTCATATGGATGTAAATGCAATGGTATATACCGATAAGTTGCCCCAGGAAATGAAAAAGAGCATCGATGAGAATGCTTCCCTGAATGTGAAGAGGATTATAAACAAGCCCATTGATGACTGGTATTCAGAAGAAGCTCAGTCTCCTTATTTCCTGACCAATTTCCAGGAAACCAAAACAACATGGCACCCGGTTGGATTTTAAACCTATGATGAAATATTTCAGCTTTCTTACACTGCTTCTTTTTATGGCTGTCTCCTGTTCAACTACTGAGCAGGCCGTCAATGAGACCATGGAAAATGCCCGGGAAAATTTTCGGGGTGAAAATGAAGAACTCGTCTCTAGTCTGAATCTTGAGAACTATCGAACCCAATTGTCAGATGCCTATGCATACCGGGAGAATAAAATTCCGGAAGCTTTTAATCAGATTAAGGTTCAACAGGAAGTGGAGAAAGACTTATATGAGGGATACCGTGTTCAGATCTATTCCGGTCAAAGCGTGGTACAGGCAGATACGATGGCTGCAAACTTCCGTGCCTGGGCCGATACCACCATAGTCGGTTACCAACCAGATACCTATACTTTCTTCCGTACTCCGTATTACCGGGTTCATGTAGGAGATTTCCATGAGCGGGAACGTGCTATTCTGTTTTCCAATATTGTGAAGCGTTACTTCCGGGATGCCTGGGTGGTTTACGACCGGGTTAATCCCGCCCGTGTGCCTGCCGATACCACCGATATTAAAACCCAATAGTTTCTCCGAATAACGTTCGGTAAATAAATGCTGTTCAAATGCTAAACTTTTTGATTATTATTACGAACAAGCGCTAAATTCAAATTCAGATCAGCAATTGCCTTGGGTTTAAAAAACGAAGCACAGTCCGGCTACGGCACAAAGAAATTTTACCAGGAATATGTCTCCGGAATGAGTCGGGAAAGGTTCTCAAAAGAACTCACAGCCGATACTGAACGCCTGAAATTAGTGTACAAAGAAGCCGTTGAAGACATCGAGAGGCAGCAGGGTCAGCAGCTTCCAGGGCACATAAAAATGCTGCGATTGTTTTCAGATCTTGCCCAGCGCCTCAACCCCACCCGTCGCCTTATCTTTGGATTGGGTTCTATAAGTTTTGTAGCCTACTACCTACTCAACTTCCTGGATATCATTCAGTACTTCCTGATTGGCGACCTGCTGCTCCCCTTTAGTTTTTTAAGTATGTTCATGCTGCTCTTAATTGAGCTTCTGGAAAAATCTGATGTGCAAAAAGAAATCGATTTAGCCAGGGAAATTCAGCTAAGCTTACTTCCCGGAACCTCGTTAAGCAAAGATAATCTTGAAGTGTATTCATTTGCGCATACAGCCAAGGAAGTAGGAGGTGATTACCTGGATGTTATTGAAACTGAGAAGGGTACGTACGTTGTTGTAGCCGATGTATCCGGAAAAGGTCTCAGTGCTGCGCTGTATATGGTACGGCTTCAGGCATTAGTGAATTTAATTATCGAGAAAGAACACCCGTCACCAAAAGAGCTTTTCCTGCAGCTGAATAATTACATTAAAAGTAACAGCAAGGATAAAACCTTTGTTACCGGGTGTGCGGCTTTTTTCCCTAATGACGAAGACCACTTTGAGTATATCCGTGCCGGGCATAATATCCCTATCTACTATAACAAAGAACGTGACACCACTTTTAAACTTAAGGCCAACGGTTTTGCATTGGGAATGGCCTCAACCAAGCTTCTGGATAAGAACCTGGAGGTAAAAAAATTCCAGTTCAAACCCGGCGACTCTGTTTTATTTTACACAGACGGACTCAATGAATCGAGAAATGAACGAGGCGAAGAGTACGGGGAAGATCGAATAGAATCCCTAATGGAAATTTATGGGTCTCTTCATGCCAAAACCATCATTGGCAAAGTTCAGTCCTCTCTGGAAGCATTTATTGGCACGGTTAGTCCACTGGACGATGTAACTTTTACCTGCGTACATCGCCCTGAGAAATAAGTAGGCAGCTTTACCTATTTGGCTGCAGCTTCGACAACAGCATCTGCAGTAATGCCAAAATGTTCAAAGAGCTCTTCATAAGGAGCTGATTCTCCGAAACTGTTCAGTCCTATAGCGGTCCCTTCAGCTCCTATATAACGCTCCCACCCAAAAGTAGCTCCCGCCTCAATGGAAACCCGGTTTGTGACTGACTTTGGAAGCACAGATTCTTTGTATGAGGCGTCCTGCTTCTCAAACAGCTCCCAGCTTGGCATGCTCACTACACGTGCGTCTATGCCTTTGTCAGCCAGCTTATCCTTAGCTTCAACAGCAAGGTGCAGCTCTGAACCGGTTCCAACCAGGATGGCATCCGGAGTTTCTTTATCGGCATCGGCATAAATGTAAGCCCCTTTAGAAACTAAGGAAGCTGAATTGGCATCCGATCGGGATAAGGTTGGTAAATTTTGTCGTGTCAAAACCAGAAGCGTTGGGCCCGTTGTATTTTCCAGAGCCGCCTTCCAGGCATAAGAGGTTTCATTAGCATCGCCCGGACGTAATATGGTGGTATTCGGCATCGCCCTCAGGCTGGCGAGATGTTCTACTGGTTGATGAGTAGGACCATCTTCTCCAAGTCCGATACTGTCGTGAGTCAGAACGAAGATGGATGGTACTTTCATCAAACCGGCCAAGCGTATGGCAGGACGCATATAATCCGTGAATACAAAGAAAGTAGCTCCGTAAGGAACTAGCCCGCCATGCAGAGCCATTCCATTTACAGCAGCCCCCATTGCATGTTCCCTTACTCCGTAATGAATGGTTCTGCCTGTCGGGTTATCCGGCAGGTAAGATCCGTATCCATCAATATCGGTTTTAGTACTTCCCCGAGATCGGCCGAACCTCCAAACAGGTTCGGCACAATTTCTTTAATAGCGTTGATCACTTTACCGGAAGCTGCACGGCTTGCCATTCCTTTGGCGTCTTCTTCAAAAACCGGTAAGGTCGCATCCAGCTCAGCCGAAAGATCTCTGTTCACCCATGCTTTAAATGCCTTCCCTTCTTCGGAGAATGCTTTCTCATAGGCTGTTACTTTCTCATTCCAGGCACGTTCAGCCTTTTCTCCTTTTGTCAGTTCTTCCCTGAATTTTTCAAGAGCCTCATCCGGAATAAAGAATTTTTTATCGGGATCCCATCCATAAGCTTCTTTAGTCAGCTTAATTTCTTCTTCACCCAAAGGAGAACCGTGAGAAGACTCACTGTCCTGTTTATTAGGACTTCCGTATCCGATGTGGGTGGTGCAAACGATGATCGACGGTTTATCAGTTACCGACTGCGCTTCTTCAATAGCCGCCGTAATTTCATCATGATTATGTCCATCAATCTCTACCACATGCCAGTTGTAAGATTCAAAGCGCTTGGGAACATCTTCGGTAAAGGCAAGATCGGTAGATCCTTCAATCGATATGCTGTTTGAATCGTACAGGTAAATCAATTTACCCAAGCCCATATGCCCGGCCATTGAAGCAGACTCATGGGAAATTCCTTCCATCAAGTCACCATCACTTACAATGGCATAGGTGTAGTGATCTACAATGTTATGCCCTTCTTTATTGAATTTGGCCGACATAAAATGCTCCGCCATCGCCATACCAACACCCGTTCCAAATCCCTGTCCCAAAGGTCCGGTTGTGGTTTCGACTCCCGGTGTCATTCCATATTCCGGGTGGCCGGGTGTTATACTTCCCATCTGCCTGAAGTTTTTTATCTCCTCGAGACTTACATCATAACCTGTAAGGTGCAGTAAACTGTAAATAAGCATAGAACCGTGGCCTGCAGAAAGAATGAAGCGATCGCGATCAAACCAGTTTGGATTCTTAGGGTTGTGCTTTAGAAATTTCGTCCACAGCACATAGGCAGCATCAGCCATACCCATTGGCATTCCGGGGTGACCAGAATTTGCCTTTTCAACGGCATCTATAGATAAAGTTCGAATTGTATTTACGCAGAGCTGGTCGAGTTTAGATGCAGGCATTTAATGGTTTAGGTAGAGTGAAAATTGTGTTTTTAAATCCTCACGAAGATAGGAAAAGGCTTGTATGTATAAAAGGTTGAAGAGTGAGTTTTTGTTGTTTCCGGGAAATATTGGGCATAAAAAAACCACGCTGTTTTTAGCAGCGTGGTCTGAATGTTTAAGTTCAGAAATTTCTATCGTGCTGTTTCACACTTAAGCTCGTACTCCATTTTGTGTTGAGCCGGTGACTTAAATGAACCGAATAGTGCATTACTGAATGCGTCGCAGGCAACTGACTTATTTCCTAATGTTTGGTGGGCATATCCCAACTCAAAGTAGATTTTCGCCTTATCGGTTTTACCACCACTTTCATGATCTAAGGCTGTTGTAGCATATTCTACAGCCTGGTTATAACTTCCCGCCTTGTTGCTTGCTTCAGCAAGTCGGTAATACACATCAGCTGACTCATCATCATAGTTAAGAGCCTTATTCAATGTTTCCATAGCTGTACCGGTGTCGCCGGCTTCTGATTGGCGTGTTCCCACAGCAAGTAACTCATCATGAGCAGCTTCACGAGCTTTCTCAGCAATGTCTGAATTATTGGTTGCTTCAGCCTTAGCTATAGCTTGATCGTACCAGTTCAACAGTTCATCAACATTTTGGTCAATAATACCATCTCCATCAGTATCATTTTGCTTCTTGATGATTTTTGCTTTTTGGTAGTAAGCTACCGCGTAATTTGAATTTTCATTCAGGGCTTTCTCAACAGCTTCAGTTGCTTTTTCAAGTTCCCCGTTGGAGTAAAGAGTAACTGATTTCTGATATAACAGAACCGGGATATTTCGCTTAGCGATCGGGGTAACCCGCTCATCGTTATATTCTTCTCCAACCTGAACTACTTCACGAAAAGCACTGATGGTAGCATCTAAAGCTTCCAAGCTTTTGCTTTTTTGATATTCCTGATACTGGCTTCTGGCCTTATTGAAATAAGCGGCAGGAATCTGCTGCTCTACCCTGTCCACTATGTCTTCACCTTCCGGACCAATCTGTCTTGCAATGGTTAGTGCCTGTGTATACGATGCAATAGCAGCTTCATAATTGCCTGATTTGGCTTCTTCATATCCTGCATTGTAAGCTTTCACAGCATCTGTTTTAGTTTGAGCAAAAACTGTAGTTGCCATCAAAACCAAAACAATTGCTATTGAACTTCTTTTAAAAACCTTCATATCTATTTTATTTGTGATCGTTAGTTGCAGCGCCGAATTTAATAAAAAATGACGCTGAAATTAAAATTATAACTGCCTTTCTAATGTATTAGTATATATAAAACCTGACAAAGTACCTTCATGTTCCCATTTAAAAGTAAAAGTTTGGCATAGGCTCTTTCTGGCTATAAAAATCACATATAATCTTTACAGCCTCATCGGTTGAATCTGTAACATGAAATAAATCGGTATCTTTGTCTGAAATGGTGCCCCACTCTTTCATTGTTTTTTCCATCCAATCTATTAAACCTGACCAGTACTCACTCCCAAAGAGAATAATTGGAATTTGATCAATTTTGCGGGTTTGGATAAGTGTAAGGCTTTCAAATAATTCATCAAGGGTTCCAAATCCACCGGGAAACACAACGAAGCCCTGTGCATACTTCACAAACATGACCTTACGCACGAAAAAATAGTTAAAGTTAATGCTGAAGTCCGGATCCACATGTTGATTTATGCCCTGCTCAAAGGGAAGGTTTATCCCAAGGCCTACCGATTTCCCTTTTCCTACTTCAGCTCCCTTATTTGCGGCTTCCATAATACCCGGCCCGCCTCCGGTAATCACACCAAACCCTTTCTTAGTGATTTTATCAGCCGTTTCTATCGCAAGTTGGTAGTACTCATTTTCGGGTTTGGTCCGTGCTGAGCCAAAAATAGAAATGCATGGACCTATCTGGAACAGCTTATCGTAACCCTCCACAAGCTCACCCATAATCTTAAACACGCTCCAGATATCACGGTCATACCCGTTTTTCTGGCTCTTTTTGTGAAATTCTCTTTGCTCTTCACTCATATAGTTAATCATCTAAAAATTAATGGACAATGAAAGTGCCGGTACCGGCTCTGTATTTCGAACGGCCAGAACACCCGGCTTCAACCTGGCATTCATCGACAGGTCATCAGATACATCAAAAGGGCGCAAATGCGCAAAAACGTAGGCATCAATAGCGTTAAGTGCGTATGACAACCCTATAAACACATATACTAAATCTCTGCGATTTCGATAAAAGTTCCGGGTTTCTCTCAGTGAACTCAGGTTTGAGTTTGGAGATATATACCCCGGTGTAGGGCCAAATCGGTTATCATCTGGTGTATCAGGGTTTAAGTTGTAGTAAGCAGCCCTGTAATCATTATAATTTTTGTGCAAATAAATGCTGTAGTAAGTAAGCCCGCCCAACAAACCATACACAATCGGTACTTTCCAGGCCTGCTTATTGGTTACCTGCCCCCAACCGGGAATCATCAAAGACCTTCGGAGAACCATTTTAGGTTCCGGGTATTCAGTTTTTTGGGATGATGAGTCGGAAAAGGCCTGCTTCAGCGAATAGTGTTGGGGAACAAATTTTTGGTAAGAACTAAAACTTTGGGCAAAACTCTGTCCGCTAACGCTCAATCCTATTAGAAAAATCAGGCTAATTGATCGAGTCAAAAATACCGAGTATTCGTTCAAGGTCATCATCGGAATAATATTCAATCCTGATTTCTCCACCCTTTTTCTTTGGTTGAACATTTACCTTTGTACTGAATGTACGTCTCAAGCGGGCTGAAATTTCATCATAAAAAGGATTGGATGTTTCTTTTTCGGATGAAGATTTCTTTTTCGATGTAGAAGGACTCATCACATCACGCACAGCTTCTTCAATCTGCCGTACCGAAAGTCCTTTATCAATAACTTTCTGAAGTATCTTTTGCTGCACTTCTTCATCTTCAATAGTTATTAAAGCCCGAGCATGCCCCATCGAAATTTGGTTAGACTTCAAAGCTGACTGTATAAAAGCAGGCAGGTTCAACAGACGCAACATGTTGGTAACCGTTGTTCGGTTTTTCCCCACACGATCGGCCACTTCAGCCTGGGTGTAGTCAAATTCTTCGAGCAGACGCTTATATCCCAAAGCCACTTCCAACGGATTTAACTCTTCCCGCTGGATGTTTTCAATAAGGGCAAAAGCCATACTCTGTTCGTCATCTGCTTCCCTGATAAAAGCGGGGACTTCTTTCAGTCCAGCCAGTTTAGCAGCACGTAAACGACGTTCACCACTAATAAGCTCGAATCGTTTTTCACCAATATACCGAACGGTTATAGGCTGAATTAAGCCATGTTCTTTTATAGAAGCGCCGAGTTCATCCAGCTTTTCCTCATCAAACTCTTTTCGGGGCTGATGCGGATTTTTTCGGATGTGGTCAACAGGTACAAACAGAACGATATTAACGCGATCTTCCGGTTGTACGATGCTTTTTTCAACACCTTCCTTCTTTTCTGTTTCTTTGCCTTCCTCCTGGTATTCAGGAAAAAAAGCACCTAATCCTCGGCCTAAAACTTTTTTGGTAGCCATAATCTAAATATCTGTCTTAATCAGTAAGAACCGGGCTGTTCTTAAATAGTTTCTTATTTCTCTTGATAATTTCTCGCGCCAACGCCAGGTAGTTCTTGGCTCCCACACTTGTTGAGTCGTACAACAGCGCCGGTTTCCCAAAACTCGGTGCCTCCGCCAACCGGATGTTTCTGGCAATGACCGCTTTGAATACCCGGTCATCAAAATATCGTTTTACCTCATCAGCAACCTGATTAGATAGTCTTGTGCGGGTATCGTACATCGTCAACAGAACTCCCTCAATATCTAAATCCGGGTTCAGATGCTGACGTACAATTTTGATAGTATTTAAAAGCTGACCTAAACCTTCCAGAGCAAAATATTCACACTGTACAGGTATTACGATGGAATTAGAAGCTGTTAAAGCATTAATGGTTAAAAGACCCAATGAAGGCGGACAGTCTATAATGACAAAATCATACTTATCGCGAACACTTTCGATCGCCTTTTTCAGTATACGTTCCCGTTCTTCGCGGTCAATCATTTCAATCTCAGCACCCACCAAATTTATGTGTGATGGCACTACATCAAGAAAATCCAGCTCCGTTTGACGGATGGTATCCTCAATATCAGTGCTGCCAATCATGATTTCGTATACCGAATTAGTCACTGTCTTCGTATCGATACCAAGCCCACTGGTGGTATTACTCTGCGGATCGATATCAATAACCAGGGTAGGATGCTCTACGGCTGCTAAACTTGCAGCTAAATTAATTGCCGTGGTTGTTTTTCCGACTCCACCTTTCTGATTGGCAATTGAAATGACTTTTCCCATTAAAAACCTGCTTTATGCTTGATATACTTTATTGACAAAATCTAATATAAAGCGAGGTGCACTGCTATACAAAAATACTTATGCACATATTAAGGGGAAGTTTTCCACATTATAAAGGCAACCTATTGGCTGCCTTGCGTTTAATTTGATGAGCCGGTCAGTAAAATTCCGCTTCCGGAGTTGCTACTTCCATTCAGGTCGTTAACCAGCTCCAGCTTGTCGTAACTCTTGTCCATATCACTTTTCAGGGATGCAGACTGGCTCACGGGCTGGTCTCCCGAGAACCGAAGAATTTCATTTCTGTCAACCCATGGTTCTATGGTCTGGCTATCCGAGACCGAAGCAGGAGCTGTATCTGCTTCTCCGTTATAGAAATAGTAACCGCCCCCGGTAAATGCGGATAACAAGATTGCAGCTGCAATCCCCCTTTTAAGGAAGAAGGTGATGTTTTAGATTTTCTTAGTGAATCTGATTGTAGCTGTTTTGCGTCATCCGTTATTTTTTGAGTTAGTTGTTGAGGAGGGGTTTTGAGAGGAAGGCCCGAGAGCCTTCGTTTAGTGGCTCTCAAACTTTCAACTTCAATTAGCAGGTCTTCATCCTCCCGCATCAGCTTTTCAAACTCCATTTCCTCTGAAGGGTCCATTTCCTTCATCAGATAACGAATAGCTTTATTTTCATCCCTGTGCATGCTTTTGCTCTTCTTCTCGTTCTTCTTCAAAATATTTTCGAAGGTTTATGAGCGCATATCGCATACGACCTAATGCCGTATTAATGGATACGTCAGTCAGTTCTGCTATTTCTTTAAAAGGCATTTCATAATAGTGCCTTAGCAGAACAACCGAGCGTTGCTCTTCGGGAAGTTTAGCGATGTGTTTCATCAGGCTGGCCCGGGTTTCTGTTTCCACCAATTGCTCATCTGCGTCCACTACGCTTTCATCTTCCATCCGATCAAAGTAATCGGTGTTAGAGTCCTCGTCGCTCCATCCACTAACGTCGATATAACGCTTTTGTTTTCTTAGATAATCAATCGTTGCATTATGTGCAATACGCATCACCCAGGCAATCCATTTACCCTGCTCGTTGTAGGTATCGTCCATCTTAGTGATGACTTTGGTGAAGGTAGTCTGAAAAAGGTCGTTGGCGATTTCCGGGTTCATCACCATACTGTATATATACGAATAGATTTTTTGCTGATGCCGGTTCATTAATTCATTAAAAGCCGACTCATCTGCTTCTCTTCTGAATTTCTTTACGAGCTCTCTGTCTTTTAAATTCTTATAGTTGGGTATCTCAACATGTCTGTTTATCAATTTCATAATAATACACCCTGTTTTTTGGGTTAGGCTCTCAGCGGGTAAACTGAAACTCTGACCATTTGTTTCAATAACCATCTGCTGAAAAAGAGCGTTTCGTACCAGAGTTGTTTCCTCCGGTGCTGTGGCTATGTTAATATGCTACGCACGGGATTCATATAACATGTTAATGTTACTCAAAGCCCACATTACGGGGATAAGACGAGCTACTCGTGAAAATAGTTGTACACTTTTTCACCCAATACCTTTCCGAGGTTAAACTGTAATTCTTCTTTTTTTGCTTTCTTGATTTTCTTGACCGACCCGAATTCCATGAGCAATTTCTGAGCGGTCTTCTCACCTACTCCGTCAATATCCAACAGTTCGGTTTTAACGGTTCTCTTACTTCTTTTTTTGCGGTGAAAAGTGATCGCGAAGCGGTGGGCCTCATCCCGGGCTTGTTGCAATAACTTAAGGGCCGAAGACTTTTTGGGAATCATAATCGGGTCCGACATCCCCGGCAAGAATACTTCTTCTAATCGCTTGGCTAAACCTATGATCTCACATTCACCATAAAAATCTATTTCTTTTAGTGCTTCAACTGCAGAACTTAGCTGCCCCTTTCCTCCATCCACAATAATAAGATCCGGAATGTGCTCTCCTTCTTTTTGAACTCTTGAGTAGCGGCGGGTCAAAACCTCTTTCATGGATGCAAAATCATCCGGGCCTTCCACTGTTTTTATGTTGAAGCGTTTGTATTCACTCTTACGGGGTTTCGCATCCACAAAGCAAACCATCGAAGCTACAGGGTCTGTGCCTTGAAGGTTTGAGTTATCAAAGCATTCAATTCTGCGTGGCAGGCGATCTAATTTCAAATGTTCTTTTAACTCTTTAACCGCATGTGGAATCCGGTTTCGTTCGGCTTTCTCTTTCTCCAGAGACCGTTCGTTTAAATGAAGTTTAGCATTAGCCAGCGCCATTTTGATCAGCTGTTTTTTCTCCCCAATTTGTGGGACATGGACGGGCACAATCTTTCCTCTTTCCTGATGCAGGTATTGCTCGAGCGGTTCCACTTCCAGCATTTCATGACTCAGATATACTTCATCGGGGATAGCGGCTGTATATTGCCCGGTGTAATAATCTTCCACGAACGATTGTAGCATTTCGCCCATGGTCAGTCCATCAATATTCTTCAGGAAGCGGTGAAATTTCCCTATCATCTTACCTTCCCTGATCTTAAACAACACTCCGCATGCTTCCCCGATTTCTTCATTCTTACCGATGGCAAACACATCCCGGTCCACTTTCTTGGAAACCACCATTTTCATTTTCTGGCTGTAGCGTTTAACGGCCTCCAGGCTATCACGTAGTTGTGCAGCCTGTTCAAACTCCAGGGCATCGGAAGCGATCTGCATCTCATCTTTCAGCTCCCTGATGAGCTGGTCAGTTTGTCCGTTCAGCATTCGGTCCACTTTGTGAATGGTAGCCTGATATACCTCATCATCCCAGTCTCCTGAACAATTTTGCAGGTCGTCATCAAAACACGAATGCCATTTCGGGACGCCTTTTGTTTTATCGATATTCTTTTGTGAAACTGCACACGTACAAAGCCCAAATGCCTTCCGGATAGTTTCCAACATCCGCTTCATGGCTCCCACGCTGTCATAAGGACCGTAATATTTACTTCCATCTTTTACTACCGTACGGGTTGGAAATACCCTGGGCTTGGTTTGGTCTGTAATGCAAATGTACGGATAGGACTTATCGTCCCGGTACATAATGTTGTACCTGGGCTGGTACTGCTTGATGAGGTTATTCTCGAGAATGAGCGCTTCGGCCTCTGAATCGGTTACCACTACTTCGATATCATCGATCTTGGATACCATCGTTTTGATACGGCCA
This sequence comes from Gracilimonas sp. BCB1, assembly GCF_040117685.2. Lineage (NCBI taxonomy): Bacteria > Pseudomonadati > Balneolota > Balneolia > Balneolales > Balneolaceae > Gracilimonas > Gracilimonas sp. BCB1. The sequence goes on along the minus strand of NZ_JBEDYP020000018.1, from coordinate 130,350 downwards.
TCCTGAGGACGGGAATCCTGAAAATAAGATCTTACCCTGTTTCGAAGCTTTTTGGCCTTGCCCACATACAACTCGGTTCCTGAAGAATCCCGGTAAATATAGACTCCCGGTGAGGCGGGAAGATTGGCTACTTTTTCAGAGAGTTGTACTTGTCCTTCATTGCTCATGCAGCAAAGATAACAGTTTTTTGATGATTCTTAACCTGCTTTACTCTTCTAATTTCTGAAATCGATTTAAGCCAATTCACTCAATTCAGCTTCTTTCATCATCCATTGGGTTCTCTCCAAACCTGGCAGGTATCCAATTCATCTCAGCAATAGGTGGTCTTTTGTACTCCGGGTGCTTGCTGATTTTAGGAAATACGATAGGATCCGGAGTCAGATCTTCGTAGTCAATTTGATTCAGTAAATGCGAAATGCAATTCAGACGAGCATGTCGTTTAATATCCGCATTTACTACGTACCAGGGCGATTTTTCCGTGTCTGTATGCTTGAACATTTCGTCCTTAGCCCGGGAATAGTCCACCCAGCGTCTTCGTGCTTCAATGTCCATCGGGCTGAGCTTCCATCTTTTCATAGGATCTTCGTTTCGGGCAACGAACCGCTTCTTCTGTTCTTTATCACTTATGGAAAACCAGTATTTGATGAGGATGATCCCCGATCGTATAATCATCTCTTCGAACCGGGGACAGGACCTCAGAAATTCCTTGTACTCTTCATCCGTACAAAAACCCATCACCTTCTCAACCCCGGCCCTATTGTACCAACTGCGATCAAACAAAACCATTTCTCCTGCAGCAGGAAGCTGATCGATATATCGTTGAAAATACCACTGATTTCGTTCTTTCTCGGTGGGCTTCTGGAGGGCAACTATGCGTACCGTTCTGGGATTTAAAGGCTCTGTTATTCGTTTTATCACCCCTCCTTTTCCGGCAGCATCTCTCCCCTCAAAAATCACACAAACTTTTAAGCCTTTTTCTTTGATCCAGTACTGTAATTTTACCAGTTCAGCTTGCAGCGAAGCTAATTCTGATTCATAAACTTCAAATTTCAGCTTTCCATTATTGTTATACATACTTCAGCTTTAAATGATTACCCAACTATTTGATGCGCCATAATCACGAATTGGATGAACAGTAACAAGAATTAAAGAGTAGATAAGGAAAGGCTAAGCTACTGACAACATTGCGAAGGATTGAAACCCATTCTCTTGTATAAAGGAATGGAACCTGGCCCTTGGCGAAGAATCTTAACGAATATGAGCCGGCATTGCTATAAAACCATTCTGATTTCCGAAGGAGCGGTCTTTCTAAATAATCCCATCTAAATTAAATCCCGATTGGGATAAAGAATCCTTAGTTTTAGAGTTATGAAAACCACAAAGACTTCCCCTAACATCCCCATTATTTTTGAAGATAATCACTTGTTAGTGATTGATAAACCGGCCGGTGTTCTATCCCAGGAAGACCATACCGGTGATCCCGATGTATTAAATCTTTGCAAAGCGTATATCAAAAAAGAATACAACAAACCCGGAAATGTGTATCTGGGGCTCGTTCACAGGCTCGACCGACCGGTAAGCGGGGTGATGGTGCTGGCAAAAACATCAAAAGCGGCATCCCGCCTCTCCTATCAAATAAGAAAGCGGACTATGAAGAAAACCTACTGGGCCCTCGTTCATGGTATGGCTCCGGTTTATGGGGAACACGTCCACTTTCTGGATAAAGACAACCGTACCAACACCGTCAAAGCCTATTCAAAGCCAAAAGGGAAGGCAAAAGAATCGCGTCTGAAATTCATCACCATCAAACAAAATGCCAATTTCAGTGTGGTTGAAGTTGATTTGATTACCGGCCGTCCTCATCAAATTCGTGTTCAATTTGCCAAGGAAGGCACTCCGCTTTGGGGAGATCATAAATATGGAAATCCTGAGGAAAGTCAGGGCAAAGATATCGCCCTTCGGGCCGTTAAGCTGGAACTGGAGCATCCAACCCTCAAAGAACTTATGACCTTTAAAGCGCCCAAACCCACCGGCCAGCCCTGGAATAAATTTGAATACTAGCTTCTCCTGAGTTTAAACCAACACGTTTGCTGTTGAACCTTTTTGGTTCTTTAGGTGATTGAAGACGAGACGGTACTCCGTTCCCTCCGGCCCGGTGTTGATATCTATCTCAGAGTCAATTTGCTCTGAATACGAAAGCACCAAAGTGGTGCCCAATGTTGGACTGTTTTCCAGCTCAAATCCTTCGGGAAGGCCAATTCCATCATCTTTAACAGATATGGATACTTCCTCATCTTCAGCCTTTAAATCAACTTTAATGGTTCCCTTCTCCCGTCCTTCAAAGGCAAACTCGTAGGCATTGGAAACCAACTCATTGATAATCAAAGCTAAAGGCACAGCCTGATTTACGTTCATTTCAACCCGGCCAATAGACATCTTAAGTCTGATAAACTTATCCTTTGGGCTTCTTTTCTCCTCGATGAACTCCAGTAGCTGAGCCAGGTAATGATCAAACCGAATACCATTGAAATTGCTGACATTGTACAGGTCTTCATGGATCAGGGCCATGGACTTAACCCGCATATGGTTGGTCAACAAGGCTGACTTTACCAACTCGTTTTCACTCACAAATTCCTGCATTTGCAGAAAGCCGGATATTACAGCCAGGTTATTCTTGACCCGGTGGTGGACCTCGGCCAGCAACACTTCTTTTTCCGCCAGTAACGCTTCCAATTTCTCCTGATACTTTCGCTGAGCTTTGATGCTTTGAGCGGTACCTATCAAATATTTTTCTCCATCTTTCCTAAAGCAAACTGCATTTAAAAGAATTGGGATTTTCTTGCCACCCTTCTTAATCAGGTCAACTTCGATACTACCCATTGGCATCTCCTGACTCATAGTGTTATCGATATAATCCTGTATCCTTTTCTTGTCATCACCATCAAAATAATCCAGCGGACTTAGTTCTGAGTATTCTTTATCCGTGTATCCATTTTGATAATGATTCTCAGTCCAACGCAAAAGGCTTCCTTTCTCATCATACATGAAAAAATTAAGCGGCAGAGAATTAATAATCTTCTCGCTAAACAGTTTTTCCTTTTTTAATTCCTGTTCAGCTAATTTTCGTTGGGTAATGTCTTTTGCCGTAATCAGGACCTTATCTTCTTTTCGAATTCCATTCAGCTCCAGAAAAACCTTCCCTGTTTCTGTTTTCAAACAGGTTTCGGAGTCAAAGCCATTGTTACCGTTTTTAATCCATTGATTCAGTTCTGAAATCAAAGCTGAATCCGGGAATAACTCATCAAGGGGTTTAAAAAAATCTTTCCCGCTTAGCTCAGAAAGCAGATTGCTCCCATTCCTGTTTGCCTTTTCAACCAACAGTGTATCAGGATCAAGCACAAGCATTAAATCTACCGATGCTTCCAGGAAAGCGGCTGTCGTTTCCAGCTCCCGGTTCTTCTTGTGAAGTTCAAGGCGCGCTTCAATTTCACTAGCCAAAGTGCGCAAGGCATTAAGCTGTGATTCCGATATCTTTTTGGGTTCCTGCCCAAGTACGCAAATAGTACCCAGGTTTTGTTGGTTTCGGCGAATATTTACCCCGGCATAGAATCTGATATTCGGATCGCTGGCCACAAATTCAAAATGATTAAACCGCTCATCCTCCGAGGCATTCTCAACCACCAAATACTCATCCTGCTTAATGGCGGTGTGGCAAAAGTTATACTCCCTTGGAGATTCTTTTAAATCGTTTCCGAAGTTTGCTTTAGACCAGACTCGTTTGTCATCAATAAAATTGATCTTAGCAATGGGTACTTCACAAATTTGAGCAGCGAGGGCAACAAGGTTGTCGAATTCCTTCGTCTCGGGGGTGTCTAAAATTTCATAAGAATGAAGGACGTCAAGCCGTTGGGCCTCAGGCAATAGGTGCGACATAGTAAAGTAATATCCGGATAATGTTACTGCTTCAATACTGTTTTTATCGGCAGCATAGAAGCATAATTAAGCCAGGTTATCAATTATTTACAGAGTCAAGCTGTATTTCCATCAGTATGGAATCAAGATAGATTCCGAGTGAATCCTGAAGGGCGTTCATATTCACAGAGTCCAGTAAAACGGGTTTTGGTTGCAACGTGTCGGTAGTATCAGGCTTGGGCTTCGGCAGGTAACGGATCCCGCTCAGTTGTTGCATGTTTCTAAGTATCCACTGGCTGCGCTGCATCACGTATTCTGAGGCCGGTTCCGGTTCTATGCGTTTGGGACTTGGCAGTACCGTTGCCATCCGGGCCGATTGTTTTGGGGTGAGTTGGGATGCCGATATGCCGTAGTAGAATTCAGAGGCCTTCTCAACTCCAAACATACCCGGACCAAATTCAGCAACATTCAGGTATACCTCCAGAATGCGGTCTTTGGTCCAGAAGAGTTCGATCAGCACTGCAATGCCGGCCTCCACCGCTTTTCTGAGGTAGGTTTGAGCCGGAGATAAGAACAGGTTTTTGGCTACCTGCTGGGTGATGGTACTGGCTCCGCGAACTCTTCCGCTTTGTTCTTTCTCTTCCAGCGCTTTGTCGATAGCAGCAAGGTCTAAGCCCCAGTGTTCTCTGAATCGCTGATCTTCGGAGGCTATCACCGCCAGTTTCAGGTAATCGGGCAGCTGTTCATCAGGCACCCAACTCTCCCGAAGGTTGTACCTTTCCTTGCCAAGATCTTCCCAGTTTTCCTGTAAGGTGAAAGCGGTAAACGGTGGATTTACCCAACGCAAAAGTACAACGAATAGGCAGAACCAAAACGACCATCCCAATAAAACGCCACTTATGACTTTACTATACCAAAGCCAGCTATTTTTTGTAGTGGTTGATTGTTTTTCCATGAGCCAAAGGTATCAATTTTAACAACAGATACATCAACGGCCGGATTTTGTTTCTTATTCTAATCGTCTTTACTAAGGTGTGAAGGTAATTTTTTAGAGTTTTCGGCACCCAAATCTTTAAGCATTTCGGCCTGACGGATTAAGCTACCACGACCTTCACTCAATCGACCTAATGCTTTGTCATAACTTTTCTGAGCCTGACCTATTCGCTCCCCGATTTTTTCAAAGCTCTCAACGAAGAGGGTAAATTTATCTAACAACTCTCCTCCCCGGCTGGCGATTTCACGGGCGTTCATACTCTGCTTCTCACGCTTCCAGATACTCTCTATGGTGGCGAGAGTAGCCAGTAAAGTGGACGGACTCACAATCACGATATTCTTTTCGAATGCCTCATAATACATGTCCGAGTCGTGCTGCAGGGCAAGCGCAAACGCCGGTTCAATTGGAATAAAGAGCAACACAAAATCGGGACTCTTATCCTCATGAATGTGCTGGTAATTCTTATCACTTAATCCTTTGATATGAGCCCGGATGGAATTCACGTGTTCTTTCAGGGCTTTCTCCTGATCTTTTTCATCTTCCGTAGAAGTAAACCGCTCATAGCCGGTCAAAGATACTTTGGAATCAATAATCAGGTATTTTTCTTCCGGTAGACGAACCACCACATCCGGGCGAAGCCTTCGGCCATCTTCCATGGTCACGCTTTGTTCGGCATAATACTCTTCGCCTTTACGTAAACCCGATTTTTCGAGAATTCGCTGCAGAATTACCTCGCCCCAGTTACCCTGAGCTTTGGAATCCCCTTTCAGTGCTTTGGTCAGGCTTTTGGCGTCCTCACTCATCGTCTTATTGAGCTCGGCCATTTGTTTAATCTGTTCTTTAAGGGTAGCCCTTTGACGGTTTTCTTCGTTGTAGGTCTCCTCCACTTTCTTCTTGAAAGACTCCAGCTTTTCCCCCAGCGGATTCAGCAGCTGATCGATTTGTTCTTTGTTTTGCTTAGTAAATTTCTCGGACTTCTCTTCCAGGATTTTATTGGCCAGGTTTTCGAACTGGGTGGTCAGCTGTTCCTGCATTTGGGCCAGTTCTTCTTTCTGCTCGTTCAGGCGTTCCTGCAAATTCCGGTAATCAGCATTTCGTTCGGCCAGCTGTTTGTCCAATTCATTGGCCCGCTTTCGTTCTTCGTTAAGCTCAGCCTCTTTTTCCTGCTGAAGGTTGTTGAGCTTGGCCTCATATTCCTGAGCTTCACGCTCCCATTTTGCTTCTGTCTCCGAAAGTTGCTCATCCAGGTTTTGATTGCGTTCCTCCAGACGCGAAGTCTCCGATTTGGATTTAAAATGAGCGATGGCAAAACCCGCTATTCCCCCGATGATAATTCCCGCTATGGCTAGGATGTAATCCATAAACTAATAAACCTTATTTGATTGTTGATTCCATATTCAGTCCGGTACAATGACTTTCGTTTTGAATATAATAAGGTTGGGTGACAACCTTTGACACACTTTCGGGATTATTCTGCCGATAAAATGTCCTCCATCTTCCGGAGCAGCTCCTGATTCCTATAAATCCAACCATGCCCCTGCCCCTCAAGCACAAACGCTTCATCTCCTTCCTTAAGGTATTCGGTCAGTTTATATGATCGGGTTACGGGTAGTACATCATCTTCGGCAGCAAAAAAGATATACACCGGTTCCTCAATTTTTTGGAGGGCTTCATCAACCCTAAGCGGATAGCGAACGAGGAAGTCAGGCAGGAAAGCAAACTGCGCATCCTTCATATCCAGCATGCTGTAAAAAGGGGTCCACATAATCAGCATCTTCGGGTCGTTGGCGGCGGCAACCTGAGCTGCCACCCCGGCCCCCAGCGAATAACCCATCACAATGATGTCTTCTTCCCTGTACTCGCCTTCCATTTCATTGAAGATATAGTTCATATCTCCCACCAGGTCTTCCTCATCCCAAAGCTCGCCTGTGCTTTTTCCATATTCCCGATAATCAGGGTACAGCACATTATAGCCGGCCTTTAGAAACAGCTCAAACTTTGCGGGATTGGTCCGGTTGTTTCCCCGGTTTCCGTGGTGATAGATCACCAGTCCGCGGGCTGAATCTAAATCCGTAAAAGCATGAATGGAATGAATCCGGACTCCTTCTTCCGGTTCATACCACCGCTCCTCAAAAGGGAAGTTGTACGAATAACGATCGTTGACATCGGCTTTAGAAGGCCTGAAGATGATGGTGTTCTGAATAAAGTAGAAATAGCCGCAGATGCAGATATAAGACAAGACCAGGACGGGGGCAAAAAAAGTAAAGGCTTTCTTTAGTTTCTTCATGTTTTTCATTTCAAATTCATCAGCTGTCAACTGAATACAAAATATCCTGAAAATTACCGGAATGTTCTTTGTGAATAATCCTTTTAATTAAATGAACTTCAAAACAAATATGAATATGAAACTATCTGATGTTTTTATCTTGGGTTCAGCTTTTTTATCGATGCTGTTATCCATTTATTTATGGTTTACCACTAACCCTGAAGCAGGAATATTTGTAGGAATATGGGTTCCCTCTCTTTTAGGCTTCGGAATTTATATCAAGAATATATACAGGAGTCCCAATGAGTAATACAGTCATACTATTTTGCGGAATTTTTACGACCGTATTATTTCTGATTGGCTACGGTTTAACAATTAAGGAAATGAGGGAACTTGAGGATGAGCGTAAAACAAATTCATTTCCTGAAGAAAGTAATGCTGAGATCAAAAAATAATCTCAGCATTTTAAAATGACCTGTAAGTTTTACCTGGATTCAGCTTCTGCCAGTTCGTGCAGTCTTTTCCATTCTTCTTCCCTGACAGGAGTAATTGAGTGGCGCGCCAAGCGGAATAATTCCATGTCTTGCAATACGGGATCTTCTTTCAATTGATCACGGGTTACTTCCTTGTCAAATTTTTGAACAAACTTAACATCCACCAACTGCCAGCGCGGTTCGCTTTCCGTACTCTTTTCATCGAAGTATTTTGAATTGGGATCGAATTGAAGGGGATCCGGATGCGATTCTTTCGACACTTCCATTGTTCCCACTATTACCGGCGTTGAAATATTGGAGTGATAAAAGAGAACGCCATCTCCTTTCTTCATATCATCACGCATATAATTCCGGGCTGCATAATTTCTGACGCCCGTCCATTCGGTTTCCCCATCTTTTTTCAGGTCATCAATGCTGTAATCGTCCGGTTCTGATTTCATTAACCAATAGTTTCTATCGCTCATTTTATTCGCTTTAGAATTAAGAATTAGAAATTAAAAATTTAAAATTGATTTCAGCTCTCAATTTTAAATTTTTAATTATTCACTTTGAATTATACTTGTCTACATACCACAAAATTGTTTGGCGGAGCATTCCGTCAAAATCCTGGGATGGCTCCCAGCCCAATTCGTTTTTGATTTTTGAGGCATCAATGGCGTAGCGGAAGTCATGCCCCAAGCGGTCGGTTACAAAGGTAATCAGGTTTTTATAATCTCCATCCGGCCCGTTTGCAACCTCTTCATTCAGGATGTCACAAATCTTGCGAACCAGATCGATATTTTTCCATTCGTTATTTCCGCCAATTGTATACGTCTCTCCGGCCTTCCCTTTGTTGAAAGCCACATCCAGAGCATCGCAGTGATTATGCACAAACAGCCAGTCGCGTACATTCTCCCCTTTTCCATACACCGGTATGTTCTCATGGTTGATGGCACTTCGGATCACTACAGGGATCAGCTTTTCATCATGCTGATGGGGGCCGTAATTATTCGAACAGTTCGTGGTCACCACATTCATTCCGTAGGTGTGATAATAGGCACGTACAATCATATCGCTTCCGGCTTTGGAAGCCGAGTACGGGGAATTGGGAGCATACGGTGTTTCTTCGGTAAAGAAGCCGTCCTCGTCCTCCAGTTCACCATACACTTCATCGGTAGATACGTGCAGAAAACGGTTTTTCTTCCACTCATCTTCATCATCTTTCCAAAGCAGCCGGCATTCTTCCAGTATATTGAAGGTTCCTACAATATTGGACTGAATAAACGGCTCGGGACCCTGAATGGAGTTGTCTACATGAGACTCGGCCGCCAGATGAATAACGCCCTGTGGTTTAAAAGTCTGAACCACATCATGTACTTCATTCCGGTTTACCAGATCCACTTTCTTAAAGTAGTATCTACCCGAATCTTTAAGCGATTTCAGGTAAGACTGATCGGATGCGTAGGTCAGCTTATCCAGGTTAAAAATTTCCCAGTCAGGGTGAGCTTCGGTAAGTCGTAGAATCAGGTTAGAACCGATGAATCCGGCTCCTCCTGTTACAATAATGCGCATATCAGAATAGGTCTTCTTCTTTGAGTGATGAAAACAGAGGCAGTTTACGGTCTTTTTCGGAAAGTATCGGACGAGCTACATCCCAATGAATCCGAATAAGTGGATCGTCCCACCGGACACCACGTTCCCCCTCTGCGTTGTAATAGTCGGAACACTTGTAAGCTACAATAGCTTCGTCGGAAAGCACTGAAAAACCATGGGCAAATCCTTTCGGTATAAACAGCATTCGTTTGCTTACATCGCTGAGTTTGAACGCAACGTAATTTCCAAACGAGGGTGAGTCCTGACGAAGATCTACAGCCACATCCAGAATAGAGCCCTTCAGGCACTGCACCAGTTTATCTTGCGGATTTTGGATTTGATAGTGTAAGCCACGAACGGTGTTTTTATAGGATTTTGAAACGTTATCCTGTACAAAATCTACGTCAATGCCGGCCTTCTGTAACTCTGATTTTCGAAAAGCTTCAAAAAAATATCCACGATCATCTTCAAAAACCCGGGGCTCAATAATCTTTACAGCAGGAATGCGTGTTTCTGTAATCTTCATACTTTAAGTTCGGCCAACATTGTTTTTAATCCTTCTTCCCATTCAACAAGGGTAACGCCCGAGATGTTAGCAATTTTTTCTGTACTTAACAGGGAAAATGCCGGACGTTTTGCCTTGGTCGGGAATTCGGAACTATCAACCGGATTCAGTTTTATACTTACTCCGGCTTGTTTAAAAATTTCAGAAGCAAAATCGTACCATGTTATTTTCCCATTAGATGTGAGGTGGAAAACACCTTCTTTTCCTTGATCGATTAGCTCCCAGCTGTTCTCCACTACATTTTTTGTGAAGCTTGGGCAGCCAAACTGGTCATTTACCACCTTCAGTTCATCCCGGCTTTCCGCAAGTTGAAGTATCGTTTTCACAAAGTTGCTGCCATATTTGCCGCACATCCATGAAACTCTAATGAGTAAAAAATCGCATCCGCTCTCCAGAATGGCTTTCTCTCCCTCCAGCTTCGACTCGCCGTATGTATTAACCGGGTTTGTGGGGTGATCTTCCGGATAGCCATCAGGCAGCTTCTCCATGTCATCTTTGGTTCCCGGAAACACATAATCGGTGGAGAAATGTACCAGCTTAATATTCTTTTTGGCACAATACTGAGCCAGATTTGCAACCGCCTGCCCATTTACCTGATGGGCAATTTCAGGCTCATCCTCAGCCTGATCTACCTTGGTGTAAGCTGCACAGTTTATGATCAAATCAGGGCGAAGATTGCTTAGCACCCGGTTAGTGTCTTCAAAATCGGTGATATCCAGATCGGCGGAAGGCAGAGAGATGAATTCAACTTCTTTTCGGTTCAGGTACCCCACCCATTCCTGTCCAAGCTGACCACTTCCACCCGTAATTAAAATCCGCATGATTATCCTCGTACCAATTCATTAGCAATCCGGTACGACTCTGGGGTACCGGCATCGGTCCACCACCCTTCCATTACCGAACTTTTCATCTCGCCTTTCTGAATGTAGAAATTGTTTACATCTGTAATTTCCAGTTCTCCCCGACCCGATGGCTTCAAGTTTTTTATGCAATCAAACACTTTGGAATCATAGAAATACACACCGGTTACGGCATAGTTTGATTTTGGCTTCTCCGGCTTTTCTTCAATAGATCGAACTTCATCTCCATCTAACTCAGCCACCCCGTACCGTTTGGGATCAGGTACTTCCTTAATGAGAATCTGTGCGCCGGTGCCATCATAGTTATCAACAGCCTTTTGGAGTGAGCTTTCGAAAATATTATCACCCAGAATTACTATCACCGGTTCATCCCCTGCAAAGTTTTCCGCCAGCCCCAGAGCTTGTGCAATCCCTCCGGCCTCATCCTGCACTTTGTAGGTAAACCGGCATCCAAAATCTTTACCGGAACCGAGTAAATTTACCACATCTCCCATATGTTCAGTACCCGTAACTATCAGGATTTCTTCAATCCCAACCCCTGTAAGTTTCTCAATAGGGTGATAAATCATCGGTTTGTCACCAATCGGAAGTAAATGTTTATTCGTAACCTTTGTTAGAGGGAATAACCGTGATCCGGTTCCGCCTGCAAGAATAATTCCTTTCATAGATAAATTTGATTCAATTTTTCTCAAAATAAGAAAAGTTAATTTACATCTGCATAATCATTATTAGAGTCTGTTAATTAACGATAATTAACTGCTTGAATGCTTAACAAAAGGTTATTTTTTGTCGATAAAAGTATCTCAGTGTATTTTAGGATTCAGCTTGAATAAGGACAGGGCATATTTACTCATTCTATTAGTTAGCATGCTGTTCATCAGCATGGGTGCCATTAATGTATTTGCCCAAACCACTACATGGACAGGTTCTGTGAACAGCGACTGGAACAACGCCTCGAACTGGGATAATGGAGTTCCCGGTTCAGGTTCACGTGTTATTATTTCTAATCAGACAAATAAACCCATCCTAAATACTTCTGCTACTGTAGAAAGGCTTGAAATAGGAAAGTATGGCTCAGGTTCTGGAATAACCTATCTGACAGTTATCAGTGGTGGTGACCTCACCATAACCAACAGGCTGGAACTAAACGGAACCGGCGGCTCACTTCATATAGATGGTGGAACCGTTAATCACACCGGAACTAACTTTAGCTTTGGGTATAATGCAAACCGATATGTTGAGATGACCAGCGGTAGTTTTTCTACCAATGCTAATGTTTCTCTAACAGGTGGTAATACATCGCAACCTGCTTTTTCAGCCGGTAATGGTGTGGCTAATTTCAACGGAAACTTAACGGTAAACAGCTCTGATAAACGTTTCGATGCCGGCTCAGGCACCATCAATGTGGCTGGCAATCTGAATGTTGGAAATAACTCGGTTTTTAATTTAGCTACGGCTTCCCTGACAGTGGATGGCACTACTACCATAAACGGGGATTTTAATGGGGATGACGGTATGGCCAATTTTGAAGGCCCAACTGAAGTTAAGAGCAACGGTGTGCTGAATCTCAATGATGGTAATCTCATTTTTAACTCAAGTCTTAATGTTGAAAGTAACGGATATGCTTATTTAGGATCGGGAACCGTAGAAATTAACGATGACGTACAAGTTCAAAGCTCCGGCTATTTTTATGTACAAGATGCTACAGTGAATATCAATGGTAATGCTGACTTTTCCAGCAACGGTAATCTTTATGTAGACACCGGAACTATTAATGTTGCCGGTAACGCCTCTGTTACAAGCGGGGGATCGATGTCGCTGGGAAGCGGAAACCTTGAGTTGTCAGGCGATTTTGAAGTTACCGGAGGAAGCGATTTTAATGCCGATTCCAGTACCGTAACTTTTAGTGGCGATAGCACCCAAACCATTATCACCAACGGCAATGATATTACCTTCAATGACGTAGTTGTTGATTCAGGAGCTACCTTCCAAACCGATGGAGATTCAGAGAATGTAGTTACTGTTGAGGGAGATTTAACCGTAAATGAAGGGGGTTCTGTTAATGTACAGGATGATGACCAGCTGGATATTCAGGGGGAAGTTAACGGTGATGGTGCAGATAATGTGCAAAGCCCTGCCCCGTTTGCAGTTTCAGCTTCTGCACCTGATGTGAATACCGTAGTGATTACATTTAACAAAGATATGGTTGAATCTTTGGCTGAGAATGTTTCCAATTATGAAGTTGAACGTGTAAGTAATTCTAACTCTGTTTCGGTTAACAGCGCTTCGCTTAATACCGGGGGAAACAGCCGGCAGGTAACTCTTTCTATAGGCAACATCCTTGAAGACGTAGAATATCGGATTATCATTAATAACCTCGAAAGCACTGATGGCGGGGAATTGTCTGATGATCATATAAAAAGGTTTAGCAAAAGCAGTGCCATTACTTTTTATTCCCGTAGAAATGGACGGTGGGATAGAAATTCGACCTGGTCTACTACTGGGCATGATGGGGCTGCCGCTTCCTCAAACCCATCAAATACCAATAACGCTACCATTTTTATTGGTGGTGGCGATAACGTGCGAATTATTACCACCGAATCCATAGTAAATCAGAATTCTTTAGAAATACTAAGCGGAGCACTTTTACGGGTTCACACCAATGGAACTTTAACGGTTGGAGAAAAAATCATAACCGGATCCGGAGAATTTCGGGTTACTAATGGGACCTTAGAAATCGGATCCGCGGATGGAATAGCAACATCAGGTGCAACCGGCAATATTCAAACGGGCACAAGAAATTTCAGAAGAAGCGGATCATATACCTATAACGGCTCTTCTGCTCAAATTACCGGAAACGGGCTTCCAAACAGAGTCAATAATTTGACCATCAATAATTCGTCCGAAGTCAGCTTAGATAATGATATTGAGGTTGAAGGAACTCTTTCTCTTACTTCCGGAATTTTAAGCATTGAATCCGGTATCAACCTGATCGCCAATACCAAAGCAATCGGATCCGGAAAGTTGAGAATGAAAAACACGATCGGTGGTTCCAACGGCTGGCGTTTACTCTCCTCCCCGCTTCAAACTGACTTTGATGATTTACTGGATAAAACCGTTACCCAAGGCTATTCAGGAGCATATTATCCAACCGGTTCTAACCCCGGAGATACCCTTCAGCCTAACGTACTTTATTATGATGAAACCTATCCCGGAACCGACAACCAGCGCTGGAGAGCCCCATCAAATGCATCCAACAGCATCAGCGAAGGGCTGGGTTTATTTACCTACATTTTTGGGGATATCGATGCTGACCCAAATTACAATGACGTGTTTCCCCTCCCGCTAACACTTGATGTTGAGGGACAGGAGAACGAAGGTCCGGTAGATTTTGGTGTCACATACACCCCCTCTGCCGACTCCGGATGGAATTTAGTTGGCAATCCATATGCGGCTACCATCGATTGGGATGAAGGTGCCTCGTGGACCAAAACAAACATAGACCAGACCATTTATATTTGGGATTACAGCTCTAACCAGTTTTTAACATGGAATGGTACTACCGGTGACTTAGGAGACGGATTGATTTCTCCTTTCCAGGGTTTTTGGGTAAAAGCAAATGCTCCTTCACCTTCACTGATTGTGGAAGAAGACGCTAAAACCACTGGTGGCTCGTACGTTGGTAAGAGTAATTCCATGTCTGTCAAAAACCACCACCCCATGTTTTCCATAAGCCTGGTGGACGACGAAAACAGAGAGGTGTCTGCTCATTTCATGTTTACCGAATCGGCTAATTACGGCAAAGATCGCCTAGACGGATACCGCCTTAATCCTTTTTCAGGGATTTCCGATTATATCGAGTTGTCGTCCGTATCGGCTTCAGGTGATAAGTACGCTATCAATAACCTGCCTCGTCATTTTGGTATTCCAATTGAGATTCCATTGCAGATAGAAGCCTATGAAAATGGGGTTTCCGCTTCCGGGAATATGTATCTGAAACTACAAGAGGCCTCACATCTCCCTCACGGCTGGACTATTTCGCTTATTGACAGGAAACTATCAGAAGAAATCAGTCTTGAACGACAGCCCTCCTACATTTTCAATCATATTGGGGAGTCCGGAAAAAAAGCAGCCAATAATGGATCAACTGCACGGCCTAAAATTCAAAGTAAAGCAAATCCCGATAAAACCCGGTTTGTATTGAGAATAAACCCCGGAGCCGATGCCGGGAACCTCCCCTCCGACTTTCGATTGGAACAAAACTACCCGAACCCTTTTAATCCAGCCACTAAAATTCAGTTCGACCTTCCCCTTAAAAGTTATACGGAGCTCGAAATATTTGATATTCTGGGGCGCAAAATAACAACCCTTGTTGATGGTGAACTGCGGGCGGGTACACATGTTTTTAACTGGGATGCTTCCCAATTCTCAAGCGGTATTTATCTCTATCGGTTGGTAACCAGGAATGGGGTTTTCACGAAGAAAATGACCTTGATTAAATAGTACTTCTCCACTTGTTATAGATTATTTTCATACGGGTTAGAAATAGCTAATCATTCTCAAGTTTAGACATCCAATACCTATATTTGCTCGTAAAATCAGTCTAAAATATAAAGTGTGAAAATCATCCGCAGCGCACATATCGGACTATTAACCCTGCTTATAGCACTTTTAGGTGTGGAATCACTATCCGCACAAGTTCCGGGGTATACCCATCGTAAAAAGTTCGCTGTGAACAACGGGCAGGTTTCAGGTACAACCAACCTCACTGATTTCCCGGTGCTTATCTCTCTCACCGACAATGATTTAAGAACCACCGGTAACGGCGGTGATGTCGAAAATGCGAACGGATACGATATTGTATTTACTTCGTCAGACGGTTCCACCCTTCTGGACCATGAGCTGGAATCGTACAATGCCGCTACCGGAGAGATTTTATTCTGGGTTCGGTTTCCAACCCTCAATGCCACTTCAGATACCGAATTCTTCATTTATTACGGTAACTCCAGCCAATCAACCGATCAGTCTGTAAACACAACCTGGGATTCAGGATACCAGATGGTGCTTCATCTGGATAACGACCTGAGCGACGCAACTTCTAATGGTAATAATGGAAGTACCAGCGGTACCAGTGTGATAAATGGGATTATTGGAGATGGGCGTGATTTTAATGCCGGCAGCGCTAATGATGTAATAACCATCCCGCATGATCCTTCTCTTGAAATTACCGGGGACATCACGATCTCATTCTGGATGAATGGATCAAACCTTAATTCGGTAGGTCCCGATTTGGTTACCAAAGGTGCTTATAACAGTTCCTATGCCGTCTATTATTTCAATAATATTACCGTTAATGACGACGGAACGGCCTTTGATGGTAGTGCGATGAACGACGGGCAGGATTATTACATCACCTTCACTAATAGCACCACCAATGGTCGCACCATTTATATTGACGGAGCTCAGGACGTCACCAACGGAACGGCTTTCAACTTTACCCCCAATGGAGATAACCTTACCCTCTCAAGTAGCGGTTACCAGTTTGATGGCATGATGGATGAAGTTCGGATTTCGAATGTAGCCCGTTCTGCCGACTGGATTTCAACTGAATATAATAACCAAGACGCACCGGGAAGCTTTATTTCAGAGATTCCTGATCCATCCACCCTTGACGATATTGAATCATCTCCACAGAACTTTTTTGCCGGAGGCTCACCGGTATTTGTCACCTCTGCAATTACAATTGATCACCCATATACATCAACTCTTTCCAGTGCTGAAATTGAAATTACCGGTAATTATAATGCTTCTGAGGATGTACTCGCCTTTACTGATCAAAATGGAATTACCGGCAGCTGGAATTCAGGAACCGGAATCTTGTCTCTTTCAGGTTCAGCCACGCTTGCTCAATACCAGGCGGCTTTGCGCGATGTAACTTATGAGAATACTAATGGTTCAACCCCTGATCAAAGCACTCGCACTATTTCATTTACCGTAAATGATGGGTCGAATGATAGCAACACCCAGGCACGGGATATCAACATTATTACCACCCTATCCGACTTATCCACCGATTTAGCCAACCCTGTCTTCCATTTTGACGCGCAGGATGTAGACGGTGATTTAAACCTGGGAAATCAACCAGGAGACGGAACATCTGTAGCAACATGGGGAGACCGTTCTGATAACGCCGTTGGTTCGGGAACCGATCTTTCCGCAACTAACGGGACCGGAGCTCAGCAACCCCTTTTTGATTCCAATTATTTTGGTGAACGAGGTGGCATTTTATGGGATGGAACCGATGACAATCTTGACCCTCCCAATGATGCACTTCTGAATACAGGCACCTATGATGAGAAATCATTTGCCGTTGTTTTCCGGACAGGTGCATCAGTAGCCGGCTTACAGATGATTTATGAGCAAGGTGGGGGAAGCCGGGGATATCAGATCAGTATTAAAGATGGAAACGCCTATGCTTTTGTTTGGAATAACCAGGAATGGGGAGCCGGAAATCAATATAAATCGATTGACCTTGGTACCGTTCTGCCTAATGAAAGCTACATTATTATTTCCAGCCATAACGCAACAGCAGGAACTCTAGTAAACCGAACATGGTCGGCCCGAATTAATGATAACAGCGCTATCACTCAAAATAATGTGGATGTACAACAAACACACGGGGGTGGAGCAATTATTGGGGAAGAAAACGGTACCCGCGACCCGGTAACAACCGGAGGCAACCCTCCCGGAACCAATACCTTTAGTGGATATATAGGAGAGTTCGTGTCTTGGAATACCGCGCTGAATGGTGGGCAAATGGCCAGTGTGTACGATTTTCTGTGTGACAAATGGTGTAATGAACCGCCCACGCTTGCAGCCATCGAAGGAACCGACCTTGATTACACTGAAGGCGACGCCCCTACATCCATAACTTCTACCCTCACCGTTTCTGACAGTGATAATACAGTATTGGATAGTGCGCGTGTCATTATTTCCTCAAATTTTACCCCTTCAGAAGATGTGCTGGACTTCACCCCAACCGGAAACATCTCAGGCAGTTTTAATGCAACTACCGGGGTTCTGTTACTAACCGGTCAGGATTCGCCCGCGAACTATCAAGCGGCCTTACGATCGGTTACGTACGAAAATACTAATACCACCAACCCTTCAACTGTACTCCGTACGGTTGATTATGAAGTTTACGACTGGGATGATATCAGCAACTCGGCTTCCCGTAATGTAAACGTTATTGCAGTGAACAGCAGCCCTGCTTTATCCGGCATCAGCGGCCCCACTCTTACCTATACTGAAGGGACAGGTGCAGTGAGCGGAGGAGCTGCCTACAATGCCACTATTACTGACAATGATGACACCAATATGGAAAGTGCCACGGTGGCCATCACCAATAATTATACTCTGGGAGAAGATGAACTTGGATTTACCCCACAGTTTGGCATTACCGGCAGCTGGAATTCCACAACCGGTACTTTAACACTTACGGGAACATCGTCACTATCAAATTATGAAACGGCCCTGGAAAATGTCACCTATGAGAACCTGAGTGCTGACCCTGTGGAGATTACCCGTACTTTTTCGTTTACAGTAAATGATGGAAATGCCAACAGTAATACTGAAACCCGCGACCTGGATATTATAGCAGTTAATTCTGCCCCTGTTCTCTCCGGAATCGAATCTTCAGCCTTGAATTACAACAATGCACCTATTCAAATTACATCCACCCTTTCGGTTTCTGACCCAGACGACACTCAGTTAGACAGTGCATTTGTGCTTATTACCGAAAACTTTAAACCGGTCGAAGATTCTCTTCTTTTTACAGATATATTTGGGATCACAGGAACTTTTGATGATACAAACGGACGATTAAAGCTGACCGGAACCAATTCACTAAGTGATTATGAAACCGCACTACGTACCGTGGAATACAGAAATTTTGCCACCATCCCCACCGGTCCTGAGCGGGAAATAAGTTTTGTGGCTCATGATGGCGCCCTTGCCAGCGATACGGTAACCCGAATTATTGAGGTAAATGCGGTAGAAGCCATCAACGGTCTGGAAGTTTGGTTGCGGGCCGATGCAGGAGTTGTTACCAGCGGTAGCGAAGTTGTTACCTGGCAAGATCAAAGCGGTAACGGGAATGATTTTACCGGAATTGCTGACGCCGGAACTCGGCCGACAACGGTGAGTAGTTCTGCCCCGCTTAACAATCAACCATCTATAAATTTTGCCGGTAATGGCGATCATTTTGAAGACAGTGATGGTGAAAATTACATCAATGGGTCCACGGAGTTTACCATTTTTATGGTCTATAAATCCGACCAGACAAACACCGACCGGGGACTCTTTAATGCCCAGGTTCCAAACAATGCGGATGAATTTCTAACCTTCCGGTATGATGCTTCAGGGGCCAACAATGGCGGGGCTTTCACCAATGTTGTGAAAACCGGTATTCTTGCAAACGATCCCGACAATCAGCTGGAGAGCTTTTCGGATATTCAGGCCACAGCCGGGCAAATATTTAGTTTCCAATGGCAAAGTGGAAACACCTATGATATTTTTATTGACGGAATTCTTAATAACCCATCAGCAGCAGGCCCTCCTCCGGTAGGAACCTTAGCCAATACAACAACCGCCATTGTAGGAAAGGGCGCAAAAGATGACCCCAACACTGCAAACCAAAGCTGGGACGGTGAAATCGCCGAATTCATTTATTATGATCGTCTTCTTACCCAGGCTGAACGCGAAAATGTAGAAGACTACTTGTCGGATAAATACTCGCTATCCATTCGGAAAATTACCGCTGCAGAAAATGGTGAGAATATTTCTGCGGATGATGCCAACACTACCTATACCTCTCTTACCGGCCCGATTATTAAAGAAGGGTTTGCCGGCGAATTATCTGCTGGCGGTACTTTTGTTCTGGATGCCCCAACCGGATTTGAATGGAATTCAGGTTCAACACCTTCTGTAAGCACCTCGGCAGTATACGGCGGTACTACAACCCTTGCCGTATCCTTCACAAGTATCTCTTCCACTCAGGTAACTTTTACTGTAAATACGGCTTCCAGCTCTAACCCCGGTGAAATTGATATAAGCGGACTTCAGGTTCGTCCTACTACCGGTACACTGCCAAATTCAGGTAATATCACGAACTCCGGTACTACCGGACTGGGTGGTGGAACCAACTACGGTTCACTATCTATGGTAGCCGGTGCTTTAGACAGCCTGGTGATTACACAGCAGCCATCATCCACTAATGTAAATACCGCCATTTCTCCTGCCGTTCGTGTTCAGCTAACCGATCAGTTCGGTAACAGCGTTAAACAATCCGGAGTATCGATAGATATGGCTCTTAGCTCCGGCACCGGTACTTTATCAGGAACAACCACTCAACTCACAAATTCTCTGGGAATTGCTGACTTCTCTGATCTTGAAATTGATGACGTAGGCACCAAGCAACTTACAGCCTCCAGCTCAGGCCTCGATGATGCGGTAAGTTCCAATTTCAATATTGTAAATGCAGGAGTGCTTACCTCATTTAAAGTAGAACGTGTTCCATCAGGGAACATCAGTCCAAAAGTAGCCGGACAGAATTTCAATATAAAAATTACGGCTATTGATGGTTCCGGAACCACAGTTACCACCTTTAATGGTACAGTTGTTATTACTTCATCCTGTGATATAGGAACTGGGCAGGGTACAACTCCGGCTTTTAGCTCCGGCGTACTGTCATCACTTACGGTAAGCATTACCAGTGTCGGAAACTGTACGATTACAGCAACAAATTCATCCGGATCAGAGTCTGGTGTGAGTAATTCATTTGCTGTTTCTGCTGGTTCACCAAGTGAAACGGAAACCACCATTTCAGCCTCTCCTACCGTTATTCTGAATGATGGAGCCAGTACCTCTACCATCACCGTGCAGGCTAAAGATGCTTATGGTAATAACGTTACCACCGGTGGAGCTGCGGTACTTTTGAGCACTGATGAGGGTTCGATTGGTAGCGTTACGGATAATTCGAATGGAACATATACAGCCACGCTTACCTCATCAACGAGTACCGTTATAGCAACGATTACCGGAACCTTAAATGGAAATTCCATCTCTGATGATGCGCAGGTTGAGTTTGCTGCTTTCAGCCACATCTGGGAAAGTCAGTTAGGTTCTGTTGCTGCGGCCTCAAATTACTATGACCCGGACAACTGGAACGTGAATTCTGTGCCTAATGCATCATCCGTTATCTTAATACCCGCAAGTCCGGCGGTAGGTAACGAATTCCCCGTAGTAAACATTACAAATACAGAAATTGCCGCCCTTTCAATTGAAGCCAGTGCAGAACTCAATGTTTCCGGTGGAGTGAATTTTATCGTATCAGGAGATGTAACCGGCAACGGTGAAATGCTGGGTAGTAACAATGACTCTCTTACCATAGGAGGTAATTTAGACCTCCCCACTTTTACCCTGGGAACGGTTATTTTTGATGGTAGCAGCGACCAAACCATCGTAAGTCCGCACTCCTTCGTAAATGTTGAGATTGATAACCCCGGAACAGTTGAAATCACCGACAACTTCACCGTAACAGGCACCCTTACCCTCACAGATGGTGAACTACTGATACCAAGCGGAAAAAACCTGATTGCCAATACACAGTCGTATGGTTCAGGTGAGCTTCGGTTCCAGAGAAAGATATCCGGAGTCAGAGGCTGGAGAATGCTATCCTCACCGGTAAACTCTGACATTGGTGACTTCCTGGACGGAACCCTTACCCAGGGGTATACTGGTGCCACTTATAGTACCGGATCCAACCCGGGTGATACTCTGCAACCTAATGTGCTGTGGTATCTTGAAGATTATGATACTAACGAAGAAGGTTTACCGGCTACCGATAACGACCGTTTGAGAGCACCGTCTAACATAACCAATTCATTGGTTTCAGGACGCGGATATTGGGTCTACTTCTTTGGCAGTATTGCTGCTGATCCACTTTACAACGATCCGCTGCCAGATACACTTGATGTGGCAGGACAGGAATTCGGGGTAGGTTCAACAGAAGTCGACTTTGGAGTCACTTATACTCCGGAGGCCGATTCCGGCTGGAACTTTGTGGGTAATCCTTTTGGAGCGGCCATAAACTGGAATAATGTATCTAACTGGACGAAAACCAATATCGAATCAACTATTTATATATGGGATCCGGCTGCTAACAGTGGAAATGGAGAGTTTTTGACATGGAATGGGTCCACCGGTTCATTGGGCAGCGGCATCATTCCCGCTTTCCAGGGTTTCTGGGTGAAAGCCAATGCCCCAGCTCCGGTTCTGAAAGTTAAAAAAGCAGCTAAAACCACCGGGGGTAACTTCCTCCGAAAAGAAGCGATTCCTGCTCAGCAAGAGTTTGAAGGTGCCCCCCGGTACTGGAACTGAAAGCATCCGGAAGCGGACTCACTAAGGTAACGCATGTAATGCTAAGCCAGAATGGAGCTACCGGCAAAGATCCCCAGGATGCCCTGCGCCTACTCCCCTTCTCGGATTCACACATAGAGTTTTACTCTACTTTGGATGATGGAACTGAGCTCGTTATTAATAACCGGTCATCCAATTTCATTCACCGACAGAACATTCCGCTGCACTTCCAGGCTTACCTTGGCGGACAGGTAGCAGCAGGAAGTTACACCCTCAGGTGGCCCGGACTCCGTAATGTACCTGAAGAATGGATGGTGATTCTTTTTGACTATGAAACCGGGCAAGAAATCAATCTTCGCGAACAGCAAGAGTACGTTTTTACTTATAACTCGAAGAAGAAACTGAAGCAGGCACAACCTACCAGTGGCTCTCCTTCTATGAATAAGAATAAATCTTCTTCAAGGTTCATGCTGAGAATCACCACTGAAGAAATTGAAGCCAACATTCCGGAAGAGGTCTATCTGTATCAGAACTATCCGAATCCGTTCAACCCAACTACCACCATTCCATTTGGCTTAACGGAAGAGACCGATGTAAGGCTTGAGGTGTTTGATATTCTGGGACGAAAAGTACAAACGCTGGTTTCCGAAAAATTACCTGCCGGAACCTATAATATTCCTTTCCGTGCCGGCAGTTTAGCAAGTGGCGTATACCTGTATCGGGTTATAACCAACCAAAAGGTTATGACCAATAAAATGGTGTTGATTAAGTAGTTAACTTAAATCCGGGGGCTAAAAGAATACGTAATCTACTCCAAGAATAAATGCCGGCAATGAATTGACCGAAGAAAGCTGTATATTAAGATTAGAATTTTTTAATATTTAAAAGAGGGCCTGAAAAAAGTGGTCAAAGAGGCTCGTTTGACATGGCCGGTTTTTATTGAGAATATCTAATCGAATAATGTCAAAATTATCAGTTGATTTACCCTGTATAAGTTAACTACAGGAAATTTTGTAACAAATAGGGTTAAGATAAATCCTTACTGTGTAACAACACTAAACCTTAATAACCATGACTGACTTTTCAGATATCATTTACCTTGGTGCAGCAATGGTTGTGTTTTCCTTGCTTACAATGAACACGTCCAGAAGTTTTCAGGTAACACTGGACACGATGGTAAGGTCGGAATTGGAATACCGTGCTATTTCTGCAGCGCAGGAAGAAATTGATGCCATCCGTTGGGTGCAGGCACGCTACAAGAGCCAGGATCCCTTCGATTCTGACAATAGTTCATATTATTTATATGAGGATAATCCCATAGAGCGTACGTTTGATTATGGGGCAAGTAATGAATATTCAGAAACCTTTACCATATATCGAAAGGCGGAAGTAAGCAATGATTGCGACTTATTGGATTCCTCTTCTCAACGTTGCTACGAGATTACTATAACCGTTGAAAATAATTCACTGGATCCTGCAATTACAGTAACTCAAAAACTGATCCGAACCTTAACCTTTAGCAGCTAATTGCCATGAATATAGGTATTGTTACAAGTTATGTTATCGGAGGTTTTATGCTGATTTCCATCCTGGCATTTAATATCAATTTAAATACCACCGGACAGGAAACCACCATTTCTACCATTAACCAGGAAAAAAGAGATAACCTGGTACAATTACTTTCCTGTGATTTTAACGGACTGGGATATTCAGACGATGTATTCAATAATGACCCCATTCAGGAAAGTGAAGAGGATCGAATTGAGTTCAGAACCTCCCCTGCTTGTGTAGATAGTGGGGATGATACTTCCGGAGAATTGGTAACACTTTACGCCGACGATACTGACCTTGCAGGTTCTACTACAAACCCCAATGATTTCTACCTGTACCGGGAGGACAAAAATGGCACGTCCCAATTTTTAGTCACCTACTTTAATCTTGTTTACTACCGAAAGAATATTGTAACCGGAGATTGGGAAGAAGTTTCCAACCCTGCTTCTCTTACTTCACAAAGAGAAATAAAAATCAGGGTTGAGACTATGATTGAGTCAGAAGAACCTATTCGAATAAGTCCACAAGGTGATTATATCTACCACCGTACAGCCTGGACCCGAGAGTTTATCCCAAACGTTATGAACCACCCCTGGAATTAAAAGGAGAGTATTATGGGAAGAGCAATGCTATTTCTTGTTAGCGGTTTAGTCATTATATCCGGAATCATTCAGGTAGCCAACATGAACCGCACAGAAGTGTTACCTGAACGAACAGCCATTCACTTTAATGAACAGCAGGCTAAAAATGTAGCCTCCAGCCTGATTGACAATGCGATCCAAAACTTATTGGTCGATATGGAGTGGTCCGACGAAATTTCAATGTCCACTGCTGATGGAGCTACCGGAACATTGTATATGTCCCAACCCGATCCCGATGATGAATATCGTGTTTTACTCACCAGTTATGGAACCTATGGTGGGTATCAGTCTGAGATAGAAGTATTGATGCAAAGAGACTCCTTCTCCAGATATTCCTATTTCACTGATGCGGAAACTTTTGCTCATCCATACACACATGTTAAAATTTGGTGGTGGAATGGTGACCAGGTAACAGGACCGGTTCATACAAATGGTACGTTCAGTATGTCCGGCTCACCAACTTTTAACGGATTTATTTCGAGCCCTAATGATTGGGTAGGTTATACCGGCGATGAGAACAGCAACGACCCTGCTACCCGTCATGGTAGCGATTCACCTAACTTTAACGGAGGCACCAACTTCAACCTTACAAAGACCAAAGATCTGCCCGGTACGGAACAAATTAACTTATTGAAAAGCCAGGCTACTCTAACCTTCAACTCAAATAAAGATGTAGAATTTTACGAGGACATATTTGGGGAAGGATACGTTAAAGTAAAAAATGTGGGTTGCTCCGATCCTTTAACCTGTTATGATCATTATAAATTATCCAGTTATGAAAACGCTGAGGGTGGTGTAGTAATTAGTGTTGACGGGCAGGCAAATGTTGTTGGTGAAGTTAAAGGGAGCGTAACTCTGCATGCTTCAGATGACATTAACATTGTAGGTGATATAGTTTATGATACAGACCCAAGAGTTGATTCAACTTCAACAGATCTACTGGGATTGGTAAGTGAAGAAGACGTAGAAATTGACCGATGGGCACATTCATATAATGGTAGTTATGATCTGACGATACATGCATCCATTATGGCTCTTGGAACTTCATTTGAAGCTGAAGATTATAGCAGTGGCAGCCCAAGAGGAAGTCTGGATTTACTTGGTGGCGTAATTCAAAAGAACAGGGGACCAGTGGGCACCTTTAGTGGGGGCAGCGTAGCCAGTGGATATACAAAAAATTATGTTTATGATACCCGACTGCAGCAAACCATCCCTCCTTCCTTTCCCCGGGAAAGTATTTTCTCGCTGGTTTATTGGCGTGATAAACCGGTTGTAAAAGTGGATTCATAATCCGCAGAGGTTCTTATATATTCAATTTTCAAAACAACTATTCAGAAACCATAGACACGATTATATCACCGATGAAAAGATTATTCTTTATCCCCGTTTTCCTGCTCGCATGTACCATCACCGTGCAAGCACAAAGCAAAGTCACATTCAATGTCAATTTAACCCCGATGCTTAAAGACAGTACGTTTGTGCCGGGCAGGGATTACATAAGGGTAACCGGTAACCTAAGCCCGATTAGTACTCGCCCTGTCCGTTTACATGATTCCAATCCAGTGGATAGTATTTACACAGCTGAGGTTCGTTTTTCATCCCGATACTCCAACAGTGAGCTGGAGTACAATTTTGAAATTGTACATCCGGAAGGAAAGAAAAAGACGGAGCAGCTTCCCCGAAAAGTTCGATTGTCTGGCCGGGAGCTTGAACTTCCTCCTCTCTATTTCAATGCCTTTGCCTGGTAGCCTATTACTGACATCAGTTAAAAACAAGCACCTCCCCTCCAGAGGGTATTGGAAAGTTCGGTGTCCAATTAAGCCCGAATATTTCTAAAAGTATAAAGCTACGCTTTGGAGGCTTAGCTGGCTAAAAGGTAGTTGGTAGAAATCCGGCTTTTCATTCTCTTCGTATTAATATATGATGAAGTAGTTTTTTTATGCTGAAAGATTTAGAACACCGAACCGGTTACGATACTCTAATTAAAATATACTAACTGGCTTTATTCTCAGGTAACCGAGAAATTACTTCCAGAATTTACAGGTTTCAGACATCGAACTTTTATGAAATATTTCTACTTAGCAATCATTTTATATTTATGTGCTTTTCAGCCTCTGAAAGCTCAGGATCAATTGGGTGAACCTGTTGTATCAGCCAGTATCAATGTAAGTGCAGTGGTCATCCCTTCAATTGAATTGATTACCGTTAATTCAATGACCTTTCCAAACCTCCAGCCCGGCCAAAGAGAAATCTACGTAAATCCGGTGAACAGCCTAAATGCAGGTTTCATGATTGCTGTAGGTATGCCTAATACGGAATTCAGATTAAATTATTTACCTGAAAGGGAGTTAACTCAGGTAGATGGTAATGCAACGCTTACTTTTACATATGAGCTTTCGGGCAACAACGAGGATAACCAATCAACATCCGAATTGTTAAAGCTGGATAACAGAAATATCGAGTTTAACGAAGAAGGCAGATATTACATCTGGGTTGGTGGCCGGGTAAATATTGAAAATGCCGCTCCCGGTAATTATGAAGGAGATTTCACAATTGAAATAGACTACATATGATCTTCAGGTCGCATAGAACTGCAGTGCATTTCAAGCTTTTCTTTTCGAAGGGCTTTTTGCGTTTTATGTATTCCGCAGTTATTCTTCTGCTTCATGGAGTTTCAATGAGCAACCTCTATGCTCAGGAAATTGACTTCGGCGACTTCAGCAGCAGATATACAACCATCAGTCCGGTGTTAATACAACCCAACTTAGACTTTGGCACCATTGCACAAAATCAGGGTGTTAAAGAAATTGAAATTACCGACGCCGCTATCATTGAGCTGGAAGGAATAAAATACCTCGACGTATTGATTGATATAGAATTACTTGCCCCTTTCGATACGGATGGATGTTCAAATGCAAATTGTACCCTGCCATTCACTTTAAAAGGAGCTTACTCAAATTTTGGAGAAGACAGTGAAGTATCAGCTCTTAATAACACCAGGTACATTGGCGAAACTACTATCGATTTCAGTCAACAAACTGGTGTACTAAGTACTCAATTTCCAATATTAAGCCGTACATCCGCCCCCCCGGGACCTCCCCCTACCCCTGTCTATAAAGGATATAATTTAGAAGTACTGAAAGAAAGTGCTTATTTATTTATATATGGATCAATAAATGCCAGTGGTCAGATTTCTGGTACATACTCTGCTGATATTCAGGTTACCATTTATTATGATTAAAGCAATTTTTCACACAATTGCCTTTTCTTTACTCTTTGGCTTGCATGCTGAGGCTCAATTTATAAACCTACAATTAAAGGTTGAACCGGAATTGAGCGCAACTGTAGAACAAAACCTGGACTTTGGAACATTAATATCCAACACAGGAAGAACTGAGATTCAATTGGGTGATGTAAACATGGGCGTCTTCAGCATAAGAGCTTTTCACACCCAAAACGTTTACATCAATCTTCAGTACCCCGCGGTTTTGACTCATAATCAGACGGGAATAAATGAAGAGATCCCCCTCACATTAAATATGTCTTACAATAATACGGGGACTAACTCTATCTCATCTTCAACTTCAATACCTGCAAGTGGTAGGATGGTTTCTATTCACGACAATACGAATCTTATTAATCCAAACGAGATTTGGAAGCGGCTGTATATTTATGTTTATGGTTCTATCGAAGTAGGTAACATCCCTAATGGCATTTATACCGGAGAAGTGATTTTAAGTGTGGATTATGATTAAATCCAATCTGCAATTTTCTTCGTACTAACAAGGTGAAAGCCAAAACATTAAAGAAATCTAAATATAAGTCTGAAGCTGCTTAAGTATTTTTGTGGTATAAATTATCATCTAGGACATTAAATACATGGTTTCTGCTCAAACAGTTAGGACGTTTTAATTAAGAGTATCTAACTAGGAAGGCTTTCAGAAGATCAATAATTTTCTTTCAGAAATTAAACAAACAATAAAATCTCACGATTATGAAAACTCTAAAAACTCTTTTATCTGCTTTTGCATTGGTTGCTTTAACTGCTACATCAGCCATGGCTCAAGGACAAGCAAGTATTTCAGCAACAGCTAACGTTGTTACTGATGTTACCTTAACAGCTGTAAACAATCTTGATTTCGGAACCCTACTTGACGGTGATGTTGATGGTGGTATTACAGAAGCACTTTCTACTGCAAATGAAGCTAATCTTGGTAAATTCCAAATGACTAGTTTGGCAAATGGACAAGCTATTGTTCTTTCACTTAGTGCTCCTGCTAACTTAACACCCCAAGGTACTCCTGACCTTTCCGGTGGTACAGCGCAAGACGACATTCCATTTACTGCTACAGCTACTTATACTGAAACTGATGGCGATGTTGACGGTGGAACTGATTTCTCAGGAGGAACTGCAAGCGTTACAACTGCAGCTACAACTGCTTATGTTTACGTAGGTGGTACTCTTAATTCAGGTGCTGCTGCTGGTAATTATCAAGGACAATATTCCGGAGATCTTACACTTTCAGTGTACTACGACTGATATTGAATACATAGATTTAAAGCCTTGCCTTTTGTTGGCAGGGCTTTTTTTTTATTACGAATCAAGCAAATAACCGGTATTAATATGTGATGGTAAAAGTTGCTAACAATCATTACTATTACCCGCATCGGGAATTCATTAATCTATAGAGTTATGAGAAAGCTATTACTTACAGTACTGCTTGGTATTTGCACGTTATCAGTTGGGCTATCACAAGTTACCATTGCCCCAACGAACCTTTTTGTAAATGACAACTCCAGGTTCGGAACCTATATGGTGATTAACAACTCCAATGAGAACCAGGAAATATCTATCGATTTTGTATTTAGTTACAGTGCATTAAATGAAGAGGGTCAGCGAAGAATTGTAGAAGATGACTCTGTAAGTGCAGAACAGTATTCTATTGCAGAAAACGTGCGTGCTTTCCCTCAGAATTTTGTTCTTAACCCAGGGCAGCGGCAGATTGTAAGGCTCAGAATTGCTGCACCCAACGATTTGCAAGATGGCACCTATTGGGCAAGAATTAAAACAAGTGCCACTCCCGAAGCACCTCCGGTAGAACTTGAACAAACTGAGACGGTAACTGCAAGCCTTGGGTTAATTGTTGAACAGGTAACAGGGCTTTATTATAAAGTCGGATCTGTGAATACCGGAATCACAGTCAATCAAATAATGCCACGTGTATCTGATGATGGCATATTGGAAGTACTCACAAATTATGAGCGAACAGGAAACTCCCCTTTTCTTGGCTCTATAATTACTTCACTTATTGATTCCCAGGGTAACGTTGTACAACAGGCCAGAAGCTCAACCACCCTCTATTTTAGCGGCACCCATAAACAGGATATTTCACTTAATGATGTGTCTTCTGGAGAATACTCAATCCGGGTAGAATTTATTACCCAAAGAAATGATGTCTCATCTGATGAAATAGTACAAATGCAGCCGGTTTCAAGTACAATCAAATACTCGCTTAGGTGAATCATTGGTTAAAAACAATACTAACGCTTAATATTATTGTCTTATGCTTTTTTCTTAACCCGAATAATTCCAACGCGCAAGGCAATAATAATGACGAGATTGAGGTATATCTCGAATTTCGTCATCGCGGTATTATAGGTTCGGTTGTTATATCCTATTATAAAAACGACCAGTTTTACCTCCCCATCAGTGAAGTTTTTTCTCTTTTCGATATCGATCATACGGTCAATGGGCTGTCTCTAAACGGTAAATTTGGTATCGAGCAAACTCCCTATCACATTGATTTAAGAGCCAATCAAATAAAATTCGGGGATAAGAGTATTCAGCTCACAGCTGACGACTACCTTATCAAAGAAATTGATTCTTACCTAAGGGCAGATATTTTTTACCGGGCTTTTGGACTCGATTTCACCATCGACTTTAACAACCTTACACTCAACTTAGAAACAGATAAAGAGCTACCCGCTATAGAAAAGGCAATACGTGCCCAAAGAAGACGGCTCGCAGATGACAATAGATACCAGGAAGTAAGATATGATTTAAGATACGGCCGAGAACGTCCTTTTATAGACGGGGGGTTTGTCGATTACAATCTCTCAGCTAATTTGGGTTCCGGAAGTAATGTATACAATGCTAATACGAATTTAGGAATACAGTTATACGGTGGTGATCTGCAGGGCAGTATCTTTGGAAGTTATTCCAGCAACTTCTCCAATATATCTACTGATAACCTTCGTTGGCGCTATATGTACAGGGATCAACCATGGTTGACAAAATTGACCATTGGTCAAACAAATACAGACGGCGTTGCCAGAAATGGCTACACCGGTATCAGAATTTCTAACGAACCTATTGAACCACGTCGACTCTTTGATGAGTACGTAGTACAGGGAAGTACTATTCCTCAGTCCGAGGTCGAACTATACATGAACAACGCTCTCATCGACTTCCAGCAGGCAAATGAAATGGGTGATTACCGGTTTCTGACCCCTATCACTTACGGGTCGTCTCAACTCGATCTGAAAATCTATGGTCCCACCGGCCAAATCATCGAGCGATCAGAACGTATTCAGGTACCTTTTACCTTTCAACCAAACGGCGTATTTAACTATTCTGTAAACCTTGGTCAGCTTGATAACCCTGTGGTCGGCAATACCAATCAAAACCTTACGGCCCAGGGTACCGGTTCTTATGGAATTACAGATTGGCTTACTGCCAAAGCCGGTGTAGAATATTACGAAGGCTTGAATGATGGATTACCTACTTTTACCTCTTCTGTATCATCACGTATTCTTTCAAGTTATATTTTAACTTTTGAAGCCGCTTCCCAAGCTTATTACCGTGGTGTTTTCAATACCATATTTCCTAACTCTGCCAGTATAAATTTCGATTATACGGAATACACAGGTGACTTCAGCATCTACAACCCTTCTAATGACGACAAAAGATTGGTTGCTTCTGCTTTTTACCCTTTTAATTTGTTTGGAACATCCTTTAATGTAAGAGCTTCTGCTTTTTCGAGGATCCGGGAAACAACGAGTGCTACTACCTTACGGTTCGATGCAAATTCAAGAGTTGGTAAAATGAATTTACGTATTGGCTATAGTGATCGTTTTGCAGGTAAAGTTGACATTTTTAATCCGACAGCCACTTCCTACATCGAGACATCAGCAACCTATAATGTATCCCGTAATAGAAATTTACCTCCTTACATTCGAGGGGTTTTTTTACGGGCACAGATGCGATATCAGCCCACCTTAAGTCAATTTGAGTCGGCAGAGGCTTTAATTTCGAGAAATGTTTTTGACCAAGGACGTTTCCAGCTCTCGGTGGGCAGGAATTTTCGAGCTGATTACAACACCATCAGGTTTAGCCTTGTCATCGATTTGAATAAAGTTCGAACAAACACCACATACAATAATATCAGGAATAACAGCAGTTTTACTCAAAATGTGCGCGGCTCCGTAGGGTATGATACGAATTACAACAACTTCTTATTTACCAGCAGAGACCAGGTTGGACGATCGGGTACAGCAATTCAGTTATTCGTAGATAACAATGGTAACCGATCTTATGATAAGGATGAAGATCAGGCCATTAACGGAAACGCAGTTCGAATTCGTAGATCTGGTGCAAGCAGTATTCAGAAAAATGGGATTTTATATTTCACACAGATGCAGCCCTATTACTACTATAATATGGAAATGAATGAAGACGGGCTCGACAACCCCATGTTAGTACCTGAGTTCGATCAGTTTGGTTTGATAACTGATCCTAATCGCTTTAAAAAAGTAGAAATTCCCTTCTATATGTCCGGTGTTATGGAAGGGTCCGTAAAAAGACAAATTGCTAATGGAAAAAGTAACGGTATCGGAGGGTTAAAGCTTTTGCTCGATCAGCAGAATGGTGACTTTAGCAAAGAGATCAGAACCTTTTCTGATGGAAGCTTCTATGATTATGAGCTCCCCCCGGAAAATATGAACTTCAGGTTGACCCATCCCAGCTTGACCTATTGAATGTAAAATCCATCCCCGAAAAAATTGAATTTGAAGTGGAAGCCATACCAGAAGGTGATTTTGTGGAAGGGCTCCAATTGCTGTTGGTTCCTAAAGATTTTCAGGTTAACGAGGAACCCATAACTGCGGGTACCAATATCGCCCAAACGGCCAACAGTGGCGGCGGTATTTCACTGGAGTATAATATTGCTGTTGAAAGACTGACCTTGAATAAATGCAGATACGGAATTCAGCTTGCTGCCTTTTCAACATTTGAAGCCGCCACAAAAATTATGAAAAGTTATAGCCTGGGTTCCGGCTCTTATATAGTGTACAATGAGCCAAGAAAACTATATGCTGTTCGAACAGGACTTTTCCAGGACTTGAGCAGTGCTTCAAACTTTACCCAGAACCTTTCAATCAACTACCCCGATGCGGCTGTCCTGAATCAGTGTTATGAAACAGTTGCTACAAATTTCGAGCCTGGTGGCTTTAGATATGATCTTCAATTTGCGGCCTTTACAAATCCAAATCGAGCAGATTCTTACATGACAGATTTGAAGTCCAGGTATGAATTTGACCTGCATCGATATCAGGATCCTAATACGCTGATGTATAAAGTCAGAATGGGTCCGTATAGCTCGGAGCGCTTGGCAGAGCAAGAGAAAAGCAAGGTGCTGAAGTCCACCTCGGTTTCAGACATTTACATTGCCAAACAGGAACTTCCGGCTTCAATGATTAACGTTGATTTTGATTTCATCCTGCAGCTGGGAGAGTTTAAAACAGATCGACAGGCCGTACTTTACGCTATTCGGGTTGAAGAAGAATTGGGGCTCGATTCAAAAATACTGATCGACGAAAGAGAAAGCATAGTACTGGTTCTTGAGGATGTTTATTCTGACTGGGAGGAGGTACTCTCGATCCGAAAAAAGATTATTGATAACAATTCTTTCAGGTCTCCGGTTATTCATCTGATGGAGCAAAAAATTGACAGCCAGATAAATTTTAGCTGGTGATAAATTAGCTTGGTTCTGAAGAGATATCTAAACCCTTCCAGGGTTAAGCCCCTTTTGCCTGAGTCAGGCTAAATGCTATAACCCTGGAAGGGTTATTCTCGCAACTAAAAAAATGTCCAGTTTCTTAACGAATTCATCCATTTCAGATGCTGAATCAAGTTCAGCATGACCACGACTATAGAATACCCCATAACTCAACCTTTTATACCTTAACCCTTCCAGGGTTATTCAGGCTAAGGAGGAATCAAATAACCTGCTTGCGCATGCGGGCTACGGGTTGGTTAAGCTGCTCCCGGTATTTACTCACCGTACGGCGGGCCACTTTGTAGCCTTTGTCGTTTAGCATATTGGTAAGCTCCTGATCGCTGTATGGCTTCTGCTTGTCTTCTTCATCAATAAGCTTCTCGAGGATATTCTTGACCTCCCGGTTCGATACTTCTTCGCCGCTTTCGGTCTCAAGTCCCTCGTTGAAGAAATACTTCAGCTCGTACACCCCGAAATAGGTTTGTACATACTTTCCGTTTACCACACGGGACACCGTCGAAATATCCATTCCAATGCGTTCCGCTACATCCTTCAGGATCATAGGCTTTAACCCTTCCCCGAACTTGAAGAAGTCTTCCTGCAAAGCCACGATGGTTTTCATGATGTTCATGAGCGTGTTCTGCCGCTGACGTATGGATTCAATAAACCATTGAGCTGAATCAATTTTACTCTTCATGAAGGAATGAGCTTCAGCATCGGTATTCTTTTTCTTCTTGGCTTTAATTTCCTCCCACATCTGCTTGTATTCAGGGGAAATTCGCAGGGAAGGTGCGTTGCGCTGATTCAGGTTGATCACAAACTCCCCCCGGTCTGTTTCGCCATCCTCCATTCCCTTCCAGTACACCTCAAAATCGGGCTCAATATAGTTCTGCGTTTCCTCCATATCACTGGCCACAGCGCCCGGACGGGGATCCATTTGCCGGATCGCTTCAAAGGCCTCCTGCAGATCCTCCCGATCAACATTAAACTTCTGCAGGAGCTTGGAAAAGTGTTTCTTTTCAAATGCCTTCCAGGCCTTATCAACTATTTTGGTAGCAAGGGTAAGTCCCGGGAGGTCTTTCTGAGAGTCCTTCAACTGTATCAACAGGCAGTCCTGAAGATCTCTGGATGCAATGCCGATAGGATCAAGCTGCTGTATCTTTTTGCGAACACTTTCCACCATATCTTCATCCACCAGCACCCCCTGGTTAAAGGCAATGTTATCCACCACGGCTTCCAGCTCACGACGAAAATAACCGTCCTCATCCAACGACCCCAGAATCTGATCCGCAATAAGTTCTTCTTCTTCCGATAGATTTAAAAAAACCACCTGCTCTTCCAATTGTTCTAAAAAAGAGGCGTGATAAGGATTTGGAAGTTCTTTCCATTCCTCAATATCCGGATTATATGAGGTGCTGTAATTTTCTCCGTCATATTCGGTATTGGAATCATACTCATCCCAGTCCACTTCGTGCTCTTCCAGGCTTTCGAGGGCTTCTTCTTTCTCTTCCTTGGGA
The DNA here is from genome assembly GCF_040117685.2 of Gracilimonas sp. BCB1. Lineage (NCBI taxonomy): Bacteria > Pseudomonadati > Balneolota > Balneolia > Balneolales > Balneolaceae > Gracilimonas > Gracilimonas sp. BCB1. The sequence goes on along the minus strand of NZ_JBEDYP020000018.1, from coordinate 95,504 downwards.
GATTCTTCTGCTTCGGATAAACTAACCGTCTCTGCTTCTCCGGGATTAACCTCTTCCAGCACAGGGTTTGCTTCCATCTCCTCTTTAATACGCTGCTCTAATGCAATAGTGGGCAATTGCAGCAGTTTTATATACTGCAACTGTTGGGGAGAAAGCTTTTGCTGTAAGCTCTGCTGCTGCTTTTGACCTAAATTCTGTTGATTACGTAGCATGCTCTTCCTTTTGACGAATCTCTTTACAAGCTTCTATAAAACTTGCGAACCACTTTTCTCCATACCTTCGAACTAACGGTTTTTCAAGGAATTCTGCCAAATATATATTTTCATCCTCTCCCCGCTCACATGCAGCCGAACATAGTTTTGGTACATATTCAAAATTGGCATAATCAAAGTCCGCAATTCTTTTAAGCCGAACCGGAAACAAATGGCAACTAATGGGTTTTTCCCATTTCAACCTTCCTTCGAAATAAGCCTGTTGTATAGCACAGAATGCTACATCGTTTTCATCATACTTCACAAAAATGCAATCATCGCTGTCCACGGTAGAAATCTCATAACCACTTTCTTTTGAGCCTACAACCACACCGTCTTTTTCGGCTACATCTACCGCTTCCTTTTGGAGTTCACCTTTCAATAGATTGTACGCCTTATGAAGCACCGGGATTTCTTCCTTGGATACGGGAGCACCGGCATCTCCTACCACACAGCATGCCCCTTTGCATCTGGGCAAATCACATGCAAACCGCGCCGTAGCAATGTCATCAGAAAGAATAGTGTTTTTTACTTTGAACATGTTTCAAGATAAGAATCAGTTTGACACTTTTCGAAGTTCAACGCTCTGTTTTTATAATTCAGTTCATTCTCTCATAATTCATTAAATTCATTCTTTAATAATTTGTGATAATTTTGAACGGGTTCTATCTTCTTTGCATATGAGAAAACTGACCCCTTCAGAGTACAAAATTTTAGATCGCCTTATTTTTCCTGAACCATTTGAGGTAATTCAGGAGGAGACCCAACTACAATACGGTGAACTCCGGGACGATTTAATCAATCTTATGAATTCCAGACTTATACAAGTGGTAAACCCCGACCAACCACAGCAAAACGAAACCTATTATTTCGATTCGGATAATGTTCAGGATTCAACTTTTCGGATCACCAACGCAGGTATTAATCATATTAAAAAAACTCAGAAATGAAATTTCAGGCAACGATAAACGAAAACAGCCACGATGTTGAATTATCTCCCAAAGAGGGCACTTTCACAGCAGGAGAAACTGAAGCAAACTATACCTTCGAGTTTGTAAACGGACGATATATTTTACGCACGGGAACAAAAACGTACAAGATTGATAATGTAAGTTATGAAGGTTCTGCTATTGAGTTCTCCATGAATGGCATTTGGCATTCTGTGGAAGTGAAAGACGAACAGGAATTGTTGCTTGACCGTCTCGGCTTTAAAACAGCTTTAGCTGCCGGCGAAGGAATCCTGAATGCACCGATGCCCGGAAAGATCCTCGAAATCATGGTTGCCGAAGGCGACGAGGTTGAAAAAGATCAGCCACTGGCCATTCTCGAAGCCATGAAAATGGAGAACGAGCTTAAAGCCCCCATCAGTGGAACTATCGCAAGTATCTCGGCAGAAGTCGGACAATCATTAGAGAAAAATTCACCCATACTGGAGATCGAAACCATTGGATAAATTTATTATTGAAGGCGGTACCCCATTAAAAGGAACCATTCCCATCAGCGGATCAAAAAATGCCGCTTTACCACTCATGGCCGCCTCCCTGCTCGGAAACTCAGCATCTACTATTCGGAATACACCACGCCTTAAAGATATTTATACCTTCAACAACGTAATCCGTGTGGTGGGTGCGCAGGTTGATTTTAAGGAAGATGAAAACACCCTGGTTATCGATCCCACCAACGTTAACCATCTGGAAGCCCCCTACGATTTGGTACGAAAAATGCGTGCCTCTTTTTATATGCTGGGAGCCCTGGTTGGAAAACACGGATATGCTAAAGTATCCATGCCCGGTGGGTGTGCCTGGGGTCCCCGCCCTGTGGACTTGCACCTGAAAGGGATGGAAGCCATGGGCATAGATATTGAGCTTGAGAAAGGCTACGTAATTGCCAAAGCTGAAGATAAAGTTGAAGGGGGCACCTTTCGACTGGAACCGAGTTCGGTGGGAGCCACGGTAAACCTATTGCTGGCTGCAGTTTTAAAAGCCAAAAAATTCACTATCGAAAATGCGGCCAAAGAACCGGATGTGGTTCAGCTTTGTAATTTCCTGTCCAAGATGGGCGCAGACATTGAAGGTACCGGAACGGATACGCTTACCGTGAGAGCCGTTGATTCACTTGAAGGTATTGAAGTCTCTAACGACCCCGACCGTATTGAACTGGGTACTTTTATGATTGCCGGAGCTATGTTTCCCGGTTCAGAACTAACCCTTACCGGATGTAACCCGGAACAACTTGGAGGGTTCACCGACAAACTCCGAAAAACCGGAACCTCTGTGAAAGTAGAGGGAACAACCATCCACGTAAAAGCACCCGACAAGCTGAAACCCGTTTCCATAAAAACAGAAATTTACCCCGGCTTCCCTACCGACCTTCAAGCCCAATGGGCAACCATGATGACCCAGGCTGAGGGTGATTCCAAAGTAACCGATACGGTGTATTTTGATCGCTTCAGCTATGTACCTGAACTCACCCGTCTGGGCGCTGATATGGAAGTGGAAAAGAATACGGTCCACATTTCAGGCAAAACTCACCTAACAGGAGCGTCGGTTATGAGTACAGACCTGCGCGCCAGCGTAAGTCTTGTTCTTGCAGCTATGGTTGCTGAGAACCACACTGAAGTACTCCGCATCTACCACCTCGACCGTGGGTATGAATCTCTCGAAGATAAGCTGAGTGCGGTCGGGGCTTCGATTAATAGAGTGGACGGGGATTGAAGCCAATAGGAACTTTTCCAAAGTTAAAGAATGCCGCCTAACTACGTCCTTCCCTTAAAACTTTGGAAAAGTTTTAGTCTCATGATTATGAAAAGGTTGATTCAGGTCCTGGTTGAGTTAAATCCAAAAATAACCGTTTACATTAATCCACTTTCAGAGTTATATTAATTGAAGGAAAAATCGACCTAAACAAGCTTTTTTAAACTTATTTTCGATTGCATAACGCACAAAATACATACCAAAAACAAACTTTGGTGGCATCACTGTCTCACTCTTGGAACGATGCCTCTATCGATTTTTTCTTTTTCTGCGGACTATTAATTACAACCATAACGCAGACTCTCTTTTCTGATTCCGATAAGGAATCCCAAAATAAAACAATTTTAACAGAATTTACTCCCGAAGCAGCCGCTCGACCGTTTGCTTCCAGCCCCCATCTCTTTACTGAGACCGTAATCAATTTGCACCGTAAATTAATGCGATGGTTCGTTTGCAGGGGTTTCAGCGGCTTCCGGGAAAGGAAGAATTTTACTAATGAAGAATCAAATTATTATACACTCTTCGGGCAACCAGACCCGTATCGCGCTTTTAGAAAACAACGAGTTAGCGCAGCTATTCATAGAAACGGAAGAAAACCAGCGTACTGTTGGTAACATTTATGTAGCCCGTGTTCATAAGGTATTGAGTGGAATTCGTGCCGCCTTTATTGATATGGGTACTCCAAAAGATGCCTTTTTACACTTTTCAGATGCCGGCGACCACCTTGATGAATACATCACCAAGCTAAACGGACCGAACGCTATTCCCGGCCACGCTAAAAAAGACATCGAGAATAAAGACAACCTCTCGAATGTTCAAAAACAGGTTTTAGCCGGCAAAATGTTACGTACCGGACAGAAGTTACTGGTTCAAATTGTTAAAGAACCAATCGGCTCTAAGGGCCCGCGAATTTCTACTGATATTACCATTGCAGGCCGTTTCCTTGTGCTTATCCCAATGGGTGATTACATCGCGGTATCCAAAAAGATCGGACATTACAAAGAACGACGCCGACTGAAAGGCATTCTCAACAACATGGTTCCCGATGGTTTTGGAGTGATTGTGAGAACGGTTGCCCAGGGGCAGAATAAAGAAGCCCTTGAAGACGACCTTCGAAACGTACTTAAGAAGTGGGAGCAAATTGTAGATAAACTCGAAGATGCCAAACCCCCTTCCCTGCTCTATCGTGACCTGAATATGACAGAGAGCCTGATCCGTGACCTGTTTGCCAAAAATTACGACCGGGTTCTGATTGATGAACCGGAAATGTATCGACAAATTAAATCCTATGTTGGGCAGATAGCCCCACAAATGGTTCCCAATGTGGAGCTGTACAAAGGCAAGGAGCACATTTTTGACTTCATGAAGGTAGCACATGACGTGAATTCTATCTTCAGCCCGCGTGTACGTATGAAATCGGGCGGTTACCTGATTTTTGAGCAAACCGAAGCCATGTATGTGGTAGACGTGAATTCCGGGCCTTACGCCGCTAAAAAGAAACAAGAGGATAATTCCCTTAAAACCAACCTCGAAGCTGCCAGAGAGGTTGCTAAGCAGCTGAGACTGAGAGATATAGGCGGAATCATCGTTGTTGACTTCATTGACTTGCGGGATGACAAAAACCGTAAGAAAATTTATGATGAGTTAAAGAAGGAATTTGTCAAAGACCCTGCCAAAACCAACGTAATTGGCATGAGCGACTTTGGGCTGGTTCAGATAACGAGACAGCGTATTCGCCCAAGTGTGGTAAATTCTGTATCTAAAGTATGCCCGGTTTGTGGCGGTTCGGGAAATGTGGTTTCTCAGGATACTATTCTTACCGATCTGGAAACCTGGTTAAGCAAGTTTAAGCACAACACCAATTACCGGGCGGTAGATCTGTATGTAAACCCATTCCTAAAATCGGTTCTGACAAAAGGTCTGATAAGCACACACTGGAAGTGGATGGCTAAATTCCGCATCAAAATCTCTCTGATTGGTGATGAAACCGTATCCATGAATGAATTCCGTGCCACACTTGTCGGCTCTGATATTGATATTACGGATATCGTAATGCGAGACGAATCAATAGAAGAAGTACTGGATCGGGAAGGTGAACTCATTGAGCTTGAAAGCGGGAAAGGGAACAAAGAGAACCTGGATATCTCTAAAAAAGAGAGAAGAAACTCAAGCAGATCGTCAGGCCGTAATGACAATTCGAACGGAAGAGACAATTCTAAGTACTATAAGTCTTCTAACTAAGGCTTGGCTTGGTTTTTGTTTTTATCGGTTCAACTATCATTAAAAAATTGAATACATGAGTTTATCTGAACTACACGCAACCACGGTAGTCGGTATTATCCATAACGGAAAAGCCGCTATCGGGAGCGACGGGCAGGCTACCATGGATAAAACCGTGATGAAAAGCACCGTCAAGAAAGTACGCAAACTGCACGATGGTAAAATACTGGCAGGCTTTGCCGGTTCCACCGCCGATGCCTTCACCCTTTTTGAGAAATACGAGGAAAAACTGAGCGAGTATAACGGCAATATGGAAAGAGCCGCCGTTGAGCTTGCCAAAGAATGGCGTAAAGACAAGTTCCTGCAAAAGCTACAAGCTTTGTTGGTGGTAATGAACAATGAAAAAGGATTATTGATCTCCGGTCAGGGTGATGTTATTGAACCTGATGATGAGATAGCGGCCATTGGTAGCGGCGGTTCTTATGCCCTGTCAGCTGCCAGAGCAATGAAAAAACACGCTTCAGAATTATCGGCCGCCGAAATCGTTGAAGAGTCACTACACATTGCAGCCGACATCGACATTTACACCAATCACAACATTACGATTTTAGAAATAGAAGATTGATATGCTAACCATTCAGGAAAAGAATTTAACACCTCAGCAGATTGTAGCTGAGTTAGACAAATATATTGTAGGGCAGAAATCAGCAAAAAGATCTGTTTCCATTGCCCTTCGAAACCGCTGGAGACGACTCAATTCTGATGAAGAAATCAGAGATGAAATTGTACCCAATAATATTCTACTGATTGGGCCTACCGGTGTGGGTAAAACCGAAATTGCTCGTCGTCTGGCTAAATTGGCTCATGCACCCTTTATGAAAGTAGAAGCCTCCAAATTTACGGAGGTTGGCTATGTTGGCCGTGATGTGGAATCCATGATCCGTGATCTGACCGATGTTGCCATCAGTATGGTGAAGCAGGAAATGCAGGATCGGGTTAAAGAAAAAGCCGAACACAAAGCCGAAGAACGAATTTTGGATATCCTCATCCCTCCTGTTAAGAAATCCGGAGTTGGATTCAACAGCAGCTCAAACAGTAATGATTTTGACCCGGAAAAAGCCAGCGATTCCGAACTTAACGAGCGGACCCGCGAACGCTTTCGGGAGAAACTCCGCAACGGAGAACTGGAAGACCGGGAAATTGAAATCGAAGTAAACTCTTCCAAAAACCCGATGATGAAAGTATTTGGCCCTCAGGGTATGGAAGAAATGGGCATAAACCTGCAGGATATGCTCGGTAACCTTGGTAAAGGAAATAAAAAGACCAAGCGTAAACTTCCTATTAAAGAAGCGCGTGAGATCCTGACTGAGGAAGAAGCCGAGAAAATGATCGACCATGAATCGGCCGTTCAGGAAGCACTGGAACGAGTGCAAAAACAAGGTATCGTATTCATAGATGAGATTGATAAGATTGCTGAATCCTCAACCGGAAGCGGCGGCAAAGGCGGACCTGATGTAAGTCGTCAGGGTGTACAGCGCGACCTCCTCCCAATTGTAGAAGGAAGTGCCGTTAGCACCAAACATGGTATCGTTAAAACCGATCACATACTTTTTATTGGTTCCGGTGCCTTTCATGTATCGAAACCATCTGACCTGATTCCTGAACTTCAGGGACGCTTCCCGATCCGCGTAGAACTGAATTCTCTTACAGAGGATGATTTTGTTGATATTCTGTCCAAGCCAAAAAATGCACTCACCAAGCAGTACATTGCCATGCTGGATACCGAAGGCGTGGAAATTGAGTTCAAGGACGAAGCCATTCAGGAAATTGCCCGCATTGCTGCAGAAGTAAATGCATCGGTAGAAAACATTGGAGCACGGAGGTTACACACCATCATGTCCTCATTATTTGATGAACTGCTATTTGCAGTTCCTGATGACATCAACTCCGGTAAAATTACCATCGACCGGGCCTATGTTGATAAGCAACTGGCCGGTATCGTAAAGGACAAGGATCTAAGCCATTACATACTGTAAGAAAATCCATTGTCTTCTTTAATTTCGTAGTGTAACCACAGAAGGCGTTAACTTGTTTTAACGCCTTCTTAGTAATTGTAGAATACTACATTATTTAGTACAATCGTTTGGAATGAAATTATTCGCCACAATTTAGGCTTTTACTACCACATATTGATGTAAGATGATATTTATGCACTTAAAAAAAATACTGTACCCCAACCTTCTTATCCTTTTTATTCTTGCGGCTCTACGCTTTACAGGAGTCGATCCCATTCTCCAAACCGAATCGGATGACACCAAGAATTTGACCAAATATCATCAGGCACAGCGTAGTATTATTGCCAATTATTTCCGGGAACCTGATTTGAATAAGATGTACAAAACCAGCATCAAACGAATGGTTTTGGCTATCAAAGATTCCACCCTTCTGGTGGATGGCACCCCGATTGATACAACTTTCCAGGGTGTTAAGATTAACAGCATCAGAGATTCGTTCTCTAACTTTGAAAAGGCTTATTTATACATTTCCAATAATAGCCCTGATGAAAACATGACCCGGCTTACTGAAGAGGCCATAAAGGGTATGTTTTCTACTCTTGATCCGCATTCGATGTATATCGAACCAGAGGATAATGAGCAAATTCAGGCCGAATTTGCCGGAAAATTTCAGGGTATTGGAGTTCAGTTCCAGGTAATTGAGGATACTATAACCGTTGTTACCGCTATTTCAGGCGGGCCCAGTGATCAACTTGGCATCCGCTCCGGAGACCGTATTATTGCTATCGAAGATTCCTCAGCTATTGGTTTTACCAACGAGATGGTCGTAAACAGGCTTCGTGGTGAGAAGGGATCTAAAGTGAAGGTGACAGTGAAACGGCCGAATGTTAGGCAGCCGATCAACTTTGTAATCACCCGTGATGACATCCCTCTTTATACCGTTGATACTTCTTACATGCTGGATGATAACACCGGGTATATTAAGATAAACCGGTTTGCAGCTACCACACATGATGAATTCATGCAAGCTGTGAAAGAGCTTGAAAAAGAAGGTATGGCCCGAATTGTGCTTGACCTTAGGGGAAACCCGGGCGGTTACCTGAGTCAAGCCATTGCTATAGCCGAAGAGTTTTTCCCACAAGGAACTGAGCTGGTTTCAACAAAGAGCAAAAACAGTCGTTTTAATGGTGAATATTTTTCCCGTAAAGACGGAAAGCTCAAAGAAGAACCTGTTATTATCTTAGTGGACGAAGGGGCTGCATCTGCCAGTGAAATTGTAAGTGGAGCAGTTCAGGATCACGATCGGGGACTTATTGTCGGTAAACGAACATTTGGTAAAGGCTTGGTTCAGCAGCAGTATGAGCTTGTTGATAAGAGCAGTGTCCGTGTTACCATATCCAGATATTATACCCCTTCAGGGCGCTTGATCCAGAAACCATTTGTAGAAGGCGGAGAACAATATGCCTATGAAATTTATCGCCGAAATGATGCTATGAATGACGCTTCTGAATTTATTGATCACGTTCCGGATTCACTGAAGTATTCAACCGATGCCGGTCGAACCGTGTATGGCGGTGGCGGTATTGTTCCTGATTATATCGTGCCTTCAGACACAACCACTTCTGCCTATGTATTCAACTTTTCCATCCGTGAGCGCGCTTCCTTCGATTATGTGCGCTCTTTCCTTGATGAACAGGGCGATGCATTCCGCAGCGAATGGGAAAACAATTTTGAGGGGTTCCGAAATAACTTTGAATGGGACCAAAAGCACATTGACGGTGTTAAATCACTGCTTATGGAACGTGGAATGGTAGTCACAGACACGGTAAACGCACCGAAGTTCCAGAACGATTCCCTTTTTGTTCCTAACGGGCATTTTGAAGAGATCTCTTACCTGGTTGAAGGCAGGATGAAAGCTGAACTGGCCCGGCAGATTTGGGGTATGCAGTACTTTTATCCAATTGCCAATGATATCTTTGACAAAACCCTGAAGGAAGCTATGACACTCTGGGATGCGGTTGCCAGACTGGAAGCATTGGCCAGCGGCAAGCCTGAAGCCAGCATTGGTAACATTCAGAACCAGAACTAACCTTTCCGATACAGAATTAAAATAAAAAAAGGCCTCAAATGAGGCCTTTTTTGTTGGTTGTTATAAATTTGTTTAACTGCTGACCTTAGTCATCTTCCTTAAAGATGTCCTCAATCAGATGACTGTACTTATCGGAAATCACCCTTCGTTTTACCTTCAGGGTTGGAGTAATTTCTCCTGTTTCCACTGTAAACTCATTAGAAACCAATCTGAAATCACGGATTTTCTCATGAGAGGCAAGGTCTTTAGAGAAGGAGCGCATCTCTTTCTTAAAAACATCTTTTACTTCGTCCAGCTCGATGAGCTCTTCGTTGTTTGAGAATTTGAGCCCCTGCTCTCTGGCAAACTTCCCTACTACTTCATAATCAGGTACTATTATAGCAGCCATGTAATTCTGAGCCTCACCTACAACCACAATCTGATCAATCCACTTACTGGTTTTGAAAAGATCCTCAATCGGCCCCGGATAAATATTTTTACCGCCGGCATTTACGATCATATGCTTAATACGGTCGGTAATCTTCAGGAATCCTTCATCAAATTTGCCAACATCTCCGGTATGAAGCCAGCCATCATCGTCTATCATCTCTTTGGTTGCTTCTTCATTATTCCAGTACCCTTTCATTACGTTCGGGCCTTTACAGAGAATTTCCCCGGCTTCAGAACTTGTCTCGGTAGGATAATCCTCTCCGCTTATCTGCGCCAGAACTTTACCATCCTGCAGGCTTTGTATTCCCACTGTTACTCCCGGTATAACCGTCCCTACCGCTCCTACTTTCTCCTGTCCGGGCTTATTGGCAGCCATTACAGGAGAAGTTTCTGTCAATCCATATCCCTGGAGGATATTCATTCCAGCACACTGAAAAAACGTATCAATTTCCGGAGGTAATGCCGCACCACCCGAAACAAAGAGCCGGACGTGACCACCCGTGCGTTCTTTCAGCTTATCAAAAACAAGTTTATCAGCTATTTTCTTTTGAAGGGAAACCAGCCCTCGCTTTCCTTCTGAGTACTTGCGCCCGGTTTCAACGGCCCAGTTAAAGATTTTCTTTTTGGTGTCACTCCCTTCTTCCACACTCTTAACAATCAGGTTATACATCTTCTCAAAAAGACGTGGCACGCTGATCATAATGGTTGGTTTGGCTTCGGGCATGTTCTTGGATACGGTGTCCACACTTTCCGCATAGTAAACTTCTACACCGGAAGAAATCATGGCATAATAACCTGCCGTGCGTTCGAATGAATGACAAAGGGGTAAAAAGGAAAGTAACCGGTCATTCTCATCCCAGTAAATATGCTGGGTGGCTGCCTTCACATTACTCACAATATTGTGATGAGTAAGCATTGCCCCTTTTGGCTTGCCTGTGGTACCGGACGTATAAATTAAAGTAGCCACATCTTCCGGCTCTACTTCCATCGTTCTCTGCTTGATGGCTTCTTTGTGTTCTTCGAGATGCTTTCCTCCTTCAATGAGCATATCATCAAACATCGTCACGTAATCTTCTTCCATCAAATGCTCAAGTTTGGGAACATCGAAGGCAATAACTTCTTTTAGTTCTTCGCAATTTTCGAAAACCTCCACTGCTTTCTTGAGTTGAAGCCCGGTAGACACGAAGAATATTTTAGCACCTGAATCCTGCAAAATATACTCACACTGTGCCGGCGGTAAGGTCGTATACAACGAAACATTGATGCCACCCACAAGCTGAATAGCAAGATCGATAGCAGCCCATTCATATCGGTTTTCACTTAAAATCCCTACCCGGTCTCCTTTCTCTACTCCTTTTTCAATCAGGTAGGCGGCTATTGAATATACATCGTCAGTAACCTGCCCCCAGTATATAGGCTGGTATTCTGAATCCGGTTTTGGCTTATAGTAAAACTGTGCTTTCTCAGCTCCGTCGTACTTATGGGATAGATTCAAGAATAATTCAGTCAGTGTTTCAAAAGGGACTATTGTAGGCATATTGATTAAATTTATTCCATATAAAACTGCGCCCGAAATATAATACTCTTGAAATCAAAAGCACGGGTTTCAAAAGCAAGTTTACATATCGTATATTACAGTGTAAATTAATTGAAGTTATGGCACATCCAGCACACGAAGATACAGTAAATTTAGTAAAGGAGATTTTTCGCTCCTACCTCAAGGAAAGAAATCAACGGCAAACACCGGAGCGTTTTATGGTTCTGGAAGAGATTTACACCGCCGACGGTCATTTTGATGCCGACGATATTTTCTTCAGAATGAAGGAAGCAGGAACACGTGTGTCGCGTGCAACGGTGTACAATACCCTCGACCTTTTGGTGGAATGTGGCTTGGTTCAGCGCCAGCAGTTTGGAAAAAGCCAGTATTATTATGAGCGTGCCTATGCCTACCAACAGCACGATCATATCATTTGCCGGGATTGCGGACATGTACTTGAATTCTGTGATCCCCGTATCGGAGAAATACAACGTATGCTTTCCGAAATTCACGATATGGACATTGACGGGCATTCCCTGCACTTCTTTGGTACCTGCAGCGATAAAGAAGCCTGTCAAAAAAGACAGAAAAAGGGAAGTAAATTAGCCGACCTGAAAGAATCCTGATTCTCTGATCAATAATTTTGGTGTATAAACCAAAGTATCTTTTCCATCTCTGTCTTCACCACACTTGATGATGAAACGTAGTGGTTGTTCATAAATGAGAAGATCATTTTACGACCTGATGCTGTTATCAGGTATCCACTGAGGCAGTGGTTGTTGCTCAGGGTTCCCGTCTTTGCAAATACATAAGGCTCTCCTCCTTCTCTGTGTGCGTACCAGCTTCTGATAGTCCCCGATTTCCCGCCGGCTGGCAAATGTCGGAACAGTAACGAATCCTGCTCAAACTCTTTGTCTATTAGCTTGAGTAATTCCACCATATTGGTCGGAGTAAACATATTATAGCGAGACAATCCAGATCCATCTCTCCAAACCGGATTTTTACTAAAGTCATCAAAATATTCGCGGGAAACATGTGAAATTACGGCACTCGAATTCATCGGCAGCTCTTGTTCTGCCGCAATGTTCAATAGCAGCTGCTCTGCTAAGAAATTATCACTGGGCTGGAGCATTTTTGTAAGAACCGTATCTTTTTCTCCGCCATATATTCGATCCACATTCTTCGGTTTAATCCTATCTACATAGGATACGGGTCTGTTCAGTGTATCACTTAAAAGATCAGTAATCAGCTGTGGGGTGTAGTGAAAAGGACGGTAACTGGTGTACTGAATGGTATCAGCCTTTGGGCTATACTCAATAGTGTTACTATTGAAATCCCTGAATAAGAACGGCATTTCTTTACCGGGGCGATCTTCGGCCATTTCAACATACGATTTGAAGTATTCCGGCTTGATCAAATACCCGTTTTCATCCTCAGCTATTTTTGTTTGGCTGATTTCCTGAATCTCAATTTCAGCCACATTACCATACATCGGGAGCGGACTTTTTTCCGTCGAATAGTAGTATTGATAATCTGCCCAGGCCCAACCGGGACCCAACAACTCATCTTCATAGTGATTATCTGAGTAGTACAAATCATACGAACTCTCTTTGAGAAAATGGAATGCAGTGGTATCGCTAAAATCAGGATGCAAAAAAGCAGGGTCTCCGGTTCCCCAAAAAATGAGGGAATCTCCGCTTATGATGTAATCCAGAGCCGGGAGCGAATCCGGTAGCTGTTTCAATGCAGCATAAAAGGTAAAGAGCTTTGTGTTGGATGCAGGAGTGAAATATTTGTCAGCATATTGCTGAAATAGCGTAGAGTCTTTCTCAGGATCATACAGAACAAATCCGGTAAAATTATCAGAAAAGACGGGCGATGAATTAAATGCAGCCTCTAAAGGAGAGCGCTGAATTTTTTGGGGAACCGTATCTGAGCTTACCGGCTCTGTACTTTTGCAGCTAATCACAAAAGCCAACGGCAATACGATTAATAATATAGTACGTGTCAAAAAATGCATAACTATTAAAATCTAAATTAATCTGCTTAACCGGAGATATAGGTTTCCTGAATGAACCGACGTGCTGCCCATCGGCTACCCCACCATCCCATCAGCAGGGACAGAACCATCATAGCAGCTACCAGGAAGTACCATCGCCCAAAAGGCCAGCTGAGTGTACCAAGGTCTGCCAGATAAAATGGGATAGCAAATTCGAAAATAAAGAACACACAGATCACGGCCAGCGAACCCGCTATCAACCCCTGCAGGATACCTTCCACAATAAAAGGACTTCGGATGAATTTGTTGGTTGCCCCAACCAGCTTCATAGCACGGATTAAATCACGTTTGGCATAAATTGTGAGTCGGATGGTGTTATACACCAGGATTAAAGCTGCCAGAAGAATCAGTATTGCTATTCCTCCGCCAACAAAGGTGAACGTATTCAGATTCGACTCCATGACCCGCAGCAAAGCCGCGTTGTATTCAATTTCATCCACTCCACGCAAATTTCTAAGCTGCGATACCATTGTTTCAATCCTGTCTGCGCCAGCATCCGTATTCACACTCAAGCGAAAAGAAGCCGGAAGGAAGTTCAGCTCGGCCAGCTCCTCCACTCCGGCTCCGAATTCCTTCCGCATTATAGCTGAAGCACTGTCTTTGGATATATACGTCACCTCCTGAACCAACTCCTCACTCTCCAATTCCTGCCTGATTTGGTTGGTAGTTCGTTCATCCACATCAAAAAGAAATACTTCTACTTCAATCATTTCTTTGATAGACATGGCCTGGTTATAAATATTGAAGCCAATGCGGGTAAGAACCCCCAATAAAAGCACCGCTATAAAAAGGGACAGTATGGAGGTGGTGGCCGCAAGTTTTGCTCTTTTTATTCCTGTAAACCCTTCTTTTACTATGTACTTTACACTCATATTAGTTTCTGAATTGTGCTCTTATTCCTACAATTAACCGTCGCGGAGGCATCGGAAATCCGGCCGCCTCAAAGTAGCCCGCCTGTCCTAATCCGTCAAGGGCATTTTCCCACCTCATTACTACCATTATTCCCCGTACCCGGGCCGAAAGTTCCGCATCCATACGAAAGAATGCAGGAAGCGGCTGATAGGTACTGTTTCCCTGCCAGTAATGTAACTCGGTGTTATATGTTCCCGACGAATAAAAGGTAGGAGATAATAAGGTTTTTACACCAACTTTTAGATAGGCAGCGCGGTCAAATACATAACCTTTAACAAAGGCTGAATTTCTTAGCCAAATTATCTGGTCCCGGTGATTCAACCCGGCAAGCGTACTTGCAGGGTCATCATAATCAAACTGCTGGGCCGATGCTGAACTCTCAATTTCGAACCGGTGGTTTTCGAACCGGGCATAGGCCGTTCCACTCAGCTGTGTAAAACTTCCGCTGTTAGAAAATGTGCTGTCCGGACTTAGAAAAGTGGCATTCTTGGCAGACTTGACCCTCCCCGATACACCCATTGTAAGTGTTGGGAACAAACTCACATCCAAGCTTGCAGCTGCAGAAATACCTTCTTCATTCTCAAGATCGGGGTTACCTGCATAATTCTTAGATTGCCAATACAAAGCCTGCATTGTAGGCATTCGGCTAAAACTTGAGGCACTCACATTCGCACGGTGTTTCCTTGAAATGAGCGCGTTGAACCCTAATGTAAGGTCACTTCCTGAAAACCCGTCACTGCGATTTGTGATTTTAGCTTTACCATACAGTTCAGAACCCTTAACAAATTCAAAAACCAGATTTCCTTCACCTTTTATTTCTGTCCAGTTTCTCTCAGTTAACACAAAGTCATCTTCGGCTACATGATTTAATACTTCAACCTCCCCTCGCATACTCAGTTTGTTCCATGTAAATTTCTTGAACAAGGTTCCGCCAATTGTTCTAAGATCCCAGCCCAAAGTATCTCCGGTAAATCGCAACGATTTTTCGTTATTAGCTATGGATAGTTCAAGTCCACCATCTTCAGCTGAGGCTGTATCACTACGGTGATAAATACCCCCTATTAAATCCCACCTTGTAAACTCAGATTTTCCTGATGTGCTGTTTGGAACCGAAGTGAATTCATCAAATGGAAAAGTAGCCGGGTCACCCACGTTGTACCCAAACGGTTCATCGTTACTCAGCTGATTTCGTAAATACATTCCCCTGATTAAATACCGATCATTCAGGTGATGATACACACGTCCAACCACCTGACTCCCGTTAATTTCACTGTTTGGATAATACCCTCCCCCTCTTCGATCCCAATAAGAAATCTCCACATTAGTCCGCTCAGTAAAATTTTGAGCAACCATAAATTCAAGGTTCCGGTAATTTCCGCTGGCCTCATCATAATTCAGGTAGCTTATCGGTTTAAGGATGTAATAATCCCGCAGCCTTATATCAGAATAATAATTCCCCTCCCACAACTCTGTTGCTACCCCGATTTTTCGATGGGGAACCAGGTTGTAATTAGGCAGTCCTGTAACCGGATTATTCAGTGAAAGTCCCTCCATTTCCAGCTGCTGTTCCAAAGGCTGGTATCCATTTATGTGAAAGGCATCTACCCGGCCATTAGTACCTTGTCTGAATGAAATTACATCGCGGCGGTAGGCCTGAAAATCTCCCCAGTTGGGCCAAATTTGCCATCTCATCAGGCTGTCGTTGGTAATCTGAATTGAACCTGCAGAGCCCATTTCACTCCACGGGGTAACCTGTCCCGACTCTGGTTCTTCCTTCTTCTGAATAGTGGTATCGTTGGGTGAAGCTGTCAGTGAATCAGAGGCCGAAATCTGAGATCGGGTGGTATCAACAGCTGAAGAATCAGCAACCTGCCCTACAGCAGGAATCCAAACCATCAACAACGCGATATGGAGAGCTGTCAGTTTCTTCAAGGAAGTTGCTTTTTAAGATCGTACGGCATTGTTTCAATTTCCTTTAACATTCGCCTTGTTATTTCGAGCAGTACCATTTTTGTTCGCTCTTTATTTATAAGCCGGTCTTTGGAAAACATGGCTTTGATCGCAAAATGGGCTTTATTTTTTTGGTAGTATCCCATCCAAACCGTTCCTACCGGCTTTTCTTTGGTGCCTCCACCCGGTCCGGCAATACCGGTTGTTGAAATCCCGATATCTGTATTCAATTTTTCAGCTACTCCTTTGGCCATTTGAAGTGCCACTTCTTTACTCACGGCTCCAACCGAGTCTAGATCATCCTGAGAAACACCCAGCTGCTCCACTTTCACATGGTTCGCATAAGATACAATTCCGCCATCGAAATAATCACTGCTGCCAGCCACATCGGTAAATGTATTGGCTATAAGCCCTCCGGTACAACTTTCAGCAACCGCAATTTTCATCTCTTTTTGAACCAACAATTCCCCAACGGCCTCACTAATTGAAAGGTCTTTTCCTTCCCCGTAAATGTACTTTCCGGCTTTTTTGTATATGACATCCCTGAGTTTTTGAAGATTCTCTTTTGCTTCTTCTTTGGTTGATCCGCTGCCGTTCAATCTAAGCGTCACACCACCCGGAGAAGGTAAAAATGCAAGGCTTACGCCATTCTCAAAATATCCTGACAAATCCCCCAAAACCTGATCACTCAGCGTGCTTTCCCCTATTCCGGCAGTTTTAATGTAGTGGGAGTACAAATACCCGATATCACCAAAAGCTTCCCGGAGTTTGGGAGCAACCCTCTTTTTCATCAGGTATTTCATCTCGTAAGGAACACCGGGTAGTACCGCAAGGTAACTGCCAGCCTCGAACCACATACCCGGAGCCGTTCCGGCTTTATTGAATAAAACCTCAGCATTTTCCGGCACTTCGGCCTGACTATAATTTGATTTCGAAAAAGGAATATTACGTTTTTCAAAAAGGGATTTAATGTAATCCAGCGATTCCTGATGAAGCTTATACCCCACATCAAACAGCTCAGCTACAGCTTTTTTAGTCATATCATCATGAGTGGGGCCAAGTCCGCCTGTACAAATAACCACTTCAGATTCCTGCATGGCCGCTTTAATGGTACTTTTAATGAGATCAAGTTCATCGGAGATGGTGTGAACCTGTGTCACCTTAAATCCAAGACCGGTTAAAAATTCACCCAACCAGGATGCATTGGTGTTAACGGTATCGCCAATAAGAAGTTCGTTGCCGATGGAGATGATTTGTACTTTCATGGGGCCTAAATTCCGTATAAGCCAGCCCAATTTCCACAGCTATTTGGAGGGTATAGGTTTTAGGTGTTAGGTGTTAGGTAAGTCATACAGAGTGTAGCGATGAAATTATGTCATAAATTGTTTACCAAGCATTAACTGGCAAAGATCCTTCGGCTTAAAATCCCAATCATAATCCTACATTATTTCGCTCTGGATAACCATGACTAACTAAAACCTAACACCTAACACCTTGCCCCTAGCATCTACTCAAAAATCTATCATGTTATGGTCTGAATTACTTAGTAAGTTTGGCGGTCACAAGAAGGTTGAATAGTTACCAATGAAGAACATTCCCAACATACTGAGTGCCATACGGATGGTGCTGGCTCCTATATTCCTGTTCATGTATATACAGGACGAACTTGTATGGCGCTCGCTCAGCATAGCCGTTTTTGCTACGGCGGCTGTTACCGATTACTTTGACGGTAAAATTGCCCGATACTACCAGCTTGAAAGTGACTTCGGTGTTTTCATTGATCCCCTTGCAGATAAATTTCTCACTTTTGCCGGTTTCTTTTGCCTTCCTTTTCTGGATGTATCCCAATTTCCCTGGTGGGCCGTTATCGTAATTGTAGTTCGGGACATGTTCGTAACTCTACTCAGGCTTTATGCTGGCCGCAAGAAATTTCACATGAGAACCCGGTTTACAGCCAAAGCCAAAACCATGGTGCAAATGGTTTTCCTCTATGCCGTTTTACTGCTTGGTGTTTTTAAACAGGCTGATATAGAATTTGCGGATGCGGCTGCTCAATTCTTCAACTCGGGCGTGCTGTATTATGCCATGATGTTTGTAACGGCACTTACCGTTTACTCCGGAGCCGAATATATATGGAGCAACAGTCAATTGTTCAAAATTCAAAATACGCCCTCGTGAACGGCCTGAAATACTTTTTAGGAACCGGATGCTATTCCGGACTCACTCCGAAAGCGCCGGGTACCGCAGGAAGTTTAGTAATCCTGCTCCCTCTCTATTTCATTCTTAAGGTTAACGCAACCTGGCTGATTTTACTTATCGTATTAGCCTGCTCACTGATATGCTTTTGGGTATTCACATATTTTGAGGAAGAATTTGGTAAAGATCCCGGGCAATTGGTAATGGATGAATGGGCCGGACAATCGCTCACGTTTTTTACCACAGGTTTGGCCGGCAGCACCGAACTCCATGTTATCATTTTATTAACGGGATTCGTGCTCTTCCGTATTTTTGATGTATTAAAGCCATTAGGGATAAGAAAAGTGCAGAATCTGCCCGGAGGTTGGGGAATTTTTGCTGATGATTTATTGGCAGGATTGTATGCGCTTCTGTGCTTAAAAACCCTTATTTTTGTCTGGCCAAATATCTTTGGGATGGTATAAAAATTCACTCATCGCAGCGGTACCAATAACAGAATTTAAAGACTTATGATACTCAATAACTCATTTGCGCGTGAGCTGGCTGCTCATTTGCTTGATATTAATGCTGTAGTTCTCAGACCGAACGATCCGTTTACGTGGACTTCAGGCTGGAACTCACCGATCTACTGCGACAATCGGCTCACATTGCGATTTCCTGAAATACGGAATAAAATTGAAAACGAATTCACCGCTATCATCCAGGAAAAATACCCGGATGTGGATGTAGTTACCGGAACAGCTACGGCCGGAATCCCCCATGCAGCCTGGGTGGCATCAAACCTGAACAAGCCGATGGCCTATGTGCGTGCAAAAGCAAAAGCGCATGGAATGGGGAATCAAATTGAAGGTGGTGTTAAGAAAGGAGAATCTACAGTAGTAATCGAAGATCTTATTTCTACAGGTGGATCTGCCATTTCTGTGGTTGAGGCCCTCAAGTTTGTAGGAGCACAGGTTGATGCCGTTTTATCCATCTTTACCTACGATTTTGATAAAGCTTCTAAACGATTTTCAGATACCGAAGTACCTGTTTATACTCTCACCGACTATAAAACGCTGGTAAATGTAGCCATTGAAAAAGGAGTAATTGACGGCGATGACCTTGACTTGCTTTCCAGCTGGAGAGATCATCCGGAAGTATGGCCTGATAGTCCTTCGGATGAATAATTTGTATATTTCGAATTCATAAAATTTTAGTGCCGTGAAAGACAAGAAATTCTATATAGAGACCTACGGTTGTCAGATGAACTTTGCCGATTCTGAGATCGTGAATTCTATCCTGCTTGAGGAAGGTTTGGAGCCGGTTCATGAAGCAGAAAGTGCAGATGTTGTACTGGTAAATACCTGTTCCATTCGTGAAAATGCGGAAACCAAGGTCTGGAACCGTTTAAAAGAGCTCCGATCCATCAAAAAAGAAAACGGAGACCTTACGGTTGGTGTATTAGGCTGCATGGCCGAGCGGATCAAAGACCGCATTATTGAACAGGAACACCTGGTTGATATTGTTGTGGGCCCTGATGCATATCGCGACATTCCACGGCTGTTGCAGGAAGTTGAAGACGGACGTAAAGCAGTGAATGTGCTGCTTTCTCTGGAAGAAACCTACGCTGACATTGCCCCCGTCAGAACTACCGGAAATGGTGTAAATGCGTTTGTATCCATTATGCGTGGATGCGACAATATGTGCTCGTTCTGTGTGGTTCCTTTTACGAGAGGACGTGAACGAAGCCGTCCTATGGAATCTATCCTCAGGGAAATTAAACAACTCAGTGACGAAGGCTATAAGGAAGTAACACTGTTGGGGCAGAATGTGAATTCTTATTTGGATGGGGAAAATACCTTTACCCGCCTGATGGATGAAGCCAGTAAAGTTGACCCTGAGATGCGTTTCAGATTTTCTTCTCCTCACCCCAAAGATTTCCCAAACGATCTGCTTCACCTGATCGCAGTGCGACCGAATTTATGTAATTACATTCATATCCCGGCACAAGCCGGTAGCGACACCATGCTGGAACGTATGCGCCGGCCTTATACAAGAGAAGGGTATTTGGAGCTTATTCAAAAAATGAAATCCGTAATTCCCGGTGTCTCCCTTTCAACAGATATCATTGCAGGGTTTTGTGATGAGACCGAAGAAGAACATGAGCAAACCCTTACCTTGATGGCTGAGGTGGAATATGATTTGGCGTACATGTTTGCCTATTCGGAACGGGAACGAACACTGGCTCACCGGAAATATGAAGACAACGTACCGGAGAAGGTTAAAAAGCGCCGGCTGACTGAGATCATCAATCAGCAGATGGAGATTCAGGAGCGAAGAAATCAGGATGAAATCGGACGCCGTCATGTAGTTCTGGTAGAAGGAACCAGTAAGCGTTCTGATGAGCAAATGAGTGGACGTACCGACACCAATAAGATGTGCGTTTTTGATCGAAAAGACTTTGAGCCCGGCGACTATGTGGAGGTTGAAGTTACTGAAGCAACATCAGCCACATTAATTGCACGGCCTATTAAAAAAACGACGCTTACAGAATATTACGGAGCTGAAGTTGTAGCCTGAGTGAAAGCCAAGGCCACATATCTTTTCGCCTTAAGTTTTCTTTGCCTGTTTATGGGAACTACTGCCAAAAGCATGGCTCAGCAGCCTTCATTAGGCATTGTCTGGGATCATCCCACTGATACTTCAGAAGCAAGAGACCAGCTGAATGTATTTCATGAACACGGCATCGACTACCTCCAGCTCAACCACCCGGTAAACCCCGATCTTCTGACTTTATTGAGGGAGACTCCTTTTACCATTCTCATACAACTGGATCATACTTATCTTACACTAAACGATATTCGGTCTCTTCAAGACAACCTGCTACAACAGTATGTAGAAGCAGCCGATCTTTACCGATCACATTTAAACCTTGCTGCAATCGGTTTGTTGAAGAATAGCCAGACTTCCCATCCTGATTTTGGCAATACGTTCGCTCCCATTCTGGATTCTTTATCGGCACGATCAAATAAAGACTTCTATTTCTACACCAATGAAGAGTGGGCTTACTTCAAGACTCCAGAAATTCCTTTTGCTACCCTTTTTGCAGACTCTGTATTTCAACGAGCCGATATTGCCGCTTTTGATGAACGGTTTGGAAGGGAAGTCAGTCAGAATTCCAGCCTTATTTTCTTTATGCGATCTCAGTGGTTCATTGAGGCCCATTCAGAATATCCCGAATTCTCTGAGAGTCTCAGAGAGTTCGAACTTAGTAAGGACTGGAGCATTGCATTACCTGCTTCAGATGAATCCCGGGAATCTCAGCCTTGGATCGTGATCCTGCTGATTACTCTTTGGGTTGGGCTCGCCGTTCTTTTTAGACTACTTCCCTATTTACGGCCTATGTTGTTGCGGTACTTTCTCGCCCACCGGTTTTTTGTGGACGACATCCTGCACTACCGCGAACGTGCTATAACCGGGGGAATAGCACTTATGGCAATGCATGCTTTATTTTCTGGAATAGTATTTTATGTATTGGCGGAATCTGCCATGAGTGACTCGGGTCTTGAAGCTTTTTTACATCACCTGCCGTCTTTTTCCATACTCGGTGTTAACTTTGCTTCATTCTTTGCGCTTGGTGTTATTCTAACTCTGTTGATCCAGGCCGTTGCCTTGCTTTGGCTCTACCTTCCGGCTAAAAATATGGAACATTTTAGCCAGGCCGTTAACCTTTACTCAGGTACATTTTTTCTCGATTTTCTGATTGTGACCATTTTGGTTACACTGTACATTACCGGCTTTGGGCCAACTGTCATTCTCATCTTTGGTGCCTTATTCGTACTGATTTGGTACGGAGCCTTCAATATCTCAGCTTTTGATATATCCCGTAGCTCGGGACCCGGAACCGCACTTTATTTATTCCTGACTATCGGCTTACACTCCTTAGTATCGATTGGCTTATTGGTACTATTTTTTAGCAATGACTCTCTTCTCCAAATTTTTGATTTAGCCCTTTCTCTTTAATCTTTTCCCGAAATCACGGCAACGAATTATAGGTTTGGGCTGCAGCTTTGGGGATAAGTGAATTATCATACTCCGCAGTTTTCCATTCTTTGCCAGCCACAATTCTTCCAACATGGCCGAGACGTTCGTGCGGTAAGCAAAAGTAATCGTAAATACCTTCTTTTGTTATTTGCAGGAACCATATATCGCCTTCCTTCAACATACCGGAATCAAAAGCACTAACCGATTCAGGTATTCTGACAGGCCTGCGATTGTCGGGATGATAAGCGGTGACTGTATGCATTCCTTCGATTACAACGAACCTGACTAAATCACCCGGGGCCACCTGTATGAGTGCCGGCACAAAACGAGCATCGGCACCGGTTCCCAATACTTCTACGGTTAAGGTATCTGCATTTGTTTGCTGAAAAGCTTGAACCGGTTCAATCCAAGCAAGAAATAGCGCAATTACTATGGAATATATTGGTTTCATTGCATGGTATGCTGCTTCAGCATATTCTCAATCTTTAAGGCTGCCGATGCCATTGGCTGATTTAAACCCTCAACACGAACTGCCACTTTTCCTTCTGCATCCAATACGCTGACAAGGTTTGAGTGAGCAAATTCACCATTCCCCTGCTTCACATACTGTACACCTAACATCATGGCCAGGCTTCGGATATCTGTTTCTTTGGCGGTTACAAAATGCCATCCGTCGATATTCAATTGCTCATACTCAGCATATTTTCTTAGAACTTCCGGGCTGTCATTTTCCCGATCAAATGAAACAGCCAGCACGTTCACGGAACCTCTCATTGATTCATCTACGGAATTATATAAACGCCAGGTATCGCGGATCAGAATCGGGCATACCTGAGTACAGTTGCCATAAAACATCACAACAATAACCGGTTGTCCCTTAAACTGTCTTAAAGTTACAGATTCGTTTCGATGGGTGGTCCATTCTGCTTTTAGGTGGTACAGAGAATGTTCCGGCACCTTCTCTGCCTTTAGTGAGGCGGAACCACCGTGATGATGTTGAGCCATTACCGGCATCGAATTCAATAAAAAAGCGGATAGAATAAGTAGTGTTCTCATAGTTCTGTATTTAAAGATGATTCCGGGGCATCGATATCATACGCACATCGGAAGCCTACCATACCGGTTGTTGTTTTGGGGTTGAAGCTCATCCGGGTGATATACCGAATGGAAGCTGCGTAACTGTAGATATTTCCCAATTGCTGAAGTCTTCCAACGGTACCACAATCCAGGGAAAGTTCATCGGCTATAATGGGCTTATAATCTTCCACCCATTCCATAATCAAACCAAATTGATCCTGCACCCCATGCCGGTTTTGAATCCCGGTTGAACCAACAGCTTTTGTGTTTTTGGCATCCACGCTTGAATACCAACCAATCAGTTCGGTACTGAACCGGTTCATTTCCTGTATGGAATCAAAATCCATTAGCTGGGCCGAATATTCCCATTCGTTCAGGGTTGGTAATCTTCCTCCTTTCTCAGAACAATAGGCATTGGCCGCAAACCATGAAACATGTGTTACCGGACGATTTTCTCCAATCTCTTCAAGACCGGGAGTACTTACCTCCTGCCAATGATTCAGGTAATTCTGTGCTGCAAAAATGGACGGTATTTCGTCCTTTTTCCAGCTATCATTTTCCTGAAGAAATTGGAGAAAATCTTCGTTGGTAACTGCTGTTCTGTCTAAATAAAAAGAATCAACCAGAATAGGCTCTCCTTTAACTTCCGGGAGTATAGAATGAAAAGATCCCGCCGGAATCATAACCCGCTCCTCTTGTGCCATCACCGGACTCAACAAACTAACCAATAAGGCAACCATCACGGTCAGGGTGCAAATAGTAAAACGGCTTATGTTCTTTTGGGATCTCATTGTAATCAATTCATTTTTAAAAGAATTGTAAGGGCGAATTGAGCTCGCCCTTACGGTATTTGATATCAGATTTTAAAATCAGTGTGCTTTTCAGTTTCACCGGTTTCTTCGTTTTATTTTTTCTGTCTTGGGCCTGCTTTTAGTGTACCGGTTGCACCCAATTCTGCATCAGCAAACTCGTGGTCAATCAGGATGTACTTGCCTTCTTCCGGTACAATCATGTCCAAAGTTGCTGAGCCGGAAGCTCCTACAAGTACCGTCTGCATTCCGCGCATTTCATTGAAAGGGTGTCCTTCAAGCCATACACGGTCAAAGATGCCGCCAATTACGTGGAAGCTGGAGGTACCGCTTGGCCCGTTATTGGAGAAGTGGAAGCGTACTCGCTCGCCGGCATTAGCTTTCAGAGGCTGATCATGCATAATGGTTTGGTGTCCGTTAAATACAACGTGTGAGGGCTGTCGGTTGGAAGCACCTTCAAAGTCATATTGATACAATTCTCCAGGACCTCTTTCCAGGTAGTACTCGGATTGTACGATCACATATTCACGGTCCACTTCATAATCGGTTGGGTAGCCGTCTTTAGGTGAAACTACAACCACACCATGTTGTCCCATCGCGGTGTGCATAAGAACACTTGGAGTACCGCAGTGGTAGATATAAGAACCTGCGTAGTTTGCAATCCAGTCAAACTTAATGGATTCACCCGGCCCTATGGTTCTCCATTTGTCATCTTTCGCTACGGTTCCGGCATGGAAGTCCATAGAGTGTGGCATTGGCATGATGGCCGACTTATTTTTTTGATAGGTATTTTCAGCTACTTGTTGCATGAATGGAGAACCGCCTTTTGAAGGTTCAGTAATAGTCACTTCTTCGTCAGACCGGTTTTTCATGGTGAAAGTAATTCGGTCTCCTTCCTTAACGTGAAGTACGGGGCCCGGAACCGTTCCGCCAAATGTCCACGCACGGTATCGTACACCTTCGGCCACTTCGATTTCCTGAACCAGAATATCAATTCGAACCTCATGATGTTTATTGCCTTCGTAGTCTAAAGGTTTAAGGTTTGGCAGCAGGGTAACATATTCTCCAACAACGGGAGGACCGTCATAGTCTTCAGTGAATACTACTGCTTCCGGCATACCGAAGGTCATACCATCCATGGTATATTCGGCGGTTTGAGCAAAAGCCCAACCTGTAAATAAAAACCCGAACAACATGGAAAGAGTTAATTTTGAATGTCTCATAGTTGTATAATTTTGAGTTATTGTTTTAAGAGTTTTTTGTCTTTTATATGTTGTGAATGTTCTTTGAGCTTATATTAAGGGTGTTTTATGAATTTAAGATGAAGATGTCTTAAATGTTTTCTGTCCCCCCAATGAGTTATACTTTCTTTTTCAAAACAGCATTTCATTCAAAGTTGGATTGGCATAATTTATAGGAATATGAAGCAGCCTATAACAGGATTTCACAAAGATGAACACGGCGATTGGGTCGCTAAGTTAAAGTGTGGACATAATCAGCACGTAAGGCATAACCCTCCCTGGCAGTTACGCCCGTGGGTGGTTTCCGAAGAAGGAAGAAAGTCCCGATTAGGAAAGTTGTTAAATTGTAAGAAGTGTGATAAGTAAAAGTTTAGTATAATCCCCCGTTGGCTAACATCAATAGTTCAAGTATTTATGTCCTCTTCTGAATTTATTAGAACGGTAATTTCGGGTTTCATAGCAACATTTATCATGGCTATGGTTGCCTTTATGCTGGGTGGGATGGGTTTCCCGGCCATCGATATCGGTTATATACTTACAGAGAGCTTCAATCACTCCCTTCCCGGAGATCCCTATCATATTATTTTCGGAAATCTGGCGTACAATATTGGCGGTATAGTATTGGCTTTGATATGGGTTGCCTTTCTTCGGCAACGGATTCCAGGAAGATGGATTACTCAGGGATTAATCTTCGGTGTAATTATCTCCTTAGCAGCAGGACTTATTATCTCCCCTTTTGTGGCATTGGCTGCGGGTGAGAATTTCGGGATTTTTTACACAAATACCTGGTTTCCGGGGCTCATGATTATCGCCGGCTTATGTATGCACCTTGCCTATGGCCTTACCTTAACCCTGTGCCTAAAGGTTGCGGGAGTGTCTGAGATAAAAAAATAATAACAGGCACTTTTATCTTTTTTTATCATATCCACGGTAACTTTTCTTTGAGTTTTTCTTAATTTAGGTCATCTAATTGAGAGTAGCTATGAATTCGCACCATCCATTTTACAGGTACATTGGGATAGCAGTCATTACTGTTATGCTATGGAACGTAGCCGGATGGTTTGGTATGGGAATTCTGATGCATCACGCCCACTCTCATGGGGCTGAAAATCATTGTGAAATCATTTTCTGCAGCTGCGAGATTGAGGAAGGTCAGAAAATTTGCACCTGTCATCATCATGGAATGGATGGAACTGAAAACCATCACAATACCGGTGATCAGACTGAGGATTGTTACTACACGGCCCCTCATTCCAACACAAATTCTTCCACACCATCTTTGGTGATAACGGCTAAATACAACGCCCTTCAATATCAATCGGAGTCATGGGTTTCACCACCTTCCGAAGAGAATCTGCAAGTGCTAACCGATGAAGTACCCCTAAAGGGTAGCACAAAAGACTTATTACGCCCCCCTCGCGCTTAGTTTTGTTTACCGCGCTTTTATGAAATGCAATTGCTGCATTTCTCCAACTATTTAAACAAAACTAAATTCATATTCTTATGACTACGCTAAAAAATTATAGCCGTATCCTGGCTATGGCAGCTTTGGTATTCACAGCTGTTTCGTGTGACACCAACAACAATGCTGACTCCGATTTAGAACTTATTCCTGTAAACTCTGTAACGGTCAGCGGCTATACCGTTTCATTGCATGCTGAAACCGAACTTGAGACCGGAGCCAATCAGCTTTACTGGCAGATTGAAGAAGGTAGCAAACCCGCCGAGATAGAATCATTTACCATCACTCCTATGATGGATATGGGACAAATGATGCACTCTACTCCATACGAACAGCCTGTTACTTCTGATGAAGACGAAGACTACCTCCAAAATATGGCCGTTTTTATAATGCCAAGCGGCGAAATGGGAAGCTGGTCCGTCTCTTTTGAGATTACCAGGATGAACGGTGAAACGGTATCCGGAGAGCTCCCTATCGAAGTTTCTTCTTCCTGGAAATTTACCTCCACCCGGGGTGATGATGACAAGGTGTACTACATAAGCTGGTATGCTCCTCAGAAACCGGTAAGTGGAAACAACGACCTGGTATTCCTGATTCACACCCGAACCGGAATGATGGACTTTCCGGCGGTTGAAAATGCTGAACTTTCCGTTTATCCCTATATGGATATGGGCGGAGGAAGCGGGCATTCCACTGACTATACCACTCCGGTAGCCATGGGTGATGGATTTTACCAAGGTGAAATCAATTATAGCATGAGCGGCGTCTGGACAACGTCCGTACAACTTATAGCTGAAAACGACACACTTCCGGAAGTGATGTTCGAGTACAGCGTACAAGCAAAATAATGATGCCCCGTTCAGAAGAAAGTTGTCAGGTTATTGTAGCCTGACAGCTTATCGCTGAGCCTCAAAAAAACCAAAGTCATGAGAACAATTATTTGCTTACTCACCCTTTTATTTATGTGGCTTGAACCGCTTTCTGCTCAGGAAGTTACGGTTCAGGTACTGGATAAAATCACTGAAGAACCGGTGATTCGCGCCCATGTAATGGATGAAGATGGAACTGTACTTACCGTAACCGATATAGACGGGTATTTCAGTATAGATCCTGAACAGCATGCTCATATTCGGTTAACGGCTGTTGGTTATTCATCTAAACATATCCACTTACATGCTGGAATAGAATTTATTCATCTGAACCCCGCCATATTCAGGGATTCAAAAGAGCTGATGGTGGTAGCCAATAAAGACGGCGACAATAATGTACACGCCTACCATAACCAGAAAGCCAGCACGGAGATGGCCGAGTTTCTGGATAATATCGATGGAATTTCCACGAATAAGCGCGGTGCGTTTGGGTGGGAACCTGTGGTGCGCGGACAGAGTGATCAGCGCATGAACCTGGTTATTGACGGCATGCAGGTATTCAAAGCTTGTGTGGATAAAATGGATCCCATCACCTCGTATGTTGAAACCAATAACCTGTCTAAACTGGAAATTGACAAAAGCGGAACCGGTGTTGCACAAAACGGTACCGGCAACAGTACGGTGAACCTTGTGACTCAGAAAGCAGAGTCGAACCTGTTTTCCATGGATATAAACGCAGCCTACCGAATGCCGGATCAGTTCAGAAACTTCAGTGTTACCGGAAACACATCGGATGCTTCCGGCAGAAATGCCGTGCGATTCTCCGGTAGTTATAAAAAGGCAGACGACTTCACCGCCGGGAACAATCAAACCATTAACAACACACAGTATGAGAAGCTGAACCTGAATCTGAGTTACCGGCATACCTTCCCTTCCAAACACTCCATTGAAGCCGGCTACATTACTGACAAAGCCTATGATATCGGCTATCCGGCCTTGCTTATGGATGCAACCAAAGCCCTTGCCGATATCGGACAAGTACAGTTTAACTTTGCTTCATCTGATAAAAAGTACCGGATCAAATCTATTCAGCTGTATGCCAACTCTATTCGCCATACCATGGACGATTACAGTCGTGATGTAGCCAATCGTCCGGTTATGCGGGGAATGCATATGCCCATGTATGGTGAAACCACTACTTTTGGAGCTCGTTTCAACGGTTCGTTACCCAAAAATACCCAATGGTACCTGAACAGTTACACCTCCGAAGCTTACGGTGATATGGAAATGAACAGCCTGGATCAAGACGTGCAGGATATGTTCATATACAATTTAGATGAAGTTAAAACCAATGAGGTCAATGTCGGGCTGCGTCACCGTTTTGAGCTCTCCAATTCCTTACTCTTTAAACTTGAGGAAAGCATTCGCTTCAAAAGCCTGAGAACCGACAGCGAAAATTATGGTTCCTTTTTTGAAGGATTGTACGACCGTGAGCTAACTCCCCGGAATAAATTCTTGCTTTCCGCCTCCGGCAGTTTGTTATGGCTGTTGAATAACGAATGGAGTCTATCAGGCAATGTGGTGTACTCCGAACGGATGGGAAATCATATGGAGCTGTTCGGGCATTATATTTATAATTATGTGGATGGATACTTTTATGATGGAAATCCATGGTTAAAAACCGAGCGTTCGATTAACACCGATCTCAACACAACCTGGGAAAATGAACAGCATTCCCTTTCCTTGACTTTATTTCACAAGCAGTACTTCAATTATATCGATGGTATTCTGGCAGAAAACGTAAGCACTCCGGATTTCCAGTTTAAGCAATACGCTAATGTTGGAGATGCCACCATCTCAGGTTTTGAAATCCGCAGCATCAATAAAATCAGTCATCACATAAGTTTCGATAACCGGGTTTCTTACTTATATGCCCAAAATCAAACACTGGGTGAGCCCCTGCCCCTCATTCCTCCGCTGAAAGGAAATAACTCCATTCACTTTCATCACAAACAGAACATGATTATGACGGAAGTAGAATGGGCGGCCGCACAGGGCCGCATAGCACAAACGGCTTCCAATGAAGATGAAACGGATGCCTATGCCGTACTGAATTTCACTTATGAGCGCACCTGGATGAATGGGAACCTGTCTTCCATTCTGAGCATCAACAACCTGCTGGATGATTACTACCACACGCATACGAGTATTGGAAATGTACCTGAAGCCGGAAGGAATGTGATGCTTTCACTCAGGTATCAGTTCTGATTCAACTTTTATTATAAGATGTAATCCGTTTCCAATGCAGCATTATGAACAGGATTACAGCACCCAGTTCCAGAGCCCTGGCGATTTGTTGAACAGACTGATGAGTCTGTGATACTTCTGCAAAAACCATTAACCAAATTCCCAGGTTAAATGCTCCAACCATACTGTATGCGAGTAATTGATTATCCCTTGCCTCTCCTTTCAGGTAGCGGGGTAACATCCAGTAAGCAACACCTAGTGTAAACTGAATGACCCAGCCAAAAATCATCAGTTCGATATGAATTGGCAACAACACCCAAATGGTCGGATGGATGAGAAATACTTTGTTGATTAGCAAGAGAGTTCCCAATAACGTCCCGGCTAACAGGTACAGCAGTGAACTCTTAATCAGCAGTCGGGATGGGAGGGTCATATCAGCGGGAGCTTTTCTTTCTTTTGCGCCGTTGCTTTTTCGACAGTACTCGTGGCCAAATTTCAATGACGTAGCAAACAACGGCAACAAATTGAAGCGCCGCTGAGACAAGAAGCCATACTTTCCAGTGGTACCCTTGCGAAAGTAAAATCATTGGCTCACATACAAATCGCAGAACCAACCCCAGGTTTAAAAATACATAGGTAAACCAGGCCCATTTCTGATTCAGAAAACTCTCTTTTTTAATTCTGCCCGGAAACATCCAAAGTGAGATCCCCATAATTATTTGAGTTATCCATCCCACCATTAACATATGCCAGAACATGGGAGTGAGGTTGGGTATACTAACTTCATCAACCTGAAGAAGTACCCCAACCAAAAGTGCTCCCAAAAAGTAAATAAGGCCTGTTTTAAGAAACAGACGGGTTATTAGTGGCATCAATCAGAGCTAATTTAGTCTGTTCTCCAACTCCAAAGCTTTTGGAAAGAGGATGTTATTTTCGAGGTGCACATGTTTGTGTAGATCCTGCTGGAAGCCTTCCAGGTTCTGAAACAGAACCCGATATGAAGCGCAGGCATTTTCCGGCGGATTGAACCCGTTGGTAAGTTCTTCGATCGTAGCCATTAAATCACCGGCTTTATCATGTTCTTCTTCCAATGCTTCAACTATTACCTGTTTTAACTGCCCCTTTTTTTGCTCTGTAACTAATTCCTTGATTTGTGGAAACAGCTCATCTTCTTCTTTCTGAAGATGTCCCATCATCTCATCCTTAAGCAGGCGTACATTTTGGAGGATATCAAGCAGTTCCGGATCTCTCTCGCCATGTACCCTGGCTACTTTTTCAGCATAAAAGTCAATTTCCGGCAGCATTTTCCGCACAAAACTATGGTGGTTGTTTACAATATAATCTACAAGGAAATCCAGCGACCAATCATTGTAATTGTGATTTTCACCGGTATCCAAATTAAGTGCCTTCAGTTCGGTTTCAATTTTATTCATATCCAGACCTTTCTTCGAACAGGCTGTTTCAAGTGAGACTTTTCCGCCACAGCAAAAATCAAGACCATACGATCTGAATACCTGAGCAGCCCTGTAATCTTCGGCAACAATCTGCCCTACTGTTTTTTTTGATAGTGTTTCTGAGTTAACCATATTTAAGAGTATTTTATCTTTTAATTGTTTAAATTTTTTTCACCGCCAGACAAATGAACCATCTGCTGTAATACGAAATTTATTCGCTCTCCCTTCCCGGGCTAAATGTTTTAGATCGGTACGTTCCAGCATGTCTTTTATGGATTCTCTTACATTCAGCCAGCTGTCATGCAATGGACAGGGTGCAGATGATCCGCACCCAGGTAACCCAAGCGCACATTGTGTGAATAGTTCCGGCCCGTCAATAGCAATTACTATATCCAATAGAGTAGCCTTCTTCCCTTTTTCCGATAACCGGATTCCACCATTTGGCCCTTTGTAGGATTCCATCAATGAATCTGCAGTTAGCTGTTGCAATATCTTTGTAAGAAAGTGAAAGGAAATATCCAGATCTTCACTCATCTCGCGTATAGATGTATACTCCTGCTCTGTTCTTGAAGCAAGATATAAGCTAGCTCTCAAACCATAAACGCAAGACTTTGATAACAACATAGAATCTATTTAAGAGTCGTTTGTCTTAAATATAAAGAAAAAAAATAAACCGTCCACTCTGAAATAAAAAAATCCATATCGCCCTTTCAGACGATATGGATTCACTATGTTGTTTGCTGGATTTCGGCTTATCCGAGGAATCCAAGTACAGACTGTGGTCCCATGTTGGCCTGTGCCAGGGATGAAGTTGCTGTCTGCTGTAGAATCTGAAGCTTAACAGATTTACTTTGTTCTTTCGCAAAGTCGGTATCCATGATACGTGACTTGGCAGATTCGTTCGCGCTGATAGACTCAGATAAAGTCTCTTCACGTACAGAAAGAGAAGACTGAGTAATACCAATGTCGTTAACCCGGTTCGACATTTCGTCAATCGCGCTGTCAACGGAGCTCAGGAAGCTACGGAAATCAGAAGCTGTGGCTGTAGTAGCGAAAGTCAATGCACCTTGTCCACTGGTTGTAGCCGCAGTAGCTGAAATCGCAGCACCTGCAGCAGCACCACCACCGGCGGTTGTTGTAGCACCCAGAGAAGCATCTCCTGAAGAAGCAAACAGCTCACCAACGTTTACAGCATCGATGTCTGTTGTAATAGTATCAGAAGCACGCTCTCCCACCTGGAAGGTTAGGGACAATGATCCGGACATGTCGTCGGTAGCACCGTTCAGAAGGTCGAAGTCCTGGAATACAGTTTGGTTAGCGATTTCGTTGATGTCATCGCCTAAGGCTTTGATCTGGTCGCCGATATAGCCACGCTCGGTGTCGCCAAGAGTGTCGTTAGCAGCCTGAGTAGCCAAACCTTTCATCTCAACGAGACTGTCCATGATGGTATCGAAGCTGGACTCAGCAATATCCAATACAGACTTGGCATCGCCTACGTTTTGCAGGGATTGCTCCAGACCGGCAGTTCTGCTTTTCAGTTTAGTTGCAATAGAGTAACCGGCAGCGTTGTCTTCTGCTTTGTTGATTTTAAGACCGGTTGACATACGCATACGGCTGTCGGCCAGGTCACGATTTACACGGTTCAGTGATAACTGTGAGTCTAACGACTGAACGTTCGTATTAACTCTGTTTAAATCTCCAAAACTTGCCATGATATTTCACCTTATTGATTAATTTAAATTTCTTATGAATTGCTTTGGTTACTCAAGTTATCGTTGGCGAAATAGCGTTCTTAAATTTGAGTTTAATTTTTTTTCTGAATTTTTAAATTAATCGCAAAAAGCAGCTTTAAACATCAATAAACACGTTTTTTATTGGGATTTTTTTCAATTTCATTCCCTATTACAACAA
Source organism: Gracilimonas sp. BCB1 (assembly GCF_040117685.2). NCBI lineage: Bacteria > Pseudomonadati > Balneolota > Balneolia > Balneolales > Balneolaceae > Gracilimonas > Gracilimonas sp. BCB1. The sequence continues at coordinate 62,000 of NZ_JBEDYP020000018.1, read as the reverse complement.
ATTTTTGCACTAAAAGTCAGGTTTTCGTGCATGATCATGGAGCGTGAACAAGTTTACCGATTGGGTTTTGGGAAGAGTAAAATTCTGCAGGGAGACTATTATACCTCTTCGCACCCCGGCCCTCCCTATTGCTACGCTTATATGGAGGGAGCACCTCATCAAAGAAAATTCCCAGGCCTTATCATCTTTCCACTACAAAGGTACTCGCCAAGGAGTCCTCTTTCCCTTCGGCGGTATTGAAAGACGCTAATTTCTCAGAGGTGTGCCGGAGGGAGAGAGACAGAGTGAGGGTCCTTGAGGTGGCAATATCTTTAACTCAACACCTCCGACTTCTTCTGTCTTCTACTTGCAAAGGAGGGGATTTAGAAAAGGCCGGGGTTTGGACCTGAAATTATTAAATACCTACACTGTACTTTTTAGCTAAATCACCTAAACAAAAAAACCCACCCCGACAATTAAGCCGAAGTGGGTTGGAATCAATAGATTCGTTGGATTACTTCTTATTAACCAAGGAATCCAAGTACAGACTGTGGTCCCATGTTAGCTTGCGCCAGGGATGAAGTTGCTGTCTGCTGCAGAATCTGAAGCTTAACAGATTTACTTTGTTCTTTCGCAAAGTCGGTATCCATGATACGAGACTTAGCAGATTCGTTCGCGCTGATAGACTCAGATAAAGTCTCTTCACGTACAGAAAGAGAAGACTGAGTAATACCAATGTCGCTTACTCGGTTCGACATTTCGTCAATAGCTCCGTCAACCGAGCTCAGGAAACTACGGAAGTCATCAGCAGTTGCTGTAGCAGCGAAAGTCAATGCACCTTGTCCACTGGTTGTAGCCGCAGTAGCTGAAATCGCTCCACCTGCAGCAGCACCACCACCGGCGGTTGTTGTAGCACCCAGAGAAGCATCTCCGGAAGAAGCAAACAGCTCACCAACGTTTACAGCATCAATAGAAGTGCTGATGGTATCAGAAGCACGCTCACCCACCTGGAAAGTCAGGTCTAAAGAACCAGACATGTCGTCGGTAGCACCGTTCAGCAGGTCGAAGTCCTGGAATACAGTTTGGTTAGCGATTTCGTTGATGTCATCGCCTAAGGCTTTGATCTGGTCGCCGATGTAGCCACGCTCGGTGTCGCCAAGAGTGTCGTTAGCAGCCTGAGTAGCCAGACCTTTCATCTCAACGAGACTGTCCATGATGGTATCGAAGCTGGACTCAGCAATATCCAATACAGACTTGGCATCGCCTACGTTCTGAAGCGCTTGCTCCAGACCAGCGGTTCTGCTTTTCAGTTTAGTTGCAATCGAGTAACCGGCAGCGTTGTCTTCTGCTTTGTTGATTTTAAGACCGGTTGACATACGCATACGGCTGTCGGCCAGGTCACGGTTTACACGGTTCAGTGATAACTGTGAGTCTAATGACTGCACATTTGTATTTACTCTGTTTAAATCTCCAAAACTTGCCATGATATTTCACCTTTTGTTTAATTTAAGTTTCTTATGAGTTGCTTTGGTTAGTTCACTTATCGTAGGTGAAAACCTGTTCTTAAATTTTTTCTTGCTTTTTTTATTTAAACAGAAAAAAAGCCCTTTAATGGATTCCCAGTAGCTTTTTTAGAATATATAATTAGATACCTATCTTGTATTTTAGCTATAATGAATGGCCATAAAGAGCGTGACTAGTGCCTGAAATCGGATATGTCAGTCTTTTTTTTTGTAGGCTCTAATTAAAAACATAAAAAAATCCGGCTATCATATATTGACGGCCGGATTTAATTCCAGGCTTTATGCTTGCCACTAAAGACGAATTTTAAGAATCCTGGATTTTCCGAATAGCAAAGCTCTGATTTTCTGTTGGCTCAACCGTTATATATAGTAGTTCCCAATTATTTTTTACGCAAAACTCATGCACGGCTTCAATTACTCCGTACCGATAGGTCGTAATCCAGTTTCCTTTCACATAGTCGTGACCGGCAATAATCCCACCCTCCTTTACTTTTGCGGAGTACTTGTTAAGTTCATCTCGAGTAGTTTCATACGAGTGGTCGGTATCTATATATATCCAGTCGAAATATTCATTGTCAAAGTCATCTACTGCCTCCGTTGAAAGTTTTCGATGAATTTGCACTTTACCTTCGTCAATCTCATCCTGAAAACAGGCTTTCACATCCTGATATTTACCTTCATGAAAACGATCGGTACCCCATATATCTACCAAATGAAATTTTTCGGGTTGAACTACATCCCGGATGCGACGGCTAAAATGCCCCTCATCCACTCCAATTTCTGCTACCACTGAATTCTTTTTCATTTTCTCGAGCAGCATTTCCCGATTCAAAAGCAGTGTACAGTTGGCAACATTTGCTGGGTTTAAAGCAACTTTTGGAATTTGTGCTTCTCTTTGTGCCCTGTTGTTTTGTAGAAATTGAGAAACCTTTTTAATGATTTGTTGGATTTCCTGCTGCTTAAAGTTTTTTGATGTCTCCATACTTAAATCCTGTAATCCTGTATTTGCGTTGTTTTTAATTGATTAACGGAAACCTTGCCCGACCTGATGTTGCAAAAAAGCTTGTCGATTTCCGTTACACCGGCCTTTTTCTTCAAGTTATCTGATGCCTGAACACCTAATTCATTTACTTTCTGAATAACAAAATTCTGTTCATCTGTATTTAACTCGTAATAGAGCGGAAGGCGAACAAGGTTTTCCGAATACAAATCAGAATATGGAAGTTCTCGGCCATCATGTTTGTCTTTAAAATATTCTGAAGAATGCAGGGACTGATAATGAAACACGCTTAGTATGCCTCTCTCCTTTAAATATGAAATAAGCCCATTACGTTGCTGCGCATCCCGGCAAACCACATAATACATATGTCCATTATTGGTGGCGTACTTTGGGATTACGGGCTGGCGGATTCCCAGGTGCCGGCAAGTTTCTTCCAAACCTTTCTGATATCGGTTCCAGATACACAATCTTTTCTGCTGAATCCGAATCAGGTTCATTAACTGGGCATATAAAAAAGCAGCATTCAGTTCTGAGGGTAAAAATGAAGAACCAATATCCACCCAGCCGTACTTATCCACTTCGCCCCGAAAGAACGCCGTACGGTTGGTTCCCTTTTCCCAAATGATTTCGGCACGCTCAGCGAAACGGTCATCATTTACAGTCAGCATTCCTCCTTCCCCGGCCATAATGTTTTTGGTTTCGTGGAATGAGAATGTTCCCAAATGTCCTATGGAGCCAAGCGGACTACTTATTCCGTCCGCATGCTCATAATAACTATTAATAGCCTGGGCAGCATCTTCAACAACAAACAGATTATGCCGGTTAGCGATGTCCATAACTTTATCCATATCACAGGCCACACCGGCATAATGAACAACAACAATGGCTTTCGTTTTTTCGGTGATCAGTTCTTCAATTTTGTCTTCATCCATCCCAGGGTGGTCTTTTCCGGAATCCACAAATCGAATTACAGCCCCGCGAAGCACAAATGCATTGGCTGTTGATACAAAAGTATAGGATGGCATGATGATTTCATCACCGGGCTCCACCTCCAATAATATGGCTGCCATTTCCAGGGCATCGGTACAGGAGGTAGTTAACAGGCATTTTTTAAATCCAAACTGCCGCTCAAAGAACCGATGAGTCTTTTGAGTGTACTTTCCATTCCCGGAGATCTTCCCATAATCTACCGCATCCTGAATGTATTCAAGTTCGTTACCGGTTATAAATGGTTTGTTGAAAGGAATTTTCATGACTGTAATTGCTTAAAAATATCCGCGCATCTATTTGGTTGCAGATTCTTTGCCCCGGGGCTCACGGTTATCGTTTTGTAGTTAAACTGATCGTCAGGTTCATCGCCCCTTCTTAAGATCTCAATTGCACTGAGTAATGTGATAGCTCCGCATTCAAAAGTGGCTTGAACAACATCCGGTTGTAGCCTGCTGTTAAAAATCCCTTGCGAAATGGTATCTCCGTTATCGAGTTTTTCATCTGCAAAATGGGCCGTGCATCCAATAAAACTGTTGTTTCTTAGAAGGGCCTGATGTACTGGTTCCATCCCAATTAACCCTTTATAAGCAGGAAGGTAGGAATAATGAAGATTGATGAGTTTGCCTGAGAAAGATTGAACAACGGTTTCACTCAACACCTTATGAACATTTGTTATCACAAAATCCGGTTCAGCTTGTTCAATCTGTTTCAAAAGGTTCGCATCACTTTCAGGGGTTCTTCTGAAATCTAAAATATCAGAGGGAATACCAACCTCTTGTGCATACTCTAAAGCACCACATTCCCGGTCGGTAAATACTCCGGTTAATTCCACTGTTTCATCATCCTGATAATATCTGTGGATAAACTTCAAGTTTCCGCCACCGCCCGATCCCAAGAACACGATCTTTGTTTTCATGCTACCCGGTACTCCAACACCGATTCGGGATTCAGTTGCAGCCTGCCGGATGGATTCTGATACACTATAATACCGGCTCGTTTGCCTGCACCATCAATAATGGGAGATATCTCATCGCCTTCATTCAAGATGGAAATAGCTTCCTTTACCTTGCTGTAACGCTTTGAATAATTTTTCACCTCTTTAATTGTACCCGCCTTTGGCAATACATAGTACACTCCGGAGTGCATTGGTTCTTGTGTGGGGGAAACCGGATCAGGTGCCTCTCCAAGTGCCACCTGAATAACCGCTTTCAAAAAGTCGTAACCGGTAGACAGTGGAACCATATGCGAGCCTATTAATTCACCCCCCATCCTTCCGGCTATTTCAACGATCCTGATTTCATTGTCTTTGGTTAGAAAAACTTCAGAGTGGCTTGCCCCATTTTCAATACCAAGAGCATCCAATGCCACCATAACCGTCTTTATGATCTTAGCCTTTATTTCACTGCTAATATTTGCCGGTTGGTGATGTGCTATTTCTACAAAGAAAGGAGCTCCGGTAGTTTCTTTGTCCGTAATGGTTATGAACTGGTGTTCTCCCCGGAAGGAAATCATTTCGACGGAAAATTCCCGCCCCTCTATAAACTCCTCCACAATAGCCCTGCCCTGAATTGATTCACTTAATGCCTTATTGATAGCATCATTCACCTTTTCAGGAGACTCAACTTTGGTTACGCCTCTCGAACCGGAACGATCGGTTGGTTTTACTATTACCGGAAAGGTGAATGTTTGGCTCGGCTCAAAATCAGAAGTGGTATAAAGCCGGAAGTTGGGACAGATGACACCCCTTTGCCTAAGTACCTTTCTCATCTCAAACTTATCGGTTGTTACCTTGGTAACACCCGGCGTATTTCCTGTCAGTGAAAGCTTATCAGCTATGTAATTTACGGCGGGCATAGCAATATCGGAGGCTATGCTTGCAATCCCATCTATCTCTATTTCTGTACATACTTCGAGGATTTCTTCCTTATCCAGAATGGAGATCGGGTAGAAATAATCAGCTACATCCAGTACACAATTACCCTCTTTCCATGCAAAAACATGGGTCTCTATCCCCAATTCTGATGCCTTTTGCACCAGGGGTCGCTGCAGGTAACTGGCTCCGATTATTGCAATTTTCTTCATCTCACCTGCATTATTCTATGAAGCGCCGTTCACCTTATTATAAATCAACTCGCTAGACTGAATCATCTGTCCGGCCCTGGCTTCCAGGCTAAATTGCGTATCAATTATCTGCCTGTGCTCCTTGGCATAAGTTTTTGTTGTCGAAATCAGCTCAGATAGCTCATCAACCGATTTCAGGACATTCATGCTGTTGATGTGAAAACCGGCTTCGGATAAAAACTCCCAACTTGGGTTGGTTACCTTTTTCCCTTTCAGAACAATCTCCTCTTTTAAGAAAACACTCTTACCGCAATACAAAGCCATGAGAATGTTACCAACTGCCTGCTGTCGCTCGTGTGCCAGAATCAACATTTCACATCGGTTTATTATCCCGAAATACTCTTCAGGGTTAATAAAATCCTCAAGAAAACGGGTATTATCCTGAAGCCCTAATTCCTCTATTTTGTCCATTAATTCTCTCTTATAAGAAGGCTTGAAACTATAGGCTACGGGTAATAGCAACTCATATTCCTGTATATCTTTTTTCTTACTTAATAATTCGAGAATCTTTTTGTGATTGTTCGAAATATCTCCAGAATTACCTACTACAATCTGAGGTTTTTCCGGATCAGACATATTCAGATCTATGTTGCCATACAAACCCGGGTAAGGGTATCCGAACGGATAATCAGGACGTTTACCATACACTTTATTGCAAAGCTCAATGTCTCCACCAATGGGGGTGAGAATAGCATCAATGTGTTTTGCAATTTGATGGAATGGTTTCTTCTTTTTGATCGGGTTATATAAATCTCCGCCCCAAATTATCCAGCTTATGTGTTTTTTCCTGGCAATCTTTTTAACCAACCAGCTTTGCCAGTCATAAAACAATCCATGGATATATATAGCTGATACTTCCGTACGTAAACATTGGTCAAAAAGCTCTTTGAGGTTTTGAAAAGCATCAAAAAATTGAGCATCTGCATTATTACTTATATCCGGGTCATAATTGAGAATTGCTTGATGTCTTTCAACAAACAATATATGCTTCTGGTTGGACTGTTTATTTACGTATTCCAGCATATCTGATAGTGACTTAGCATACACATGGTTAAAGCTTATGTGTACAAACTTACCTCCATCAGGCGCCTCGCTTTCATCAATTTTCAATGGAGCCAGGTCATTATTCTTTCTCAATCCATTTCTTGAAGAATCCAGTGATTCTACCCATATATGATCCTGCCACTCCCCTTCAGGAAGATCTTTTTCGTACCCTTTCACTCTTTGAATCCACATTTCGCGGAAAGCACTGGCCAGATTGTCGGCAAACCGGGGGGCATCACATACCGGTGAGTACAGTAAGTGTTCCCGAAGTTCAGCTCTCACTTTCGCTAACTCTTCAGGATCTCCGGCTAATGAAACGGCTGTTCGAATGTAATCGTCCCAATTGTCGGTTACCCACTCCGGAAAACCTGCATTGGTGATATGTGAAGTTGAGTGGCGGCCTGCAAATGTAGGTCCGGAATTGGTTACTACAGGCACCCCCATCCATAGGGCTTCGATGGTTGTTAGTCCACCGGAATACGGCCACGGGTCCAGGGCAATATCAACCTTGTTATAATGTTCGAGCAGCTCGTTATGGAGTGAATAACCATCAAACATCACCCTTTCCCTTTCTATACCACAGTCAGCCAGGTGATCTGCCACTCGCCGCCTAACCAGTTCCGTGTCATACTGCTTGCTCTTAAGGTACAGGCGACTGCCGGGAACCTGCTTCAAAATTTCTGCCCACTTTGTAAGCAGTTCCGTATTTATTTTTGTGGGATTATTAAAACACCCAAAGGTGATATACCCGTTTTCCAGAACCGGTGCTTCAGCAACAGGAATATCATAATTAGGCAGAGTATAGCAGACATAATCGTCCGGCATCCGAACTAACTTTTCGGTATAAAAGGTCTCTTCCCCTTCCGGTGATTCTTTGGCATCGGTAAGCAGGTAATCCATGGACTTAAGTCCGGACGTATTAAACAGCCCGCCTACCCATTTAATGGTAATCGGGGCCGGTTCCAGAGCCACCGTCTTTAATCGGTTACCTGAAGAGTGCCCGGATAATTCAACCAAAATATCAATTTCGTCATCCTTAATAATCTGGGCAACAACCTCATCGCTGTACCCCACTACTGAAGTCCACTTAGCACTGGCTTCGCGGATTCGTTTAGTCAAAGAGTCATGATAGGTATCAGTGGTATAGATATAGGTAGCAATTTCATCTTTGGGAAGCTGCTCCAATGCCGAGGTTATCATCCAACCTACCGGATGTTTCTTAAAACCACCGGAGAGAAAGCCAACTCTGAGTTTCTTGTCCTTATTCTTATTTGCTGGAACAGGACGTTCCGGACGTTCTTTTGGCGCGTAATAGGTATCCCAAAGTGAATGTGCCTCGAATATCTCTTCCTTGGTTCGCTTGGGATTGTAGTGAATGCCCATCAGATAGTTAGAAAGAGACTGCTGGGTTTCGGGAGTGTCCTTCAGCGCCCTTAGGTAATTCTTTTCAGCTTCATCGTATTGCCCGGTCTCCACAAGGCAGAGGGCATAATTAACCCTCACATTCCCGTCGTTTGGATAACGTTCCAGTAACTGTTCATTCAACTCGATCGCCTCAGTATACCTGCCCATGGCACGGTATAGTAGCGAAAGTACACTGAGGGCCAGCAGATTCTCGCTGTCAAGTTCCAACACTTTCTGAACGGCCTCCTCAGCCTGCTCATGCTCACCCATAGACTGATAAATCTGAGCTTTCTTTATGCCCGCATCTATCAGTTTAGGCTCCATCTGTAGCGTGATGTCATACAACTCCAGGGCTTTTTTATAATCTCCCTGGTCGGCATAAATCTGGCCGATATTATAAGCAATCAGATAGTTTTTGGGATCCAGTTTGTTGGCAATGGTATAGCACTGAATGGCCTTATTTAGTAGCGCATAATCCCAATAGAGTTTCCCCATAAACATCCAGGCATCAAGCAACTCTTGATTTAGTTGTATTGTAGCCTTTCCATACCGCTCTGCATTCTCAAAATCCTGAAGTTCGTAATAACAGCGGGCCACTAATAAGTAAGTTTGAGCATTTTCTGCATTCACACCTATGGATTTTTCAAAATACCCAATAGCCTTCTCATAGTTTGATTTCTGTATTTGGGCAATTCCAAGAAAATAATAGACCAGCCAGTGCTTCGACTCTCTTCTTAACAATGGATCCAGCAATTTTATAGCCTTATCCGGGTCCGGATATTTTTGATCTAATAACTTTTGGGCTCGCGCTAATTCTACTTTCATGATCGAAAATGGGTTTTCTTGTTTTCAACACACTCTCATTTCCAAAAATGATGCCATCCCCCAATTAGCCCATTCCCACCTCTTTTACGCCAATTTCTGTAAGTGAGCACAGGCCAAATTTTCCGCTTCAGAATTTTTTTCCGCCTGCCTGAGGTCAATTCCGATGATATTCACATAAAAAGCCATTAAAGAAGCTATTTCCACTTTGGCACAGTAGTTGCCAAAATAGTTATGTCCTGACAGTGCTTAACAAAGCCTGGATGGATTGAAAAACATTAAGAACTCCTAATTTAAGTTTTTACGGCGGTTGGCCGATAAAGCACGGGAGTTACTTTCATCAATTTCAAAAATATGCGAGATCCACAACTAGTTTATCAAAAACAATCTGTGATGAATGCTTCGCCACTGAAGCTGGTAGTAAAGATGTATGACCTGGTTATACAGGCTACCTACCGGGAAGATCAGGGAAAAGTAAAAGCCATTCTATCCGAGTTGATACAGGGATTGAATTTTGACTATGAACCGGCCGGACAGCTTTTCGAGCTTTACCGGTATTGCCAGGACCTGGCCCGGAAACAACGCTTCGATGAAATCCGTGAGATTCTGGAGCCTTTAAGAGAAACCTGGGAAGAAGTTGCCAATCAAAAACAACCTTCCCCTTCTGTGGTTCAGCAGTAAAGAAATAGTAACCGTAAAGACTTCTAACTATGGCATCCATTTCCAGCCTTATGAGTCAAACAAGTTCGTACGAATCGTTCGTAACGCAGCTTGTTAATATTGAAAGCCAGAAAATGCTTCGGATGGAAGTACAGGTTCGGGATGAGAAAGAATCCAAATCTGCCGTCGGAACTGTAAGTAAGGCTATTTCTGATTTTGAGAATATTATTAAGGAACTGGAGACCCCAGGTAACCGGTCTTTTGAACCTTTCAAAACCACTTCCAGTGATGACTCGGTTGTACAGGTAAATTCTGCCACCGGTTTAGATAATGAATCGGCTTTCAATATTACGGTAGAAAGGCTTGCCAAAAACGACACCGCCCTTTCCGAGACTATGACCGGAGATGGGTATGAACTCGCATCCCAGGGGGATGGTTCAGTAACCCTTACTATCGGTGATAAGACGGAAACCATAAATATAGTAACCACTAAAGATGACGGCAGCGGTGGCACTATTGATAAAACCAACCGGGAAATTCTTGAATCGTTTGAAACGGAAATCGAAAGTCTATTCGGAGATGAAGCCAGCGCCAGTGTTTTTAACCTGGATGGAACAAACGTACAGTTTTCTTTAAAAAGTCTCGAAACCGGTTACGACAACCGAATCCAATTTAGCGGAGCTACCGGTGTTTTGGCCGGTGTAACCGGTGGTATGACTCACCTCACTCCCCAGGCAGAATTGGATGCCCAGTTTATTATTGATGGAGTAACGTTTAACCGGGCTGAAAATACTGTTGATGATGCCATTGAAGGGCTTTCGTTCACCATGAAAAAAGCCACAGGTGTTGCCGAACAAATGACGGTTGAGCGGGATACCGAAGCAGCTAAATCGAATCTTCAGGATTTTATTAATGCGTATAATGAAATGAATGAGACCATCAGGGAACGTACATTCATTAACCCTGAAACCGGAAATAAAGGCCCGCTGCAAGGAATAAGGTCGGTGCGTAATCTGACTATCAACCTGCGACAAACAGCCATCCTTTCCCTGAGCGGTGTGGCTGAAGGTGAAGTTGCCAGTTTTGCTGACATGGGTATCACATTTGAGAATAGCGGGAAGATGGTGATTGATGATTCCTCAAAGCTCGATGACTTATTGAGCCAAAATCCGGAACAGATAGCCAATTTCTTCACCAACGAAAACTCCCCGGTTGCCATGATGAAGGCGCGGGCAGAATCATACACTGAGGCTGATGGAATTCTTTCCGCCATTGAAAGCGGTTTGGATCAAAAAATTGACCGATTAGATCGCCGTATTGCCAGTGAGCGTAAATACCTGGAAGAATATGAAGCGGAGCAGCGGCGGATATTCAATGAACTGGACTTGATTCTCGAAGAAGGACAGGCTCAGTTTGATGCTGTATATAATTTCATGTCCGGTTATTAAAATTAAGATGAAGAACTGAACAATGACTCCTTTGCATAACATATTGGGACAACTGAACGACAGCAGTGAAGCCATTCTAAGTGAAATTGACTGCAATGAGCCTTCATTTGAAGCTATTAAATCTCAGCTTGGACAGCGTGAAGAGTTGGTTAAAAAGCTGGGCATTCTAAGTGATGCAAACCCAAAGGAGTCACTTTCTGACGAGGAGCGGATCTCACTACGGTTTCTATTCGATACTTTTGTGGAACTAAACGACAGTATCCAAAATAACCTTCAAAACCTACTAAACAGTCATAAGGAAAAATTAGGCACAGCAGTAAACCAGCGTAAGGTGGAGAAAAGCTACCGTGTTTTAAAGAACCCTGACATTTCGTACTTTCAACCTTGATGAATAAGAGGGATAATACTATGGAAATTAACAAGCTAACAAATCAAGCTAACGCACACATAAAGAGCACGGATGCTTCCGAAAGCAGCCAGAATGCTTCTAAAGTTTCCCGTGCAGATAAATCCGCTGAACTCACCGATAAAGTTTCACTGGAAAACTTCAGCGCAAAGAAAAGCGAACAGCTGTTTGCTAAAATAGAGCTGGAAAAGCAAAACCAGTCTTCTTTCGGTAAACTGAAAGAGATGAAAGCCAAGCTTCAGGCTTATGAAGCAGCTAAAAATGAGTCTCCTGATGCGGCTAAGAATACCGAAATCGGAAAAATGCTGAACGATCCCGGGGTATGGTCAAAAATTGCTCAAAATATAGTTGACAAATAGCCCTGACTTATCTTTCTTAATTTTATCTTATTAAATAGTTAGAGAGCATTGATTGCTCTCTTTTTTTGTTTAAGAATCCCGTAACTTATTTCATCAAGTTGGCGCTATTGAAAAATTAATCCGCTAAAAAACTATGAAACACTCCATTCTTGTTGTTGATGATGACGAACTCCTGCTCGGTTTTATGGAGGAGATATTAACAAAAGAAGGATTTGAGGTTCACGCTTTTGAATCTCCCGTTAAAGCCACCCAGCATCTCGAAAAAAACAGTGTTGATTTAGTTATCACTGATGTTAAAATGAATGAGATGACCGGCGATGAAGTATTGGCCACCGTTCAAAAGAACTATTCAAATACCGGTGTTATTATGATCACCGGATTTGGCAACATCAATCATGCTGTGCGGGCCCTACACAAAGGTGCTTTCGACTATATCACCAAGCCCTTTAAGGCCAAAGAAATTATTTACCGGGTGAACCGGTACTTTGATACTGATCCTGAAGAGCGCGACAAAAAGCCAAAATCAGTGGCTCATACTCCCCGGGAAGACAAAAAAGGCGACCTGGTAAGTCCGGTCGACGATTCTGAAGAAGTCGGAAATAAGTTTATAGGCAACCATCCACAGATAAAAAAACTGCTGCGGATCATCCCTCAAATAGCCCGGAATTCAGCTCCCGTTTTAATTCAGGGAGAAAGCGGCACCGGTAAAGAGGTTTTTGCCCATCAAATTCACACTAACAGTAACAGAGCTCAGGGTCCGTACATTAAAATTAATTGTGCAAACCTCCCCTCAGAGCTGGTAGAAAGCACCCTTTTCGGACACCTTGAAGGATCTTTCACAGGAGCCACCTCCGATCGGAAAGGAGCATTTGATGCTGCGGAAGGCGGTACCTTATTGCTGGACGAGATTACCGAGATTGAGCTCAATGTCCAGGCAAAATTATTGCGGGTTTTACAGGAAAATGAATTTTACAGAGTAGGAAGCCAGGAACCTGTGAAAGCTGATGTCCGTATTCTGGCTACCTCAAACCGAAATATAGCAGAAGCCATTGCGGACAAACAATTTCGGGAAGATTTATACTATCGTTTGAATGTATTTCCTGTTGAAATTCCACCACTCAGAGAACGCAGGAGTGATATCCCGGTTTTAGCCAATTACTTTGTAGAACATTATACAGCGAAGTACGGACTGGAGAAAAAAGAACTATCAGAAGAGTTGTTGAACCACCTTACCGAGCAAGAGTGGCGAGGAAACGTAAGAGAGCTGAATAATAAAATTCACCGCGGAATTATCCTTGCTCAAGACAGTGACGAAATTACGATGGAGCATATCGATCATGAAATGTTTTCCAGTGTAGATGACCGTCTGAACAAAGAAGTACTAGCTACCGACCTGCCGTTGATGTCAATTGAAGAAATGGAGCTTCAGCTAATTCAAAAAGCGCTGGAGCATACGCAGGGAAATCAGAAAAAAGCCGCAAAATTACTGGGCATTTCCGACCGCACCATCCGAAACAAGCTGAAACAGCTTGATGATGATGAGGATGAGTAGACTTAGAATAAATCTATTCTATTTTTTTAGTCATTCAGAGCGTAACTATGAATCTTTGCTATGAATTGTTTTCCAGGCATTTCATAGCTAAGGTCCTTCGCTACCCACAGCCCAAACCAACTCCTCCATCCTGCTACTCAGGATGACTTTAATATCGGTAAGTGCCTGCTTAAGCCACTTTAGCTACTAACTTCTGGGCTTGTTCTACACGGTTGGTCTTTACGGATGCTACAATAAGCCTTCGTCGGTATTCATCAATTTGAGGGTTTGAGTTATAGAGTTCCCAATACAACTCGTATACAAACTCATGCCATTCATTCTGCATAAACATGGTCATGTAATCGTTGAGTTCTTCCCGAACTTCATCGTCCAGTGCCCCTGATCCTACTTTATCTTCAAACATTTTGTCGAAGAAAAACACCGACTCCTTATAGTCTCTTAGTTCTATCGATAGCACCAAAAGCTGATGCAGAAAAGCACGATCAACCTCTCCGTTTTTAACGGCGAACAGTTCGTTCAACAGCTTAGAGGCTTCTTCACGCAAACCTGATTTTAAAGCAAGGTCAGCTAAATTAATCAGCGTCTCTTCTTCGGAGATTTTTACATCAAAGTTAGCCAATGAATAAAGCTCAAGTCGCTCGTAATAGCTATTCAGTGACTGATAGGCTTCCTTCCATTTCTTTTGCAACTGAAAGATTTTGAACTGGATCAGATAAGGAAGGCTTTGCAGAGGTTCCGCTTCCAGCGATTTCTTAGTCAATGCCAACGCCTGAGGCCACTTATACTGTTCGGCTAAACAGCTTGCCAATCCATTCACGGCCCCCAAACGATCAAAAGGAAGCAATCGGTTTTTCTTCAGCAACTGCCGGTACTGTGCAGCGGCGTGTACATATTTCCCTTCTTTGAAGTATTGATCGCCCTGTACCAGGTACAACTGCGTAGAATATGACTGAAGCGTTAACTCATCCGAAGGATTTACTTCCTGAACCGGATTCGTTTCCCGTTCAATCATAATAGGCATGGATGCAAGACCGATCTCATTTTCTGTAATGAACCGTGTACAATCCGGCAGGTTTTTTCCGTCAAATACCGGATTTTTACCTTTTTGAACCAAGCGAATCTGATAATGCTGAAAGATTTTCTCATTCTGAGTATGAACAATCAGCGCCGGAGCCCATTGGCTATCGTTCACCTCTGCCTCATTAGGGAAATCATTGAATTGAATGACTTCATCATCCTCAACAAAAAGCGTCCATTCTTTGGAAGATTGCTCCAGCATTTCATTCCAAATATCAGACCGATGCTCCTCGTTCTCAGAAATTCGCCATCCGATTTGATCCCCAAGTTCCGCCGGACGTTCAGCCGGACAAACAACCCTGATGCTGTTGAAAATAGAATCCCACTCAGCAATTTTGTTTGAATTCAGGTATTTGATATCGGTCAGGTACACGACCAAATCAATCCACTCTTTATATTTAGGTTCTTTTTTCATGACTATTGATTCCAATTCTATTTTCACTGTTCAGGCTTAGAGATAATCCAGTAATGTGTTTTTGAACATCGTAGTATGAACCGCCATCGCTGATTCATAGGCTACTTCTATCCGCTGTAAATCGGAAAATGCCTCAGCATAATCTGTATCTACCAGTCGGCTGATATCCGCTTCTTTGGTAATTCGGGTGGCTTCATATTGTTCAAACATAAAGTCCATCCGGTTGATGTTATTCCCCAATCTTGAAGTCACATCCGTTACATGCTCGATGGATTCGTCCACATCAGGCAACAGGTTGTTTAAGGCATCTACGTCGTTATCACGTAATGCCTGCTCAATGTTGCCAATCACTTCAAAAAGATCACCGGCGGGGGTATTTCGTATCTCCGAACCGGTTACGCTGATGTCGATATTCACCCCATCACCGGCCTGTACTTTGGGAGATTTGTTGTTACTTCCGTTTGATACGCCACCCACAGCTGTACCATCCAGTTCGAAGGGTTTATCACCGCTATTGGTGCCCGCAAATAAATAACGGTCGCCATAGCTCAGGTTCAGCGTACTAATCAGGCTGTCCCTGATTCCCGAGATGGAATCGGCCATACTTTCCCGATTGCTCTCTCCCAGCGAGCTGGAGGCTCCCTGCACAACCTTTTCCTTGACTTCAATTAACCTATCGATGGTTTCGTCAAGAGCATCCTGGGCCAAACGGCTTTGCCGTAATCCACTTTCAATATTGCTTTGAAATTGTTCTTCCTTACGGATGTCTTCGGTCAGAATCCGGCTTCGCTGGAATGAAACAGGGTCTTGTGAAGGCACCCTGACCGATTTTCCACTGGAAAGGTCAGACTGGATCTTTGCCATTTCACCGCGATTCTTGTTGATATCGCGCATGAAGTTTCCAAAAATAGTTTTTTGTGTAATTCTCATGATTTACCTCAAAATTCCGATGAGTGTGTCGTACATATTCTGTGCGGCCGACATTACCTTAGCCGCTCCCTGATACGCATTCTGATATTGAATCATCAGGCTTAGCTCTTCGTCGATATTTACCCCGGCTTCCCTCTCCTGCTGGGTCGTCAGCATTTGGATTTCTGAATCCCGGGCCTCAATTTGAGAGTTGAGACTACTTAAATTATTCCCGGCCGATGTAATCAGGTCTACCGAATAATCAATCAGCTTCCTCCCGCCTATCAGTTGCTGGCTTCTAAGTTCAGCTATCTGCAGGGCGGTTTCACCGTTGCCGGCCTCGCCAGCTGTATCGGACGCAGCTATATTCGTAGGATCATCCACCAACACCTGGTTCAGGCTGATGGTATCAGCTGTAGTATTGGTCGGGGTGAAGAAATTTCGGCTGACGCTATCATTCAGGCCAAACCCGGAAGAGTGAATGGAGTTAAACTCAGTTACAATGGTTGATGCAAGCTCATCGAGCCGGTCTTTTAAAGCCGGTATTTCCGTTTCATACATCTCCAGTTCGGCACCAAGCTGTCCCCCCTGAGGCTCTACCGTTTTCCCACTTTCAAGCCTGATCTGATAGGTTTTGTCCACATCATTGATTTCTGCTTTCAAGTGGTCTGCTTTTTCAGCATCCAGCACTTTCACTCCGCCAATCCGTAATTCAACCGCATTGGAATCGTCGGTGCTGATTTCATAGTCGGTTAGTTCAGATAGTTCTTCCAGCTTTCGAACTCTTAGGTCCAGACTGGTATTATCCGGAGAACCCGCCGCATCAGCCTGTGCAATGGTCTCATTCAGAGAATGTATCTCCCCCAACAAGCCGTTTATTGCATTGATGGTGCTGTTTGAAGATTCCAGGATCAGATCGCTGGTGCGATCTATGTTCCG
The DNA here is from genome assembly GCF_040117685.2 of Gracilimonas sp. BCB1. Taxonomy (NCBI): domain Bacteria; kingdom Pseudomonadati; phylum Balneolota; class Balneolia; order Balneolales; family Balneolaceae; genus Gracilimonas; species Gracilimonas sp. BCB1. The sequence goes on along the minus strand of NZ_JBEDYP020000018.1, from coordinate 45,352 downwards.
GCTTACATCTTTGAATTTTGTCGTCAATTGCCGTGCATCGCTAATCAGGCTGTTTCGAACGCTGATATCCTGAGGATCAGTAGATAGCTCCGAGAATGTATCCAGTAAGTTGCTGATGCTCAGATCCAGATCGCTTCCGGAATCGGAGGCCATACTGGCTTCCAGCTGCTCAAAAACACGGGCTTTACTTTGCATAAACGACATGTTCTGTCGCTTTTCATTCAGCATCACATCGTTCATCTCATTGCGAAGACGGGTTACATTCGAGATGTTTACCCCCAGCCCGGTATTATAACCGGTCATTTGCATTCCGTTTGGCGTCTTATCGATCCGCTGTCGGGAATATCCCTTGGTATCGGCATTTACGATATTATTTGAAGTAACCGAAAGGGACCGTTCAGCACTTTTTAAACCGCTTTTAGAAATTTCTATAAGTGAGCGCATAATCAGATCTCCTGGTTAATAGCCACACCGGTTGTAATTCCTGATTGTTTGCCTGTAGGTGCATAATGGGTATTTTTTTCATTATGCACGCTGTACATAGACTGCATCATGCGGGCATTTTGGCTCATCGCAAACTCAAGCAGTTGTAAAATCTGGTTATGTTTACGCTGAAGATCTTTGGTATCAGCCGTTAGAGTTTTATGCCATTTTTCAATGGCAGTTACCGATTCCGGAAACACCTCCTTAAGGCTCACCAACCGTACCGGTGCTGTACTCCCTGAAGTGGCTAATATTGCGGATAATTCACTGATGAATTCTTGTTCGTGAATTTTAAAGCGTTTAGACAGATTACCATGCACTTCAGAAAGCTCTTCAATTCTCACAGCGTTTGAGGCGATGATAGCATCAATCTGGTCCTCCATCACCTTAATAATCTGTTTGGAGCAATTATGAAGCAGGTCAACCGATTCTGCTATCTGTTCTAATGAAGTGGTATCGGATATGGTATACATTGCTTTGTTTCTTAATTATTGAATTACTTTTTGGCGGATGCTGAAGATTGATCCCAGTACCTGGAAACCAAATCTGCCATTCCTAATTTTCTTTGAGCCGCCAGTTCACTGGCCAGCGCATCGGTGATAAAGCTTCTATACATATTGTTCGATTGACCCATCATGCCACCTTTATCGGACATCTTAAACGAGTCTTTAGTGAGCTCATTCACCAAATGCTTTGCAAAAATTTCTTCAAAATCAGTAGCCGCCTTCTCTTTCTGAAGATCCTGGCTTCTGTTTTTATCAACCTGATTTCGGGCTATGTTTAAGAACGAATCGTCTACTTTCATGTCATCTTCCGTTTCTTTTTCCTCTACATTACAATGAGTTTGCCGCGTAATACACCGGCTCTGTCCAGTGCCTGAAAAATGGATATGATATCCCTTGGACTTAGCCCCAAAGCATTCAGTGATCCCGCCAGTTGCTGTACATTTGTTTCCGGTTCCAATACAATTGTCTGAGCGGCCTGCTCGCTTATGCCTGCTTCGGGTACGTCGAATACCTGGGTTTCCCCTCCGCTGAAGGCCGGTGGTTGACTCACATACGGTGTTACCTGAGTACGCACCTGTATATTTCCATGAGAGATCATCACGTCGTCGATAACCACTTCTCCACCAGCTACAATGGTTCCTGTTCGTTCATTAATGACAACTTTAGCCGGCGATTCTACCTGAATTTCCTGCTCCAGAATAATGCTGGTAAAAACGTTCATGGTACCCCGGTCTCTGAACGCTTCCGGCCAGTTCACCTTCACTAATCCGGGGTGATGCATAGAGGCCAGTTCTTCATCGAAAGTCTCATTGATGATTTCCACCATATTCCGGGCGTTGGCATAATTAGGTTCTCTCAGTACCAGCCCCAAAGGTTCTTCCGTACTTAAATTAAATTCTTCGTTTCGTTCTACGGTACCTCCGCTTGGGATGGTTGCCGTCAAAGTTTGGTTCTGGCTGAGCCGGGCGCCGGGTATTTCAGCTGTAATTCCTCCAACAATCAGCGGACCCTGAGCCTTGGCAAAAACAGCATCATTATCAGGATCAAAAAGCGGGGTTTGGAGCAATACTCCTCCCTGCAAACTGCTGGCATCTCCCAAAGAAGAAACGGTGATATCAATCTCACTTCCCGGGGCATGGTATGGAGTGATGGTAGCCGTTACCATAACAGCGGCTACGTTTCGGGTACGCAGGCGCTCAGCATCCACCGTGATCCCGAAATTCTCCAGCATGTTGGCAATCGACTGAACCGTAAAAACTGATCCCCTGCTACTGGATGAACGATCCCCTGTTCGGTCCAAACCGGTAACCAGTCCGTAGCCAATCAGTTCCGTGCGTTCGGCATTTTGAATTTCCACCAGATCAGCCAGCTTAGACTGTGCCTGTAAAGGAACGGATACACCGAATACCACAAGAGCTACAATAACCAGGGAGTAAACTTTCTTTTTCATGTTGATTGATTCTGAAATGATGTTCATCGTTGTAGTTCTCGCAATATCATAGCAGCACCCATCCCAAGAGTGACTCCGGTGAACACTACTTTCTTAAGTAAACCTTTGTGTTGTTTTTTCTTCCTGATGCCCCCCATTTTCTGGTAACTGATATTGGCGTTGGCAATGCGGTAAGAAAGCACCTGGTTTCGACTGTCCACATCATTCTGCCGAACGGTACCGGTAATCGACATTTTGTGCACTTCTCCATTTACCTCGGTCATACGGTTGCCTTCTACAATGAGGTCACCCCGGTCGGTTACTTCAATAATTTGAACACTTATATAGCCTTCGAGTAACTGCCGCTGGCTGGAGAGGTTTTTCTGGTCCGAACCGTAATTCACATTCACTCCCGAACCAAAAGTCGGCTCAAACGGCAGAAAGTTGCCACTTATGGCGCCGTTAGCTGATCCGTCTGAGCTGGTTGACAGCTTGGAATCGGAAGTTGAGCTGCCCGATGTACTTTCTTTCAGAATTACCGTAATGATGTCTCCCACACGGTTTGCTTTCACATCTCTGTAGAGAGAATTCTGAGCATACAACGTGCCCGAGAACAGCAGCGTGAGAAAAAGAACAACGGGTACAATTCGGTTTGTCAATGTGTTTTTTGCCATAGTGCTTCTCCCGGACCTTTAATTTTGCCCAGGTATTTATTTCGTGTTTCTTTGCAATAAATTTGAATTTCTTCGTCAATAGAACCGCTTTGACGGGCCTCACAAGTCAGAATAATTTGAATTCCAAACTCCGTGAACAACAGATCTACATCCTCTCCTGCTTCTACCAGGAATGGAGTGCTTATTTCAGATTGAAAAATGGGTTGCCCCGGGTTCACGGTTCTTCTCAATGTCTTTCCCGCCAGGTCTTCTATTTTTCGAACCGGTTCTTCTCGTCCCATTCGTACAGGAACCCATCGAAGGGTTACATCACCGGGTTCAATGGTTTGTCCGCTCATCATTCTTTGGTTGGGAACCGGTAGCTTTTGTTCCGTTTCCACTTTGAGCTGTATTTCTACTTGTTCAATAGTTTTACCATCCAGATACAGCACTTCGAAATTGGTGTATTTTTCAACAGATCCCTGCAACTTTACAGAGCGCACATGTTTCGGCTGGGCATTTAGCAAACTGCCGGGCATCCACCGGGCAGAAAGAGTGAACCGATACTCCTCAGGGTCAAATAATGACTCTATGGATTCCTGTGCTTTCTCTATGATAACCTGCCTGGTTTCATCAGAAGCAGTGGGGTACGCCGGCCCCGCTACCACAGAGGTGCATGAAAATATTATGAGGAGTATCGGTATCACGATGCTATAGATTGCTTATGGGTCTTATCGTTTAATAGAGTTGGTTACCGACATCATGTCTTCAGCGGTTTGGACCATTTTTGAGTTGGTCTCATAGGCTCGCTGAGCTTCAATCAGCCGCACCATTTCGGTTACAATATCCACATTGGATTGCTCGAGATATCCCTGGCGAACCACTCCAAAGCCTTCTGAACCCGGCTCACCGAAAAAGGGCATCCCGGAAGATTCTGTTTCCGCAAACAGATTATCACCGAGTGCTTCGAGTCCGCCCGGGTTGGAAAACTTGGCCAGTTCAATCTGACCTAATTCAACCTGTGTGTTATCACCGGCCATGAGTGCTGTAACCGTTCCGTTTTGTGAAACTTCAATAGCTACGGCATCAGTTGGGATTTCAATCTGGCTGGCTAATGGTAATCCGGAGTTATTGACGAGCATCCCGGTGGCATCCCGGCTGAAATTTCCATCCCGGGTATAGCCAATATTCCCATCAGGCAGTTCTACCTGGAAGAAACCGGCACCGCTGACGGCCATATCCAGAGCATTGCCTGTTTCAGCTACCGAGCCCTGCATAAAATTTCGAATGGTAGCTACAGCACGGGAACCATGCCCGATCTGAAGCGATGGCCCGCTTGAATTCTGGTTTCCGGAATTGCCCAGCTTGGAGGATGCTATGTTTTCATAGAATAGATCCTGAAAAGCGATCGTGCTTCTTTTGAAACCGGTGGTCCCAACGTTAGCCAGGTTGTTGGCTATGTTATCTACCGATCGCTGTTGAGCACTCATTCCAAGTGCGGCTGTACTTAATGCTCTAAACATAATGCTGTTGTTTATTCTGTTGTTTAATAATTAAAATCTTCCCAATCGGGTGGTTACCTGAGAAAGCATTTCATCGGTTGTTTTTAAAGCTCGCTGCTGGCTCTCAAAAGCCTGCATATTTCTCATCATATCCACCATTTCCGTCAGGGGCTGTACATTTCCTTTTTCATAATATCCCTGCATCACCATCCCGGTGTTATCTTCAGAAAGCATATCTTCATCCATCACCGAGAAGTAGGCACTACCTTTTCTGTTAAGCATGCCCGGGTCTTCCACATTTACAATGCGCAGGCGATCCATTGCTTTATTATTCAGCCGAATGGTTCCGTCTTTAGATACTTCCAGCATGGTACTTCCGCCTGTTTCTCCGTTCGACTGCATATACTCTGCAAGCTGAACCGGACCGGAATCGCCCATTACTTTGGCTCCGGAACTGTTAACCAGATAACCATCGGGGTCAAGGTGGAAGCGACCGTCACGAGTTAAAAACTGCTCGCCGTTATCTTCCACCACAAAAAATCCATCACCATTAATACCCATATCAAATTCGTTACCGGTTGGCTCTAAAACGCCTTGTTCCAGATTCACTTGTTGCATAGGCACACTCTTTGAAATCGTTTTTCCATTCACGTTCTCCTGGAACATGCGGTAAAACACTTTAGTACCTTTAAAACCCGGCGTATTAATATTCGACAGGTTATCCGCGGTCATTTCCTGAGACCGGTTCAAAACCTGCATCGCCTGCATTTGGGTGTATAATCTGTCAATCATGGGTAACTGTTTGTGATCATCATTTAAGGATTTCAAAAATCCGCCGAGAACCATGGATAACATTTCCTGCGATTCTCACCGATGGAATTACAAAATCTGTGCCATCCGGGTTGAAATGTTTTTGGGTGAGGCGTTAATAAGGTTCTAAAAGCAGCCTTTACGCATGCGTTTTGAGGGAAAAAATCATGTATTACGGCACTGAATCGGCTATTAATGTTGATTCAGATAATCATGCCTTGCCACAGAAAGAATTTCCTGAAACGGGAAAAGTTGCACCCCTTCTTCGCATACCCTGTTTATGGAAATGTTTTCCGTTAACTGGATTTTTTGTCCTGCATCTGCTCCCTCAACCCTGCTAATTCAGCCGAATTATAAAGCCGTCAGCCGTGGTACTGTTTTTGATAACCATAGTACATGGCAGATAATAAATCAGATCAGGAAAAAACGGAGGAACCCTCCCAGAAACGCCTCGATGATGCGAGGAAGGAAGGGAATGTAAGCGTCAGTAAGGAAGTGTCTTCTGTAGCGCTTATGGTTGCCGCGATTATATCGTTTGTGGCCATGAGCGGTTTAATCGGAGACCGGCTTACCAAATTGTTTGAGTCATTTTTCTCAAATGCAGGAAAAGGGTTCGCCGATCAGGAGGAAGCTACGCGCTACCTTCAGGATGCACTGTGGGCCGGCATGGAAATGCTTACCCCTACCATGATCGTATTATTTGTAGTGGCCATTCTTGTAAATGTGGTACAAACCGGTGGCGTCTTTTCTTTTGATGCTCTGAAGTTCAAAGGCAGCAAGATGAACCCACTTAGCGGACTGAAAAATATTTTCTCTACTAAGGGATTGGTGGAACTGGTAAAAGGATTGCTCAAACTGTTCATCATCCTGATCGTGGCTTACTTCACCATGCGGAGTGATGTGAACCACTTTGTCTCCTTTATTATCTCCCCTCTTGATTATAGCATGAGCCAGTCCGGTTCGTTCATCCTTCTGTTTGTAACCCGGATTATGGCCGCCCTGTTGATTCTTTCCATTGCCGACGCCGTTTACCAGCGGTTCCAGCATCGCAAAGACCTCCGCATGACCAAACAGGAAGTAAAAGACGAATACAAGCAGATGGAAGGTGACCCGCATGTAAAAGGTCAGCGTAGAAAGTTCGGGATGAAACTCCGCCAGCAAAAAAGAATGGATCATGCGGTGCTTGCTTCCGATGTGGTAGTCACCAACCCGACCCACTACGCCGTTGCCCTTAAATATGATCCCGAAAAAAGCAACGCACCCATAGTAATGGTGAAGGGAAAACGACTGCGTGCTTTAAGAATAAAAGAGCTCGCCAAACAGTATGGCATACCTATTGTAGAGAATGTACCTGTAGCCCGTGCTCTTTATGCGACGGCTGAGGAAGACGAATTCATTCCTGCAGACCTATATCGTGCCGTAGCAGAGATCTTGGCGTACGTTTATAAACTGAAAAACAAACACAAAGTATAATTCATATGGCCTTTGGCGGAATCACAACCGATAAGTTAAAAGGAACATTTTTCCAGACGGATGTCTTAATTTCCTCCAGTATCATCATGATCCTGCTGATTATGATTATACCGTTCCCCACCCAGTTGATGGATTTCTTCCTGGCGTTAAACATCTCCCTCTCTCTTATTGTGATGCTGGTAGCCTTTTATGCTTTAAAGCCTTTACAATTTGCCGTATTCCCCGGTATGCTTTTGATCCTCACCCTGTTCCGGCTATCGCTGAACGTGGGAACCACCCGCCTCATTTTAAGTGAAGGCTATGCCGGTTCCATTATTGAGTCGTTTGGAGGGTTTATTGTACAAGGCAACTTTGTAATCGGGATTATCATTTTTGCGGTTTTGGTGATCATCAACTTTGTGGTAATTACCAAAGGTGCTACCCGTATTGCTGAGGTTGCCGCCCGATTTACTTTGGACGCCATGCCCGGTAAACAAATGTCGATTGATGCCGACCTCGCTGCCGGATTACTTACCGATGAAGAAGCCAAGAAGAAACGAGAAGAAATTGCCCGTGAAGCCGATTTTTACGGAGCCATGGACGGTGCCAGTAAGTTTGTTCGCGGTGATGTAATCGCCGGGCTCCTCATTACCTTTATAAATATTATCGGTGGACTCATTATCGGGACCGTGCAGCTTGGGATGCCTATTGGAGCAGCCGCTGCTAAATATACATTGATGACCATTGGTGACGGCCTGGTTTCTCAGATTCCCGGACTGTTGATTTCAACCGCTGCCGGTATCATGGTTTCGCGGGCCGCTTCGGAAGGAAATCTGGGTAACGAACTTAAATTTCAGCTTCTGGGTAACCCTAAGACCGTAATCATTGGTGCTGTGTTTGTGTTTTTTATGGGGATGCTGCCCGGACTTCCGGTTATTCCGTTCTGGAGTATTGCCGGTTTCTTCCTGTTTATGGGAGTGAAAAACTTTCAGCGTGAAGAAGATGAGAGGCTTGAAGAAGAAGCCGCTGAAACCAAAGAACTGTCCGGTAAAGCCGAGGATCCGGTTGAGAACTACCTGCTTATGGATACGCTTGAGCTGGAAATTGGCTACAGCCTTATTCCAATGGTAGAAGCCAGCCAGGGTGGAGACTTACTAGATCGAATGACATCACTCCGAAAACAGCTGGCTTCCGAACTCGGTATCATCATCCCTTCTATCCGAATACGGGACAATGTTCAGCTTGATGCCAACCACTATACTATTAAGATGAGAGGGATTATGCAGGGCGATGGGGAAATTTTACCCGGCTACCATCTCACGTTACTCCCTGCCGATTTTAAACCGGATATTCAGGGCATTGAAACCAAAGACCCCACCTTTGGCATGGACGCCATTTGGGTAAGTGGAAAAAACAAATCGCAGGCGGAAAAATATGGCCTTTCGGTGATTGAATCCGGTGCGGTTATAACCACCCACCTGATGGAAGTGCTGAAGAAGAATGCCCACAAGCTTGTTGACCGACAAATGGTTAAAAAGCTCATTGACAACATTAAAGAACAGCATTCTGCCCTGGTTGAGGAATTGATTCCGGACGGTATGAAAGTAGGAGAAATCCAAAAAGTATTGAAGCGCCTGCTTCGTGAAAGAGTGCCGGTGAAAGACCTGGTTACCATTTTGGAAACGCTGGCCGACTATTGTCATCAAACCAACAACACCGATGTACTTACCGAGTATTGCCGTGCTGCTTTATCGGAGACCATCACCCGACAGTACTCCAATAACGAGAACGAAGTAACGGTAGTGATGATGGACTCTAACCTGGAATCTCACTTAATCGCACAAGCCCAGCAGGGAACGCTGAACAGTAACACGCTTGGGCTTACCCCTGATACAGTTGAGAAATTATACAAGAATTCATCAGCCACTTTTGACAGTATGATTCGTCAGGGATTTGAGCCGATTTTGCTTACTTCTCCGGTTCTTCGCTTTACCCTCTTTGAGTTTTTGGCACCAATTTTGCCAGATATAAATGTGCTGTCGTACAACGACATTAGTCAAGACGTACAGTTTAAAACATTCGGCCGACTGAAGATTGAAGACAATGTAAAGATGAATCAACCTGCGGCTAACACAGAACAACCAGCGCAACAACCTGAAGAACACGTACTGGCATGATATTGAAGAATATTTTTGGGAAAACAATTGAGGCGGCTAAGAAAAGTGCCCAGCAGATGTATGGGGATGATTTTCTGGTCATTGAATCCTTTGAAGGTGATGGAGCCGACGGCAAAGCCCGCATAACCATATTCTCTGACGGTAAGAAAGAAGGGCAAACAAACGACAAGCAGAATGGGCATACAACACCTTCAGTACCTGCAAAGCCTAAACAAGAGCCTGAACAAGGTGTTATGTTTGAACGGTCGGGAGAAACATCGGTTCCTCCCAAAAATGGCCATACAAATGGTCAACCCCGTAAAGATACATTAGGCTCTCTTCGCAAGTTTGCAGAGCAGCAAATGGGGGCAGAGTTAAACGGGCATCAAAATGGAACGGCGACTTTAGAGGAAGCAAATGAGCCCCGGCAGGAAAAAAATTCCGAATTGTTGTATAGCCGTTCCTTCATTCGACCGGTAAAACCAGCTCCTGAAAAGAAAAAAGAAAATAAGATTGAAGAGCCTGTTTCACAGCCGGAAGACTCAAAAGATGAGCCCAAAAAAGCTAATGCTCCGAAAGCAAAGAACAACGGTTTCATCACCCATTTCAAACCATCGAAACCACAGGCTAATAAAGCCCCTGAAGTTCAGGAGGTGGTATCAGCCCGGCATAATGAGCGCGAGATAAAAGCCCTGCACAAACGGTTTGACAAACTGGAGGCGTTGCTTGACTCAGCCCTTATTTCGGCCAACCTGGACTATGCCTCACACCCTGCTTTTCAGCAGCTGGTTCACACCGGAATAAACACCAGCGTAATTGCGGGTTGGTTCAGCGATATTATTAAAGAAGGGATTGACCCTTATGACCAGGGTGAGTTGTTCATGTCTAAACTGGCAGCTATTATCCGCAATGCTTTGGGCAAACCTTCAGAAGAAAAAGCTCAGAAATTCATGTTATTTGCAGGTCCGTCAGGTGCCGGTAAAACTCAGCTGATTATGAAACTGACTCAGCATCCTGATTTTATGATCGACAAGAAATTGGCAGTGGTATCGGTTTACCCGCAGTCCAAAAATTCCGAACCCTACTATACCATTCTGGAGCCATTCTGTGCGGAACGTGAAATTCCATATTTCAAAGTGCAAAGCGGACTGGATGTATCAAAGATTGTAGAAGAATTGGGTGAATTTGATCATGTATTTATTGACACCCCATCGCTGAGTACCGAACAGGATAACTCCTTCCGGGAGTTCTGGAAGATCAAACAGCTGCTTTCTCCTCTTGCTCCCTTAGAGGTGCATTATGTTGTGAATGCTGCCTTAAACAGATTTTATTTCCAGAATTCATCAGCTACTCACCATCCTCTTCAGCCCGATTATGTGGCGATCACTCACCTTGATGAAGTAACACAGTGGGGGCCGGTAATTCCGTTCCTGCAAAAGATGGGATGCAGCGCCCGGTACATCAGCTCCGGCAACAAGTTGAATAACTTGAATGAGTTTAATCCACAATGGTTTGCTCAAAAGGTATTACAGGAAAATTAAAACTATGAAACAGACAATTAAATTAGAACAACCATTTGTATTCACTGTGATAAGTGGCAAAGGTGGAGTAGGTAAAAGTATGACCAGTGTGAATACGGCTACCATGCTTAGTAAACTGGGTTTTAAAGTAGCCTTGCTGGATGCCGATCTCGGCCTTGCAAACTGTGCCACCCTGTTGAATGAGCCTGTGAGTGCAACAGTTAGCAGCTGGATGGAAGGAAAATGCGGCATTGAGGACCTTCCCTGTAATACCTGCGGGATTACACTGGTTACGGGAGCCAATGAGCCTGGTGAAAACAAGTTTAAGCCAGACCTGTTTATGGATGCCCTCGATCAGGTTACCGCGTACCTGAAACAAAACCATGATTTTGTCATCATTGATACCCCGGCCGGTGCAGGTGAAATGGCTTTATGGGCGCTGGATATTTCACAAACCGGAGTTTTGGTGCTGGTTGATGAACCCACGGCCATCTCAGATGTATACCGGTTATGTAAATACGTATTTAACATCGATCCCGGGTATAACTTCGCAAGTATTGTGAACTATGCAGAAAGCGAAGACACAGCCCAAAGTACCTATCAGAGATTCAACACCATCCTGAATTACTTCCTGAATAAGCAGACACAATATTTTGGGTTTATCCCGGCAAGCGATCAGATCCGGAAATCGGTTCAAAAACAAAAACCACTACTATATACAGATGCTGAACAAGATATCCTGAAGGAGTTCGAGTTCATCGCACAAAACGTGCTGGCTTACGCCAATACTGAAGAAAGAAAACTTTTAAAAACTGTACACTAACGGAAGGAGTTAACCATGTTAATACGACTGATCACTGTAATTTCACTGATTCTATTCATGCTTCTGATGATTTCCGGGGTGAACATTGAAGTGGCACTGTACCGCAGTATGCTCACATTTATGATTCTGTTTGCCGTGGTTTATATCTCCATTTTTCTGCTGAATGTTCTTCGTGAAGAACAAAATTCGGATGGTATGTCTATGCCAAATGGCGGGAGTACATCTAATGCTAACGGAGAAGGCTAATCATGGGAAATAAATCACTACAAGAACTGGTTGACATCTATTGTACAAACCCTGCAAACGGGATCAGAAATTCTATTATAAGTAAGTCTACCCCTTTGATTCGAAGTATCATCGGGAAGATAAACCGTCCTGATCAACCTTTGGCTCATCGTGAAGATCTGGAAAGTGCCGGTATCATCGGGCTGCTCCAGGCTTTGGATTCGTACGATTGTGAACGAAATATTCAGTTCAACACCTTTGCTTATTACCGCATCCGTGGTAGCATCGTTGACTACTTGCGCAGTATTGATCAGCTTCCAAGAAAGCAACGCAAGAACTACGGACAGGTACAGGAGGTAATTCAGCGCCTGAGCCAGGTGCTGGGACGCGAACCTTCTGATGAAGAAATCGCCAACGAGCTGGAAATGCCAATGGATGATTATTACAAGTTGCTTTCCAATGTACAGCAGCGAAATGTACTTTCCCTGGATACGCCTGCTTATGATGAAAATTCGGGTTCCTTTTACGATTTCCATGAAGATCCCAACTCAGAAACACCGGATACTAACTTGGAAAAGAAGGAGCGCACCGAAGCCCTGCAGAAAAAAATCGGACAGCTTAAGGAAAGAGACCGCCTGATTCTGATGCTCTATTATTATGAAGATATGACCATGAGTGAAATTGCTTTACTGCTGGAACTCACCGAAGCCCGAATTTCTCAAATCGTAGGTAAGCTGCTTATTCAACTCAAGGACGACCTCGGACAGGAACAGGTTATGTACGTTAACAACTAATACGCAACTCGTTTTTACCTTTACGTTTACATTTACCCCTATTCCCCGTCATTCAGAGCAGAGCGATGAATCTTAGCCACGAAATATTTACCGGGCAGGTTCTGGCTCAGATCCTTCGCAGAAAACAGCCTCCCATTTCTACTTCCTTGCGCTCAGGATGACTCTAACATCGTTCAATTCGGTAATCCGTCAATTCTAATTTAATATCTGCTCCTTTCTGTCCGATAAAGGAATAACGAACAACCTTTTCGTTATTTCAACATGTCACTCGTACCAAAAATAACACGCTTTACAAAACTGCCGGAGCTCCTGAAACACAAACAGGAAGCCGAAGAGAAGCAGAAAAAAGGCCGGCAAGACCGGCAGGATAAAGACCGCCCTCCCTTTATCATAGACGAAGAAAAGGCATTGCATTCCAAAGCCGTGAGCGAGTTTAAAGTTCAATCTCATGCCAAAGAGCCCCAAAAGCCGAAGACTAAAGATGAGACCATCGGCGGGCATATTGATTTACAGGCCTGAAAGAACCCGGTATCTACTATTTTCAGAATTAAAGGGAAAGGATCCGATAATATTCGAATGTTTTCAGGTACACAAGCGAAGTCATTCATGGCTTCGCGAAAAAGATTAAATGGTGGATACTATTCTAAAATGTAATCAAGGCTATCCTTTAATCCCATTAATCAAGGTTCAAAAGCATAGGAACCTTGATTGGCTTGATTTCGGGATTACCATGATTGTCATTCAAAGTTACCAACTGTTTATCGACCATTCATAGCATAGATCCTTCGCGATTACCTCCCTGTACTTTTCTACTCCCTGCCGTTCAGGATGACTTATTCTAGGTTACCTCCACCCTAACTCGAAAGTCATTCATAGCATAGCGATGAACCTTAGCCACGAAATGATTACCTAGCTTATTCTGGTTCAAATTCTTTAGAATTCCAGAGGGGAGATAACTCCCATCACTTCTACCAGGAAGTCGTAAAGGTGTTGGAACATCAAATCGAAGGCGGCCGGCAGGTATGGAATGGCGAGCATTAGTAAGGCGATTCCTACTCCAAACTTTATGGGAAGAGCTATAAACATCATGTTGGCCTGTGGCATGATCCGTGCAAAAATTGCCAGCGATACGTCCAGTAAAAACAGAACGATGATAAATGGTGATGCAATCTGAACTCCGATTGTAAAAAGGTAAGTGGCGATCTCAAGCATATACGGACCGGCCAGGTGAATTTGGGCTTCATTTACCGGTATAACCTCAAAACTTTTAGCCAGCGCACTTATATAAACCTTATCTCCATCAATCGATAGGAAAACCAAGACGGCAATCATACTGAAAAGGTTACTGAGTACCGCACTTTGTTGTTGGGTTTGGCTATCAATCATATTGGCAAAGCTAAGGCCTGTATTTAAACTGATGAGCATCCCCGCCATTTCCAGACCTGCAAACACAAGCTGGCCTACCAGGCCCAAGGCCATACCTACTAAAACTTCAAGAATAATGGCTTGAAAAATAAAGAGCGTACCATCACTCGCTGAAACAAAAGCCCCATCGGCCGGGATGGCAAAAAAAAGCAGGATGGTAGTCGCCATGGCAAAAAACAGCTTAATCTGCTTGGGAAAAGCGGCCGAACTGAAAAAAGGTCCGGTCATGATAAGCGCAGCCACCCTTGTAAAAACAAGAAACACCGATAAAATCATATCTACCGTTAGTGATTCCATCTGTTATCTCCGGGTTGCGGTTTGGGTAAGCACGAATACCAGTGGTTATTGAGTTATCTGCGGAATGAAGTCGAACACACGTTGTGTAAAATCAACCGCAAACTGCAACATAAATCCAAAGGCAAAGAATAGTACCACGACCACCACAATCATCTTGGGAATGTAACTCAGCGTCATTTCCTGAATGGATGTTGCGGCCTGGAAAATAGCTACGGCCAAACCTACAGCCAGTGCCCCAACCATAGCCGGTGAGCATAAAACCACAACGGCTGTAAGCATTTCCTGTAACCAATAAAGTGCTGTATCTATATTCATTGTTCTCTAATTAAAACTTTCAACAAGTGATTGTACCAGCAAATACCAACCGTCGGTAAGTACAAAAACAAGAATTTTAAAAGGCAACGAAACCATTACCGGCGGAAGGAACATAATACCCATCGCCAGCAATATGGAAGCAACCACAAGGTCAATCACCATAAAGGGCAGGTAAATCATAAAGCCAATCTGGAACGCCACCCTGAGTTCGCTTAAAACATAGGCAGGTACAGCTACGTAAAGCGGCAGCGTTTCTATGTCATCCACACTTTGGATTTCCGCCATGTCCATGAAATACAGCAGATCCTGGTCTGATGTCTGCCGAACCATAAACTCCTTGAGTGGCACTGCGGCTGCACCCAGCGCCTCCATTTGCGTCATCTCTTCGTTTATGTAAGGCTGAATGGCCTCCTCGTTCATTCGGTCAAAGGTCGGCTTCATAATGAAAATCGTGAGGAATAACGCCAGCCCAACAAGCACCTGATTTGGAGGCGATTGTTGTGTACCCAATCCCATCCGTAGAAAGAAAAACACTACGATAATCCGGGTAAAGCTGGTCATCATAGTAATGAAGGCCGACCCGAATGAAAGCACCGTAATTAAAATCAGTGCCTGGATAGGTAAGGTAAAATCTTCGTCCTGTGCCGTAGGCCCGCTATTTCCAATCGACAAATCGATTTGCGGAATAGCCTGGATAAACATCGGACTTGTTACCGAAGCTACGTTAATCGGTGTAGCTTCAGAGGCTGATGGGGCTGCTACAAACAACGCAGCCATCACCAAAAAAATCTTCACAAAAAATGTACTATTAAACTTCAACTTCATCTTAGTTCTTGAACATTTTGTAGAGTGATTTAAAATCAGCCGATCCGTTTTTGATCTCTGCTATTTCTTCCAAACCTTCGTTTTCATTCCACTCAGATTTAGGGATGCGATGAAGTAAATTCAGTGATCCTGCCGTCATTCCCATTACCCAAACCTCGTTATTAATTTCTACAAACTTAAGCTGTGCACCCTGCCCCAGAATATGTTCTCCCAGGTCACGGCCGTCGTGCTTCTGCCGGGTTGAACCGGATTTCTTTCTCGCCCAAAACCAAACCAAGCCAAGCATTCCCATCATTACTAGAAACGTGGTAAAGGCATTTTGAAAAACGTTGTCTTCTCCGGCATTTTCCGGTTCTGTAGCTGATACCTCAACATCAGGGGTTTTTTGCCCGAGGCTTGTTTTCAAACCTTGAGTGCGTTCAATAGCTTCCGGATCGGAGGCTACTTTTTCAGTGGCTGAAAACTCCATTCGTGAAACCAGAAACATCCAGATAACCAACAAAGCCACGGCAAAGGCAAGCACTATTCTAAGCACATTCTGCGGCTTCTTTTTTGACTGTGAAAGAATTTGGGTGAAGTCCATTACGATAGCTTGGCTAAACGTTGGCGGGTGGTAATCAGGTTTGAGATACGTACCCCAAAGTGTTCATCAACAACCACAACTTCTCCATGGGCAATTCGCTGCCCATTCACGAGGATATCAACCGGCTCACCAGCCAGTTTCTCTAATTCTATCACAGAACCTTTGGCAAGCTGAAGCACTTTACCGAGCGGTAATTCGATGCGTCCAAGTTCTACCGAAACATCCATTTCCACATCTTTAAGCAACTCCATGCTGTTGCCGTCCCCGTTTTTGATGGCGGGTGTTGTTTCCTCAAAATCTTCAAACTCTATGTAGCGGCCCGAAATCACCTCTTCCTGTGCCCCTGCTTTTTCAAGTTCTTCGGAATCGGATGGGGTGAACTCATCCCGGGCAAGTTCTTCCTGAACTTCCTCTTCAGGCTCTTCCTCTACTTCAACCTGTGCTTCCGGATTTCCGAACAAAGCCGCTGCTTTGATCTTATCATCAGCCAGCCCTTCCACTTCCATGGTGCCAAAGTAATATTCCGTATGGCCTAACTTCTCTTCCAGTTGCTTGAGCGTCAGCACTTCAAGCTCACGGAGTTCAAACACCTGGCCTTCCCCTTGCAATTTTTTTGACAGCGTAGCGGAAAGTTCGGATGAGAACTTCTTCAACAAGTCTTTAGTAACCTCATTGAATGAGCTTTCATCTACACCCAGCATAATACTGGAAAGGATGGCAAACCATTCTTTATCCAGAATACACACAAGGTCCGTCTCAGTATTTTCATCTCTTGTAAGGATGAAAATATCTTCCTTAACCATTTTCTCCAGAAAATCTTCTGACGATATGGTCTCAAAAGAGGTAATTTCAATATTCGTTTCTTCCAGCAGAACAGAGGTTAAATACGTCTCTATATCGGGAAGGTTGTTTTGTAGTTGTTCTTGATAGTAATTCATAGTTATACCAGTTCCTGTTCGTTAATTTCCTCGAGGAGTTCAAAAATTTTGACTGCCCGATAGCCCTGAATAACCCCGGGATAGGCTGTCATTTTCTTCACACCATTTACCCGTACTTCCAGCGGTTTGTCTGACTTTTGCCGAAGCGGGATGGTATCACCTTCTTTGAGATTCATGATTTCATCCAGCGTAAGACGGGTTGTACCCAGCAGTGACTGAATGTGTAGATTAGCTTTTTCCAGCGTCCGTTTATACGACTCCATTTCTTCCTCAGAAAGCTGCTCCTTGCGTGAGCTCATCCCTTTCTTCATAATAGTATCGTTCATCGCTTTTTTAAGCAGGCTGTAAGAATAGGAAATGCCAATCTCTGTCTTTTGATCACCCATATCTACCGCAAATTTCACTACGATATTGGGATCAACCGAAGCCAGGTGGAGATTCTCCGGTTTGCTATCATACTTTATACCGTCCACCTTAAAGTCCATATAGGGTTCCCAGGCCATCACAATCTCATTACTGATGCTCCCCATTACCCGCGACATAATTTTCTCTTCAATGATGGTGAGGATTCGTCGCTCACTTAGTTTCTTTTCAGCACCACCGCTTTGTCTTTCAATCAGGTGAATACAAAATTCAGGAGGGAGGACGACAATTACTTCACCGCCAAGTTCATTTACCGAAAGCAGATAAATGGTACTGGGGCTTTTTATTTCCCGGACAAACTCTGCTGATGAAAGTTGATCTACCTTATCAAGGTACACATCCACTTTATAACGAAGTGAGGAGCTGAAAATGCGGCTTAGGTTTCTGGAAAATACTTCATGAATAGCATGAAGCGTCCTCATGATTTCCTTACTAAACAGCTTTGGATGTTTGAAATCGTAGGATTCTACATATTTAACATTTCCCAATGTATGCTTGGGCAGCTTCGATTCCATAAGAGTTTCCGTTCTTGGTTTACGATCATTGCATTACATATTTAGTGAAATACAAATTGCGTACCGAACGGACTCCGATAGATGAATTAATTAATCCCGAAAGTTCTCTCCTTAATTCTTCGCGCCCGGCTACTTGGGTAAGTTGGTCAACATTACGGGAAGAAAGTGCATCAATGATCTCTTGTTTGAGCTTCATCATATTTTCATCGAGAAGCGAAACATGGTCTTTATCGTCTAATTCAAGGCTTATTTCTACCATCAGGTATCTTTTCCCATAAGTGTTGGCTGGATTCACCACCATCTCTTCCATCTGGTAAGTGCCGTAATCCGAAGGACTTTTCTCACTCATTTTAGCAAAAACGGTTGGATAATATTTATCCACGATGGCATAAGCCAGGAATCCCTGCCCCACAAGGATGAGTAAAAGCAGGAAATATTTTCCGAGCTTCAGAAAATTTGGCCCGCCTTTCCGCTTCTTTCCCTTTAGTTCCTTTTTGTCTTTTTTCTCGTTTTTATTCTCTGTGGCCATGGCCGTATACCTTAATTAGTTGTTGAATTATACACCGGGATGGGCTCTTCGAATGGAAGCACGGCTTCAAGAGCTCCTTTAGCAATCAGGTCTTTCAGGTAGATTTCTACGCGCCGGTTCTTTCTTCTGCCATCCGTTGATTCGTTTTCTGACACAGGCCGGTATTCCCCAAAACTACTTGCTTTAAAATGCGAAGGATCCATGTCCGCCTGGGCTTGTAAATATTGTACAACTGATACTGAGCGGGCGGCTCCCAAATGCCAGTTCGATTTATACATCATATTACTGATGGGCACATTATCGGTATGGCCCTGCACTTCAATATCAAGTACCCGATCGCCCAGTACATCAGCCACCTGCTCTAAAACCACCTTAGCTTCTGGGAGCAGATCCGAAGAACCACTTTCGAATGTCAGAGAATCACTTAGTGTTATTTTCACCCCGTCCTGGAGTAATTGAATATCCACTTCTGAGGATAAATCCTGCTCATGAAGGAAGTCCGCAAAGGCTTCCCAGCGCTCCATCTGCTCTTCCATCATCTGCTCGAGCTGCTCAGGTTCAATCTTATTCTCAATACTCTCCACTGCTGCCTGAGATTCCGGCAGAAAGCCCGCATTTTTCTGGAAGTATTGTATAAAACTATTAAATGATGTTTTCTCAACACCGGATGTCATCGTATATAGCAACACAAAGAACGTGAGAATCAACGTCACAAGGTCGCTATAGGTCACTAACCAGCCTTGAGAATCTCCTTCAGATTTTCCCATTCCTTATCCTGTTGTTCGATCCAAAGTTTGTAGAACTTCTCGTCGCGTTGTTTAATGATTTTTAGCTCTTCATGATGTTTGACGTACTCAGCCCTGCTGTGCGGATCAATGTGAATGAGCATTTTCTTTTCCATGATGCGCGGGTTTTCGCCGGCAACGATGGACAAAATGCCCACCCGGAACATTCGCTTTCGGTTCAAATCAATTTCACTCAAATACTCTAATTTAGCTGCCAACGGACCCACGATCATATTGGCGAACATACTACCATATAGTGTTGTCAAAAGGGCCACCGCCATGCCGGCTCCAAGCGCTTCCGGATCCGAAATATTCTGAAGCATCAACACCAGCCCTACTATAGTCCCAATCATACCGAAGGCAGGTCCGTAGGTCGCCAGTGAATTCATAACACCGGCAGCAAGTTCTAAATCCCGCTCCGCTCCTTTAATTTCATCTGCCAGAATGCTATCCAGGCTTTCTTCTTTGAAACCATCTACCGCCAGCTGAAGACCATTCTTCAAATAGTCATCTTTTAAATGTTTGATGTCGTTATCCAGAATCAACAATCCACCGGTTCTTACACGCCGGGCAAACATACTGAGTAACTCCATGTCGGTACGGAGGTCGATAGAGGTCACTTTCATTAACCCCATGAAGGTCTTAAAACTCGTTTTGATGTCATCAACGCTGAAGCTGATCATGGTTGAAGCCATAGCACCACCAACCACAATAAAAAGAGAGGACAAACTCAAGAATATGAGAATACTTCCTTCCATCATGATGGAACCGATGATCAGGGTAAACCCAGTAATTAATCCTATGATTGTTGAACGATCTAACATATTTCCTTTATCGGTGTATGGATAAAAATCTTAAGAGGATATCCCCCCTGTTTTTCTAAAAAGCGTATCGGAACTAAGTGGTTCAGTGATATAGGATTGGTATCGACACTTTTTTGAAGTTCATAAGCATAAAAAAACTCCACCCCCAAAATTGATCCACCGACCAATTCCTGAGAGCAGAGCTTTAACCTTAACTATGAAAAATTAGCTATGTTCGGCTAATTATCTTTTCAGATTCACCGCTTCTGTCAACATCTCATCAGAAGTTGTAATTACACGTGCATTCGACTGATAAGCACGCTGTGATGTAATCATATTTGTGAACTCTTTGGCAAGGTCAACATTTGAACCTTCCAAAGAACCGGAATTAATGGCGGTTCCTGCGAAACTATCGGCAGTATTTACAAACATCTCACCGGCAGCTGAGGTGGCACGGAATAATCCACTGCCTACCATTTCAAGTCCATTCTGGTTTTGAACCTGCGCAAGAGCAAGCTGCGCCAGAACGGTGCTGTTTCCATTGTCATAGATTCCCTGAACCTGTCCGGCTCCGTCTATAGCAACATCAATAAGCTGTCCCTGGGTATAACCATCCTGGCTAATCACCTTAGCAGAGTTGGATCCTGCATATTGTGTAAACCGGGTTCCGGTTTGGGAATCACCGAGATTTACAGAGAAGCTGGAAGTGCTTGCTCCGCGGCCCGGCTCAAACGTCATATTCAGCATGTCGCCAGAAGAAAGCTGACCCAGTTCATCAAATGTAACGGTTCCGGACGCTCCGCTTGAAATGGTTTCACCATCAAGGAAACGAGCGTCGTATTGCCACTCGTTAGTACCTGTTTGGGTAAACTCAAGCATCAGTGAGTGTGCCTGGCCGAGATCATCGTAAACCGTAGTACTCATCGTCTGAGTATTGGTTTGACCTTCCTGAATAGTTTGTAGTCCAGGGAAGTTGATGTCTCCTGCTCCGGTTATAGATACATTTGAAATATCAAGGTCACTGTCGCCCATTGTAGCTGAGCGAAGGTTCATCATTCCGTCAATCAGTGTCAGCTGGCCTTCTGCTGAGGTCAATCCGCTGTTGAAGCTGTTGATCATATCTCCAACGGTATCACCGGCAGCATAGGTATGGTTAATGGTTGTTGCTGTTCCGTCATTTAAGGTAACATCAAATGAAATTACATCACCGGCAGAGAGATCTGTAAGCGTTTGGCTGAGATCGTTAATCGGGGTTGCCAGGGTTGCATTATCACCGGCAGCAGTTGTAAACCCACTTTGCGCCTGCAGTACTTTACTTACACTGGTTCCTGCGTTCAGGTTACCGGCAAGCGTTACGTTATCTGTTTTCTTTGGGGGAAGAACGTTCTCAAAATCGATACGAACGTTTTCAGCTGTACCACCGCCCAGAATATTTCCGGAACTGTCAGCGATATATCCCTGAACCGAACGTCCGGCCTGATCAACCAGCATACCGTCTTTATTAAATACAAAGTTACCGGCACGGGTCATCAGGTTTTCTCCACCGTCTGACACCATAAAGTATCCTTCGCCTTCAATGGCTAAATCGGTAGAACGACCTGTACTTTGCATCGCACCCTGGCTAAAGTCGCGGCTGATGGAAGATACGCGTACTCCCAACCCTACCTGGTTGCTTAACTGCGGAGAAGAATCTCCACCACCGCCGGCCCGGCCTAATCGCTCACTCATCATCTCAGCAAAAGTTACCGATGATGATTTGTAGCCCGCCGTTTCTACGTTTGCAATGTTATTACCTATAACATCCATTTTGGTTTGAAATGCTCTCAAACCACTAACACCTGAATTTAAAGATTTGACTAATGACATAAGTTATCTCCTGTCTTTTTGAAAATTGCAGCCTTTAGTACTGCCGGGCGATGCTACTCAATGCCCCTTTTTGGTTTTTTTGATTAATTACGTTTAGAATATTCCAGTACCTACTTCTTCAACATCACCAATAGGTATCTCTACATCATTCACCGAGAGGTATACCCCTTCCGATGTATAACGTACTCTGTCGGCTATACCTTCAATAAATACCAGCGAGCCTACCGGGTTATCCCCGTTCGCTGCCTTCACTTCAATGGTATAATCTCCTTCTCCCATGCGGTCACCGGCGTTGTTCAGCCCGTCCCATGTCCAGTCGTGGTCGCCGGATGACAACCCGTTCATTGTTTCGCGGCGAATTTCTGAACCACTCGCATCGCGGATAATAATCTCAACCGAATCGGCCGAGTTATTCAGTTCAAACTGAATCTCAGAATTACCTTCAGCACCAAGGTGAACCTCATTGCTCAGTGCCTTCACCTGCTTTCCGGTCAAAGATGCGGCCATGGAGTTTGTTAAGCTGGCGCTCATCATATCCTGGCTGCCTTGCAAGGTTTTCAGGCCGTTATTCACACTGATCAGCTGCTCCACTGAGTTAAACTGAGCAAGCTGGGATGCAAATTCGGCTCCATCCATTGGGTTGATGGGATCCTGATTACGCATTTGCGCCACCAACAGGTGTAAAAATTCCTGTTGCCCGAGCTGACTTTTCTTAGTCTGCCCTTGTTGTGCAAATGCTCCTGAAGCTTGTGAAGTTATGCTATTTACATCCATGGTTCGGTTCCTTTAAGCGGTCCATTCCATTTGGTTGTACCCAAATCGTCGGACGGTTTGTTGTAAGTTCTTTTCGGTGTTTTTTACCGATGACTGTTCTTTTTCAGCACTTGATTTCGTCATCTCAGCTTTTTGCCGGGAGGAAGACGGGTTCCCAAAGAAGCCTGACATCTCCTGCCCTTGTTCACCGCCATCAAACTGAAGGTTGACGTCCAGTTGACATTCCTGCTCCAGGTGTTGCTTAATTTCTTGTTCGTACTGCTGCATCAGGCGACTTAATTCCACACTTGTAGTTGCCAGTTTCACCTGTAATACTCCATCCACCTGTCGGGTAGAAAGCTGAATGCTGTTTCCATCTTCCAGTTCAAAACTGTGCTTTTGCCAGGTTTCCGGAGTTGCTTTACCGGCTGAAATCGTTTTTTGAACAGCCTGAGTAAGCGATGGCATTACAGTTCTTCGAACCAGCATATTTGAGACGGGTATTTCTCCCATTCTGGCAAACAAAGCGTTGGAAGTATCCTTCTGCTCGGTCATATCAACCGATTCTTTTAGATATTCTTTCAGTATCAGCTCCTGCTCGGTTGTCATCGTAGAGTTTTGGCCGGGGCTCATCTGATTCTGAATGGCCTGAAGCGGAACATCCAGTTGCGATAAAAAGGTAACCGGTGCTTTTGAGTCCCTTCCCTGGGTTATGATATCAAGTCGCTCTGAGGTCAGTTCCTGCCGGCCTGAAAAAGCGTAGTTTTCGCGGAATCTCTTTTCTCTTACTTCTTCCGCTTTTTGGCTCTGCATTCCCTGGTTTAATTCAGGAGCCCCAGTAACGGTTTGGCCCGTAGCTGCCCGCATAGCCTGTTTGGTTCCATCCACCTCTGCTTCGGGATCGGTTTCATTAGTCTCAGAGCTTTCCTCAATCTGCTGTTTTTGGTTGTTTGCAGATACCTGCTCAACAACTTTTTGATTCTTTTGCTGAGGAGCTGCCCCCTCAGTACTTAAAGATGAGGCGGAAGCCGGGTTATTTACATTGTTTGTTAAAGAAGCTTTTGTTGAATCTCCTTCAATTTCCTGAAGTTCGGTTTCTGATTCTGATACCGTTTCTTTCACCGTATCAGCTGTTTTACCTGCTTCTTCACCTTCAGTGGTTTCAGAAACTTCGGAGCCACTCAAAGCCGAAGATTCCGTTTGAGGTGTAACCGGTTCAGCGGATTTAACTTCCCCGGTCTCCATTTCAACAGTAGGTTTCACCGCTTGATCTGTACTTTCTGTTTCAGAAACAGCCTTGGTGTGTATAGCTTTAAGATCCCCTTCAGAATTCGAGGTTTCACTTACACCTGTAACCGTTTCCGAAAGAGTCGATTTCTGTTCGGTTTTGGCCGTTGACCCAGCCGTTTCTACATTCTTTTTGGATGCCTCAGTTGCACGTTCAGTTTCAGATAAAGAAGTATCTTCACTGTCAGCAGGTAACATCGCATCGCCCTTCCCCGCTGCAGGATTGTTTTCAGATTCAGTGGTTTCTAACTCAGGATTTTCTCCTGCTCCCTCTGCCCCGGTTACTTCCGGGTTCTGTTCATTTTCTTCTTGCTCTTGCACCGTTACTTTTTCATTTCCAGTAACTTCATCCTTAGCAAGCGTGGTTTCGTTGGCAAGGGTTGTATCTTCCGACTGACCTTCCTCCTTCATCGAAGAAGTATTATCTGATTCCGCTTGTTGTCCAAAACCCTGTACTGTTTTCAGTATAGAACCAAATAGTCCCTGGGAGGCCTGATCTCCTTCATCTCCGTTTCGTTTGGTAATATTTGTTGCCAGTCCGGTTTCTTTACTACTCCCGGCTGATGATAATAACTGCTTTATCATAACATAATCTCCGTCATAAGTTTGGCTGCTTTATCGGAGTTCAACGACCGCAGTATTTTCTCCCGCTGAATGGTACCACCTCCATTGTAAAGCCTCACCAACTGCTCGTTAGTCATTTTTTCCAGGATGGGAGCCAAATCGTCTTCTTCCAGGTTCAGCAGACTTTTAATACGTTGTGCAAACTCTTCTTTGCTGAGCTCCTGAATATCTTCTGTACCCGTTTCTTCCGGTTGATTTGCTCTAAGCATCTCGATCTCAGCAATCAGAGAATCTACTCGCTTATGCAGAAGAGTATTTTCTTCCAATGCCAGTTGAAGCTCATTGTTAACCAGGGTATCAATGGCCACCGAATCCATAACCACTGTTGTATCAGAGAGAACAGCGATGACTGAATCTCCCTGAGCAGGTATGCCTAACGCATCAAACTCAGAATCCAGCTTTTCTTGTTGCGTCTGCACTAATTCCTGATAGTCTTCTTTGTTGATATAAGGATACAGGAAGTACATGGCGACAATCATCACCAACAGCGGTACGGTTATTAAACCTGCAATTTTAAGTATTACTGCTTTGTTCATCGCTTAACGGCTAAATGATTGAGTTGCTATTTCATCCATAAATTTCTGTTCGTCTTTGGCCACACGTTCCGAAAAAAGTCCTTTTTCAAATTCCTTCACTTTTTCCAGGATATGAAGGTTTTTATAGGCCGTGGCCAGCTTCTCTCTCTCTTTGGAAACCTCAACTTCAGCCTTATCCAAATCACGACTCAGCTTATCCATTTTCTGGTGTACTTGTTGAAGATGAGCCGATCGTCTTCGGATCATATGGATATTTTCTACTGAATTATCTTCAGAGTTTTCCAGAAAAGTTTTCAATTTCCCCTGTACATCATCACGCACATCGCTGATCTTCTGTTTTTTGGAAACCTGCTCAGCCAGCTTTTGCTTCTGGAGCTTTTCCTGGTGTTTCCGAACTTTAAGAACCGGTGCAAGAGAGAATTTGAATTTCATGTCTGTTGCTCGTGATTTTTATTCAAGAATTTTCTTTAGCGTATCCCAGAGATCATCGCTGAAATCTGTTTCGTTTAAGTCTTGTATCAAAAATGATTCCAAACCCGGATGTTTTTTTATGGATTCATCAATTTTCGGGTTCGAACCTTTCACATAAGCGCCAATGTTGATGAGGTCTTCAGCCTCGCGATAGGTGGCGAGCAGCTCGCGGGCTTTCATCGCTATTTGCCGTTGTTCGGGTGTCACAATCCTCGTCATCACCCGTGAAATACTTTCGAGAATATCAATCGCCGGATAATGATTTTTATGCGCTAAACGCCGGGAAAGCACGATATGGCCATCTAAAATAGACCGCACGGCATCAGCAATAGGCTCATTCATATCGTCATTATCAACCAATACGGTATATAAACCGGTGATGCTTCCCTTGTGTGTTTTACCCGGACGTTCGAGCAATTTCGGGAGAATGGTAAACACACTTGGAGTGTATCCTTTGGTGGTTGGAGGCTCCCCTGAAGCCAGCCCAATTTCTCGTTGAGCCATGGCAACCCTGGTCACAGAATCCATCATCAAGAGGACATTTTTTCCTTGGTCGCGGAAATATTCCGCAATAGCGGTTGCCGTAAATGCTCCTTTTACCCGACTCATGGCCGCACTATCGGACGTTGCCGCCACCACAACCGACCGCGATAACCCTTCTTCGCCCAGAGTATCATGAATAAATTCCTGTACCTCACGCCCACGCTCACCAATCAGGGCAATCACATTGATATCAGCGGAAGAATGCTTGGCAATCATCCCCATCAAAACGGATTTCCCGACACCGGAGCCGGCAAAAAGTCCGATTCTCTGTCCGGTTCCCACCGTATTCAAAGCATCCAGGGCTCGGATACCCGTAAACATAATATCATCTATGGGGGCGCGATCTAAGGGAGAAGGAGGATCGTTATGCACAGGCATTTGCCCGGATACACGAATTTGCCCTTTGCCATCGATGGGCTCAGCATTGGTATCTACTACCCGCCCCAGCATATCAAACCCAACCGGAACATTCAGCGATTGTCCCATGCTTTCCACTTTACAACCGGCTTTCATACCAACCACGCGATCGTAAGGCATCAACAGTGTTTTCCCATCTTTCAGCCCAACCACTTCGGAAGGCACAATGGTATCCATTACAGTATGAATGCCATATACTTCCCCAACGGAGGCTTCCAGCCCGGTACATTCGATGATAGTACCGATGATGGATGAAACTTTTCCATAACGCTTTACCTGACTCAATTCTCCGCTGATTTTCTCACGGATCGATTCGAAGTGCTCTTGTAAGGAGGGCATTTCAGCTATTTCCATGATGGCAGGGCTAAGGTCTTTTTAAATTCATCCAGCATTTCTCTGAAATTATGGACCACCGTTTCTTCCTGGGTTTCCAGCCTGAACTCGCCGGGATTGCAATCTTCTGAAACCTGCATGTTCAGCACCATGCTTTTCGAGAAATCATCTTTTAGTGCCTGCACAAATTCCAAATCATCTTCACAAACCCAAAGTATAGGTTTCGACTGTTCATTAATCTTTTGCAATAGCGGAACTATTTTTTCTTCCAGGGATTCTCTGATAGCCGGATTTTCAACCGGGATGCCAAGAATAGATTCGCTGATTTCAAATACCATATCCAACAGGCCGGGTTCCAGTATCTGTTGGCGGGTTTTCCATTCCTCATGAGCTTGAGTCATAGCTTCTTTTATTACTGAAATTTTATCGTCAATTTCAGACCTTGCTTTTTCTATGCCTTCAGTTTGGCCTGCATTAAATCCTTCAGCGTAAGCTTCATTGCGAACCTGTTCAAGCTTTCTTTTCCAACGGGAATCTCTTTCATCAAGTAACTCATTAATATCTGTCGTTTTTTCCGAGTATTCATCTTCTTCGTTTCTAACCTCACTTTCGTTAAAAATCATCTGGTAATTCAGGCGTTTACTGCCCTCATTAAACCAGCTAATTTGATTATTATCTAAGACCTTCTGAGTTCTCATCCTTCTTACTCAACTATCTCTTCTTCGTCCATCTTACGGGTAGAAATCTGGCCGTCTTCTTCCAGTTCTTTAATTTTCTTGATAATACGCTGCTGTGCTTCTTTCACATCCTTCAGCGCTACCGGACCAAGAGCATCCATATCTTCACGCAGCATATCGGCCGCACGATTCGACATGTTTTTGAGGAACTTGTTGGCCAGAGCTTCTTCCACTCCTTTGAGTCCCATAACCATATCGGCTTTTTCCATCTCGTTGATGATAAGCTGAACAGTACGGTCGTCGAAGTGCAGAATATCCTCGAACAGGAACATTTGCTCCTTGATATCGCTGGCCATTTGTTCGTCCCTGTCACCGATAGTCTCCAGCACATGGCGCTCAACGGTAATGTCGGAACCGTTAAGAATCTGGGCCACAATATTGGTTCCGCTTTTCACGCGGTCGCCAAGGGTATCCATACCGCCCATATGTTCCTTGATCACTTCTTCAATTTCCTCGATTACTTCCATGGAAATTTTATCCATACTGGCCAGCCGGTATACAATATCAGCTTGTAGTTCTTTGTCAAGATATCCGAGTATTTCAGCTGATTTCTCTACCTGGAGCTGAGAAAAGATAAGAGCGGCCACCTGGGGGTGCTCATTCTGAATGAACGAGGCAATTTGTGTGATTTTGGTTTGTTGAAATTCGTCAAATACGGTGCTGCCCGACTGTGCTTTAAGTCTCTTCAGCATCTTCTCTGAGTTAGCGCTGTCTCCCAATTGAGCAAGCAGGTCTTCGGCAGCATCCACACCACCTTTCAACATGTACTGCTTCACCTCCATGAGTGCATAAAATTCCTGCAAAACAGCATCTACGATTTCGGATTTCACATCCTTAATCTTGGCGATCTCAAGAGTGATTTTTTCAATCTCATTTTCATTCAGTGATTTCATCATTGTTGCTGCCGTGCGTGTGCCAATACTCATAATGAGCACCGCCGCTTTTTGAGGACCGTTTAAGTCCGACACATCGTTAAAAGCACCTTTTTTATTTCTTGTAGTAGCTGCCATATTTCCTCTTTTAATTATCTTCTGATGCTAACATTGCTCTCATCACCTGTGCGGCTTCCGCAGGCTTCAACTCAACAAAATTCACAATTTCATCCTTGTTGTATTTCTTCTCCGGGAGCTGCTTCGCTTGCTCTTCACCCTCTTCGCCGGTTGTGCTTTCTGAACCTTCGAGCTGATTTGACGCTGAGCTTTCCCCTGTCAATGAGTTTTGTTTCTCACTGCCTTCAAGCTGATCACCAGCCTTGAATTTGCTTACGGTCTTCATTTCATCGACACCTGATTTTTTCTTGATGCTATTGATCAGCAGGATAACAACCACAAAGGTGATGCCTATCAGAGACCAGCGTAAAATGTTGTTGGTGAAAGTAGGCTGGCCGGTAAAAAAGTCTCCGTTGTCGATAGGGTGTTTATCAAAAAACTCAACCTGTTTCACGGTCAGTTGATCTCCCCGGTTATCCTGAATACCCAGGGCCACTTTCACAACTTCTTTGAATTCTTCAACTTCCTGCTCAGAGTATGGCTCACTTACCAGTGTCTGATCTCCCTCTTCACTCTCTTCGAACCGCTGTTTGTAATTCAGTAACACCGAGGCTGATACCATCTTTAACTCACCCTGCGTCTTCTCAAAAACTTCCCGGGTTCGGTTTACTTCATAATTTCTAGTTTGAACCGTTGACCCGTTGTTGTTACTCGCAACTACCACCGATCCTGTTTGATTGTTGTTGGTCACATTTCCTGCAACCGGTTCCATCACCTCATCATTATTGGTTTGCTCTCTTTTCTCTTCGGAAATAATGGTTCGGCTATCGGGATCTATTAAATCTGACTCTCGTACAATACGATCAAAATCATGCTCCACAGAAACACGGAGAATACTGTTACCGGCACCCAGCACACGGTCCAGCATCGACTGTCCGCGCTCGGTCAGATAAGCTTCCGTTTTTTGGCGAAGCTGCATTTGGGATGAACCGAAAGCAAGTTCGGATTCATAATCAATTTCATCAGTCAGCCTGTTTCCGGCCTGATCCAAAACAGTGACGTTGGCCGACTCCAGCCCTTCCACACTACCGGCAATCAGAGATGTTATCCCTTCAATTTGTTCTTTTTTGAGGGCCTGTCCCTTTTTCAGGTTCAGGATTACAGATGCCGAGGCCTCTACTGATACTTCTTCAAAAGGAGACCGCTCGGGTAGCACCAAATGGATTCGGGAAAACTCAACCTGCTCCAGGCTGTTGATAGACCGGGCCAGTTCCCCTTCAAGGGCCCGCTTTTTATTTACCTGCTGCATAAAGTCGGTCATACCAAGAGCATTGGTATCGAAAAGCTCATAACCTTTCACATCCGAGAAGCTTCCGCCCATCGGGGCCAGTTCCAGCCGTAGTTCATGAACCTTGTCACTGGCTACATAAATAGCGCGGCCGCTTTCCTGCAGTTCGTAATTGATTCCCCGATTATTGAGCTCGGTTACAATTTCCTGGGCAACTTCAGGCTGTAAAGATCCAAACAAGAGTACATTTTCCTCCTGCTGAGACCAGTAAAAAACGCCTCCAATGATGGTGAGCACCACCAACATCAACACCACAAACATGGCACGCTGGGCATTGCTCAGCGGACCAAAAAACTCCTGAAAACTTTCTACATACTTATTCATTTAGGGAAGTCCTTATATTTGCATTCTGCTTATTTCATTATAGGTCTCAATGGCTTTGTTGCGCACTTCAACCATCATCTGGAAGCTGAGCTGAGCACGCTGCATTGAGATCATCACATCCGCTACGTTGTCGGTTTTACCGGCCACGTAATCCTGCATCTTCGTTTCAGAAGTTTTCATCGTAGTATCCACCCCGTTGATAGCATTGGACAGCATATCAGCAAAGGAATCTTTTTCAATATCATCTACCGCGATCTCATAATGCTTCGGGGTAATTTCAATATCCTTGGGTAGCTGTAATCCGTTTAATTGTACTGGACTTTGCATGGCTTTTTCTTACCTGTTTCCTTCTTTTTAAATTCGGGTGTCTATATTTCTTCCGCGTGATAACTCATGCTGATTCACTTTTCCATCGACTGAATAAATATTCATCGCGGTTTTTTTCTCAGCGGTAAATTTCTGGTTGATCAGAGAAGATTCATCCTGAGTCAACTTGGGTAAATCCTGCGAACCGGCTGCACTTCTGAGGGCGGTATTTCGGCTTACTTGCCCGGCTTGTTGGGTATAAATAGAATTAATGCTGTTCATGGTATCAGATCTCCAGTGATCGTTTAATAATTTCTTTTTCAGCTTCGATACTACTCAGGTTGGCTTCATAAAGACGATTGGCACTTACCATCTCCGTCATTTCACGCACCATATCTATGTCCGGATATTTTACCATCCCGTTTTCATCAGCGTCGGGGTGATTCGGGTCATACTCAAAGCGAAAATTATTTTGCTCGCTTACTTGAAAGTCAGGTCCCAGTCCGGTTGCTTTTTTGCCGTTCGGATCGTTTCCAACACCGGTTGCCATATGCTTGGGATTGGTTCTTGTGAGTGAAGAAACACTCTCGGAAAGTACCTGTAGAAATTTTTGTTGATCCGGGGCTAAAGATTGTACCCGTTTTGGCCGATAAACATTCTCGGAGCCTGCCGGGGCTGAAGTTTGAGCATTGGCAATATTTTGCGATGCCACGGAAATCCGCTCACGTTGTAAGGCCAGGCCCTGAGCAGCAGTTTGAAATGTTGATGATAATCTATCTGGGAGCATCTGAATCGGTTTTATCGGTTAATACCTGTAATTCCTGATTTGAGCAGGCTAAAGTGATGACGGAGTGAACGGGTTACCATTTGAACCCGAATCTGTGTATCGGCCATCTCAATCATCTCATCTTCCAGAATTACACTTTCTTCGGTTTGTACGATTGAGGGTGACACCGATTTCATTCCGCTGATGCCTTCATCCAGCTGTGCCTGCTGAAGTTCTTCCTCAAAAAGCACTTCATGCCTTTTATAATTTGGCGTATCAGCATTAGCTATGTTTGAAGCCGTCACTTTTTGGCGAAGCGAATAGGTATCCATCGCACGGGCCAACATTTGACTATGATTACTGTCGATAAAGTTCATTGAAAATTTGCTTTGGTTGTGAGTCACTCGCACGGATAATTGCAATTGCTGTGCCAGCTCACCAAATCTCCCTTCAGATGACCTGATATCCATTTTTTCAGGAACAATCGGAAAAGACAAGAGTAGAATTGACCGCTTCATGGCAAATTTTTCCGTCTTTCCGAAATTATTTAAGACATACAGGGGACTGCTGATAAATGTTCAGACAATCAGAACAAGACCAAAGCAACATGATGATGATGACCTTACGGCAAGAAATTTGCACACCAGATTTGGAAGCAAAACCCGTTAATGCATTTAAGCAGATTGATGGTTACCATTACACAACTTCGGAGTATACATTAATGCAGATTATAAAAGACCTATTTAACGGGTATCCACACCCCATTATGGTTTTACATCGTAATAACCGGGAAATCTGTTATGTCAGCCATTCCTCTTCCGAAGCTGATAGTTTGTTAGGGCAAAATTTTGATAAGGCCATCACTTTCGTCGATCATGAAGTATCCCGGGAACCGGTTGCCCGCTTCAACAACCGGTGGCTTGAGTTTGAAGAACGTCTTTTTTCATGGGAGCAAGAAAAGTACACGCTGGTAGTTTTTAAGCAACGGAATGAAATCCCTGAGGAGAAAACATTAGTCTCATGGAAGAATATGATTGCCGTTATGCTTCACCGATTTCGTTCTCCCCTTACGGGTATATCCGGCTATGTTGATATGCTGAGTGAGCATAATAACGATGCCCGGCAGGACAAGTATTTCAACCTCGTCAACAAGGGGCTCGATCACCTTTATGATATGATGGACGAGCTGGAGATACTTTATACCATCGATTCAGATCAGACCGAAGTTGAGCTCACCTCATTTAAAGCAAACAAATTGTTTCAAAGCATCCTGCTTGATTACCCCACAGATGTACAAGAAAGAATTGATATGAGCTCCATTGACTTTGACATGGAACTTCACGGGAATCCGGCAAGCCTCAAAAAAATCATTGAGCTTTTAATTCAAAACGGCCTGGATCATGGACCTGATCATGCTGTGACTATTTCTGTTCCCTCTGAAAAACTTATTCAGATTTCGAATCCCGGCCCGGCTATTCCGGAATCCATATCCAAAAACCTTTTCAGTCCTTTTGTAACTGATAAAGCCAATGGCCTCGGCATTGGTTTAACACTGGCTTTGCTTTATGCTCATCAGCTCGGAGGAACCATCTTCTTGTCAAAAAATGATGAGGTGGAAGGAATTACCTTCAGTTTGTGCCTTCCTGAGTAATTACCTGCAAACTTTAATGCTGCAGATCACTTATCTCCAATAAGTGGTCTTTTTTTGTATCTCATCACTGCTAAAAACTAATGTTTTTTCCAATTCTACCGATAAAACAAACGGTAAAGTATATATAGCACTGATCCGATTACATCTAAATAAAGCAAGCTAACCACATGTTGACAGAAGAACTTACAAGCAGAAAGATTAAAGATCTCAATAAACCGGTACCCGTAAATCAGGAAAGCCCTTTTATCTTCGAAGAACTATTCTTCTCAGTCACAGATCCTAAATCCAATATCACTTATGCCAATGAAGTTTTCGTGCGGATAAGTAAATATGACAAGGAAGAAGTAATTGGCCAGCTTCATAAATTAATCCGGCATCCCGAAATGCCCCGGGCTGTATTCAATATTTTCTGGGATCACCTAAACTCCAATAAACCGGTAGCCGCATATGTTAAAAATATGGCAAAAGACGGTTCTTACTATTGGGTGATGGCGCTGGCTTTCCCATGCAAAGGTGGATATTTATCGATCCGTTTAAAACCCGGAAGTGACCTTTTTGATACCATCAAAGAGTGCTATGCCAAAACCCTGCAGTTTGAAAAGCGAAAAGAACAGCAGTTGGGTGACAAGAAAAAAGCCATGGAAGAATCCCGGGCTTACCTGTTAAACCTACTCAAAGCAGAAGGATTTGGAGACTACAGGGAGTTTATGTGGAAGGCTCTTCAACAAGAAATGAGTTACCGGGAAAGCATACTCAATGAAAGTATGTCGGAGGAGAAGAAGAAAACGGATAAACATATCGTGCCACCGGTACTGGTCAAGGTTGAGACCGTTCTGAGTGAACTGGTATTGGGTTTAGAAAGCCTGCAGAATATTCATAACGCCTTAATCGGGCACTCTGATTACATATTAAAATTGGCGCGTTCTATCCTGTTACTTTCCCTGAACGCTCAAATCAGTTCTTCCAAGCTTGATCAGGATGATATATCCCTGTCGGTGGTTGCTGAAAAAATGGGCGAACAGTCTGTGGATGGTGAGAAAAGACTCATCAACATGAAAGAAAATATTCATCATTTAAGCGACCTGATTACAGAACTCAATTTTGACATTATTTCTGCTAAGCTACAGGTTGAAATGACTATTGATTTCCTTAAAGAGCTGGAAAGCAGAAAATTTGAAAAGGATACAGCCATTATCCACTCTGATGAGGTTATTGACTTTTTGTATGACGCTTTTATGCCCCGTTTAGATGTAATTACCAATGGAATCGGTAAAGTACCGGCCTACCTTCGTGATCTTATCAATGGAGTGAAAGATATAGAGCGGTTTTTGCTGGTTTTACGATTTATCCACATAACCGGGAAGGTGGAAGTTGCCCGGATGAACGATGATTCGAATTCGTTCTCGACCACCTTTCAGGATCTGGTAAATGAAATTGAGACAGCCGAGTCACATCTCAGTGAACTAAATGAGGTTGTGAACGATAATAAAGACAGCGGACTGATGTACACCGCCTACCAGGAACGCCTCACAAACCTTATTGCAAATATTGACCGCAAATAAGCTGCCGCGGCCAATACTGTTAGGGTAACACCCCAAAAAAAAGAGGAGTCAATTGGCTCCTCTTTTATTTTATCTGATATACTGACTTATCCTACTCTTCAATTTCAGCAAAAATTAGCGCTGGTCGAACCCTTTATATTCTCCTTCTTAAAGCACAAGGTAAAGGTGGTTCCCCCCTCATCGGAAATATATTGATACGACCCGTAAAGCTGCTTTACCAGGGTTTTAAGTAGCGTATTCCCCAAAGTTTTATCTTTGTCAATATCAAAGTCTTCCGGGAGGCCTGAACCGTTATCCGATATGGATATAAAAACTGTATCACCCTGGGTATAAAGCTGAATACGAATTTTGCCCGACTCCGCTTTGGTAAAAGCATGTTTATACGCATTGGTAATCACCTCGTTCATAATCAATGAACAGGGATGTGCCTGGTTAATATTTAACTGCACCGATTCAACATCCAGCTTCACATCAATCTTCTGAGTCAGCTCATAGTACATCTTAGAAATAGAAGTTACGATCTTCTTCAGATTCTGGCCAAACTCCAGCTGGCTGAAGCTCCCGGATTCATATAACAGCTCATGCATATTCGCCATAGCTTGCACACGCCCCACACTCGAATACAGTTTCGACTGAACACTTATATTATCTTCGGTGAAGGCTTGTAGCTGCATAAGCCCTGAAATAATAGCCAGATTATTTTTAACGCGATGGTGCAGTTCCGACAAGAGAACTGTTTTCTCTTCCACCGCCATTTTAAGCTCCTTCTCGGTCTCTCGGAAAGGAGTAATATCCTGCCCAACCATGATAAAGCTCGTTATAAAATCATATTCATTCCGGACCGGGGTAAGTGTAGCTGAAAATACAAAGGTGCCGCCTCTCTTCTTACTATTGATTAGCTCTCCTTTCCACTCCTCACCCTTTGCTATCGCTGTTCTTAATTCCGTGTACTGTTGCTGATAGTCGAGACTGGATTTAAACATCTCCAGTCCGCAACCTATAACTTCCTCTTCTTTGTATTGCGAGAGTTCTAAAAAACTTGGATTTGCATACTCTATAAAACCCTGCCTGTCTGCTATAAGTATTAACGCCGGGCTCAATTCAGCAACTTTACTAAACTTGTAATACGGGTTTTTGGCTACGCCCAGCTTCGAAGGATCTCCAAATGAGGGCTGAAACATATTGCTGGAATGATTTCTGATCAACCTTATTATTTTACTTTGGGATGGTACCGAAAACTCTACTTCCGCCTGATCCTGCTCACTTTTTCCCACTTTCCTAAGAGTCGATTTTGCCATATTTATCTCTTCTTCAGGTTCCCGGGAGTCTTGCGTTTTCAAATAATTGAGCCGACAACTATTCCCCTCCAAATCATACTTCATACCTTTTTCCGACTCTCCGGAGAGCTTTTTCTTAGGTGAAGAATTTTTCATGGTTCATCTCCTCATAGTTATCTTGATTATCAGGCATCTTTCTGTTTGCAGATGAATGTTCACCCTGCGTCACTGTTTTTCATATTTATCATCTCACTTATTTTGTCTTTCAACAAAAGATGGGTCAATGGTTTATGTACAAAACCAAGTCCCTGCCTCAATATGGCATCAATACGATCCTCGTTGTTTTCAGAAGACACAACGATGGCAGGTATATCGGCCATCTCTTTATGATCCCGGGCATAATCCAGCATTTCCAGGCCATCCATTATCGGCATGTAAATGTCAACCAACATCATATCTACCTTTTCTTTTTCAAGTACTTCCAGGCCTTCTTTACCATTCTCAGCTTCAAAAATTTCTGCTACTTCTACATCAAGATCTGCTGAAAGCACTGTACTTTTCAGAAGTACTCTCATTGCAGGATCGTCTTCAACAATCAGTACATTTATCTTCATCCCTACTGCTCCTAACTATTAGATTTGATAAAACCCTCTGTGAAAAATTTTTACTTAAAGAATCAAAGCCAGAACAACCGCAACAACCGACAGCATCACCGCTACGGCTGAAATTGTTATAAATATAGTCGTTCGTTTTTTCTCTGAATTTAAATCAGCCAATACCGCTGACACCAACGGATAGTTAACACTCAGTCCTTCAAACTTTTCGGACATAAAGAATGTGGTAGTATCACCGTTCTCATCTTTGTAGCTATACTTTTTATTGAAGTGATAGTACAGGCGCCCGAAAATCATGTCTTCTTCGACTCCGCAAGCATCCGCAATTTCCTGGATGTTAACCGGCACCCGTATGCGGGCAATCCGATCGGGTTCATCCTTAGCGTACTTCTTGTACTCGTCATAGTAGCGATAATAAATATCCTCAATGATCTCTAAGTCTGTTGGTATTTGATCCATGTTAACCTCTCTGTTTTATACTTGAATAGAGAATCCGTTTAAACAGATTCTCTACTACAAGTTTGTATTCATTTATGTAGTCTTTCCTGATTAGAAATCACTAAAGTCTTCGTCATCTTCAAAAGGAATTAGTTCATGAGCTTCTACTCTTTTAGAAGCCCCATTCTTATGACCATTTGAATAAGTGTCATTGGATCCATTTCCGTTATGTTGTCCATTGCCATTACTGTGGCTTCGTCCATTTCCGTTTACGAATCCGTTCTGGATGGTTTTGTTAATAACAGGTTGTGATTCTGCACGCTGTATAAACGTACCGTTACCGATACTGGCTGAACTTCCTCCCCCAACAAGACCTACCAGCTCAACGATGATATTATTCAACTCATTGGCCTGAGAAGTAAGTTCTTCGGCTGCACTGGCTGATTCTTCTGAAGAAGAAGCATTATCCTGAACCACGTTATCCATTTCAGTCATTACTGAAGTCATTTGCTCAATTCCGACAGCTTGCTCTTTGGAAGCCGCTGAAATTTCAACAACAAGTGTACTTACACTAGCGATACTCTGCTCAATAGCTTTAAGATTTTCAGACACTTCCTCAGCCACACTTGAACCACGGTCAGAACTTGCCTGTGATTTTTGGATGAGTTCAGACGTATTCTGGGCTGCTTCCGCACTTCGTTGCGCCAGGTTACGAACTTCCTCGGCGACCACGGCAAATCCTTTACCGGCTTCTCCGGCACGCGCAGCTTCAACGGCAGCGTTTAGAGCCAGCAGATTGGTCTGAAATGCGATATCATCAATAGTGTTAATAATTTTAGATGTTTCCTGGGCAGAATTTTTAATCTCATTCATAGCCTGAACCATACGTTGCATGGCTTGCACCCCATTTTCAACCAGCGGCTTCGACTCATTCATAGCCAACTCAGCCTGACTCGAGTTATCATCGGTCTGCTTAATTTGGGCGGCCATCTCTTCCAGCGAGGATGTCGTTTCTTGTAGGCTTGCGGCCTGCTGGCTGGCACTTTCAGCCAACTGTTGGCTTGCACTCGAAAGTTGTTCCGAGGATACACTAACCTGGTCGGAACCGGTTTTAAGTCTTTCGATGATTCCCTTTAGTACACTACTGATAGACCTGCCCACAAAGAACCCAAATGCCAGCACACCCAATACCGAAAGCACAGCTACCACGCTTATAATCCAAACATAGTTGTTCACTGTGGCCTGGGTATTATCGGCTAAAGCCCTGGCACCATCTTCGGCGGCAGTATTTATGGCAACCGAACGATCCAATAATTCCTGGTATTCTACCGCTGCCTTTCTTTCAGCATCAAATAATGCATTGCTGACTTTTGTAAGTTCCGAGGGATCGGTGTTGTTCTCCAACGCCAGGGTTGCATCAAGGTAGTCCTGAAGATTACTTTCATAACTTTCAATGACTTCTTTAAGCCCCACCATATTTTCTTCAAGAACAGGCAGATCGTAGTTCTCTACATAATCTTCAAATTCACCATACTCCCCATATATTTTTTCGAATCTGGAAAGCGCCGTTTCCATATAGGAAATATCATTCGTATTTGTGAACTGCAGATGTTCATAACCTGCTTTTCGAACAGCCGTTTCAAAAGCTGCAGCCGTTCCCCACTCATTAAATGATACTTCGGATAAAGAAGTGGTATTGCTTTGAATTTTACTTAGTGAGAATAAAGCAATAGCCCCAAGTATAAGTGTTACTACAGCTGCAGATGCTGTTAGAAAGAATATTCTTTTACCTATGGTCCAGCTACCTTCGGCTGCACTCACACCCTCGCTTATGTTGTTCAGATAGTTATTAATCGATGACATTGTTACCTCATGTTTACTGTTTTAATTTGTTGATTAAGCGGCGGTTTCGTTTGTTTCCAATACCTCTTCAGGTACATCAAATAGAACTTTGTGGATATCAACGATCATTTTTACAGACTCTTTAACTTTGCCGATACCAGCCAGGTATTCGCTGTTTCCCTTCACGCCAAATGAAGGAACTTCCTCTATTTGATTTTCTTTGATGTCGGCCACTTCTGATACTTTATCCACCAGAACCCCCATCAGGTAATCATCCTCTTGTACTACAATCACGCAGGTTTCGTCGGTGTCTTCCACGGCGGGTAGTTCAAAGCGAAGGCGCAGATTCATTACAGGAACAATCTTCCCCCTAAGGTTTAATACTCCGCGTATGTACTTCGGCATTTTTGGAACAGGCGTAATCGGCATCAACCCAATAATTTCCTGTACCTTTAAAATTTCAATTGCATATTCCTCTTTACCTAAAAAGAAGCTGAGAAATTTTCCGCCAGCTATAATATGGTCCGGTGTTTCGGCCTCTTTTTCCTTAACCAGTGTTTCTTCCATGTCAATGATAGTTTTGCTTCTTTTCGGGCTTTCGGGATTCATAAGCTGAGAACCCTCACACAGAGACCCCGTCGCCAAAAAGCATAGTTATTTGGTTTGATAGTTAGTTTATCGGACGTGCCGGGATTTTCTTAAATGATTTTAATATCCGCAGGCAACTATTTTCGATGGGGATGACTCTATTATAACATCTTCTCTCTTTCACGAAGCTATTCAGAGTATAGCGCCTGCCGACCGTTCCCGGTTGAATGAATCTTAGCATGATATGCCTACCAAGTTTTTTCTGGTACAGACCCTTCGTGGTTAACAGCCAGACCCATTCAAACTTTCCTGCCCTCCGGATGACTTTGTGACCAGGGGCACCTTACAGCTTCCTCAAGACCTGCAAGCGCAACAGGAGCCGACGCTTTATTTCACGACAAGCTCCGAGCTCTTTTGGAACGCATGGAGGCTCTGTTTCCTGCAATTTCACTCGGGAGAGGTATTTCAAGCACAAAAAAAAGCATTACCCTGATCAGGATAATGCTTTTGGGGATGTTATGTCTTAGTCTAAAGTTCTTTAGCTGTTGATTTTGAAGCTTACAGGAAGTGTGTAGTACACCTTAACAGCTTTTCCCTGTAATTTCCCTGGAGTAAATTTCACCTTTTTAATTCCTTCTATCGCAGCCTCACCACAACCGGCTCCAATATCTTTTATTACTTCCGGGTTCTTAACTTTTCCATTTTCATCAACTACGAATTTGACAAAAACACGTCCTTCAATACGTCCGGCTACAGCAGCACGGGGATAATCAAT
Organism: Gracilimonas sp. BCB1; assembly: GCF_040117685.2. Lineage (NCBI taxonomy): Bacteria > Pseudomonadati > Balneolota > Balneolia > Balneolales > Balneolaceae > Gracilimonas > Gracilimonas sp. BCB1. The sequence goes on along the minus strand of NZ_JBEDYP020000018.1, from coordinate 5,514 downwards.
ATTTTTATAAACCTCTTTAATGCCGCCTTCAATCTCGGGCATCTGATCTACTACATCGTAGATCTTTACAGAGTCGTCGGCAGCAATTTCAAAAGCTGTGCTCTCAACAATTTCTGATAATGATTCAGCATTTGCACTCGATACCAGTGCCAGTACAATTACAAAAGAAAATAGTTGTATTGATTTCTTAAGCATGGGTTTTTCCTCAATTTTGGATATCTGTATAAAAAAGATTCAGGTATTAGTATTTCTTATACAGTTATCGGCCCGGCTATTTTTTTCTTAAATGTTTTTCTTAAAATTTTTTAATAAATCATCTTTTATTAAAAAAGCGCCCAATCGTGCAAAGATGATCACTATGGGTAAAAAAAAAAGCAGTAGAAATTTCTTTCTACTGCTTTCTAAAAATCTGGGTAATTAAAGTTTAAGCGGCTATAACCTTTTGTTCTGTTTGTGGAATAACCAGGGTAAATGTTGAACCTGTACCCTCTTCACTCTCAACAGTGATACTGCCACTGTGCAACTTTGCCAATTCATTGCAAAGCAGTAACCCAAAACCTGCACCATTAATATTCATGGAGGATTCATCTTTGGGGTGCTCCATTTTGAAAAGGCGTTCCTTAACCTGTTCAGACATACCAATGCCATGATCTTTGACTGAGATCTTCAGGTTCTCATTAAACTCTATGTTGATATCGATGGTACTCCCATTCTTGTCACTGAATTTGAGTGCATTCGATAAGAAATTCCGAATTATCGTTCGGATGAAAGACTTATCCGCATTTATTTCGAAATCTTCTTCGGGATGTATCCGAATTTTAATGGCTTTCTTGTCAGCTATAAGCTTCATTGCTTTAGCGTCGTCTTCAATCGCCCTTAGTAAGTAGAAATTACTTCGGTTCACTTTCAATTCTTTGCTTTGCACGCGGGCCCAGCTCAGTAAATCGGTAAGCAGATTCCACAAGTTGGTAGAAGATTCATTAATTAATGTGAGGAATCTCTTCAGTTTTTGGGGATCCGTATTTTCGAGATCGTTTAGCAGCATGTTTATAACACCACTTATCCCGTTTACAGGACCTCTCAGGTCATGCCCGATTACCGAGTAAATCCGGTCTTTCATCAGGCTTAATTCTTCAAGCTTCTGGTTTTGCTCTTTCAGCTTATCTTTAGACTGCTTAAGGGAGATATGGGTATCAACCCTTGCCAGTAATTCCTGAGTATTAAAGGGTTTCGTTACATAATCTGCCCCCCCGAGATTCAGACCATGAACTACACTTTCCTGTTCTACTTTGGCCGTCAGAAAAATCACGGGTATATGTTTCAAGTCCGAATGAGCCTTTAGTTCTTCACATACTTCAAAGCCTGATTTCCCGGGCATCATAACGTCCAGAAGAATAAGGTCGGGCATATACTTAAGAGCACTGTCCAGCACCTGTTCCGGTTTTGAAACCGCTGCTACTTTATAACCGGCTTCCCGGAGGGTGGTGCCCAGCAACTGAAGATTCTTTGGAACATCATCTACAATAAGGACAAATCCTCTTTCGGTATTACTGCTTTGCTTTTCCATAGATTTCTACTGATTCCTTATTGTTATTTACGACTGGGATATTCGTCTGAATTACCTGATCATATTTCGTTAACGATTCCTCAACACCTTCTATATCAAAACAGGAGGCATATTCGAGTATGTTATCGGCCAGAATTTCCAGTTCTGAAATATTTAAATCCGACCCTGCTTTTTTAAGTTCTTCAGCAAACGCTTCACAGGTATCCATCATTAAAGCCTCTCTGTCAATTTCTTCTAACAGGTTATTTAACCCGGACTGCCATATTGTTGAAAATGCCTGCACCTGCTCCTCATTCCAGACCGAAATCCCCGCTTCTTCCGGCAAATCTACTTTCGCTGCATTTTTGGATGTGCTTTGATCTTCAGTTGACGAGTGTGTCAGAAACTCACTCAAATTACGGACCAGGTTTCGGTAACTGATGGGTTTACGCAGATAACCGTCAAATCCAAGTTCTTTCACTTCATCTCCGTATCCGATAAATCCAGATGCAGTGAGAGCGAGAATCTTCACCCCCGGGTTATGCTGCTTTATGATTTTCATGGTTTCCACGCCGTCTAACCCGGGCATTTTAATATCCATCAGAATCAGGTCAATATCTTGTTCTTTAGCTTTTTGAATGGCTACATTGCCATCACAGGCTTCAAGGATGGTGAGTGGATGTTCTTTCAGGAATTCTATAACCAATTCCCGGTTGGTTGAAATGTCATCGGCCACCAGAACAGTTGCCTCGTCAAATAAGATGTCTTTTATCAGGATGTCATCTTCATTATCTATTGCAAGCACCGATGAAGTAACAACTTCAGGTATGGTAAGAGTAAAACAACTTCCCGATCCGGGCTCACTTTCGACAGAAATATCTCCTCCAATCATTTCTGCAAGCTTTTTACTGATTGACAATCCTAAACCGGTTCCACCATACAGATCGGTAATTTTACGCCCCTGTTGCTCAAACGCGTTAAAAATCTTGTCGATCTTTTCCTCGGATATACCAATCCCGGTATCACGCACTTTTATCAGCAGATCTACTTTACTGAGGTCTTGCTGTTCCATGTTGGCTCCCAATTCAATCGTAACCTTCCCTTTTTGGGTGAACTTTATGGCATTTCCAACCAGGTTAAACAGGATCTGACGAAGCTGTACGTCATCAAGCAGCAGAGCCTCGGGAATTTCATCCTCGATTATTACTTCCATTTCAATGCCCTTCTGTTCGCTTTTTACAGAAAACACGTCTCTGATTTCCCGAACAAAGCTTTTCACATCCGTAGGAGTCAGATTGATCTCCTGCTTTCCGGCTTCAATTTTCGAGAGATCCAGAATATCATTGATGAGCTGTAAAAGCATCTTACCGCTGCTGGTAATATTTTCCAGATACTTCTTACTTACTCCGGTGGTAGCTCTCTTTTGAAGCAATTCCGTAAACCCTAAAATAGAGTTCATCGGAGTTCGGATTTCATGGCTGATATTGGCTAAAAATTCACTCTTAGCTCTGTTGGCAGCCTCAGCTTCTTCCTTTGCCTTCACCAATTCCAGTTCCATATACTTACGCTCAGAAATATCCTGAAATACCCCATACACTTTATCAATGCTTCCGTCCGATTTTTTATCGGCCATGCCTATTGCCCGAACCCATCTTTCGTTCCCTTTAGCTGTTACAAATGGGAGCTCCAGGTCATAACCCTCTCCGGTTTGCGCAGTATGAGCAAATGCCTTTTCAATAATATTACGGGCTTCTCCGGGAAAATAACTTAGGCCATCAATCAAATTCGTATCTGTTCCTAAGGGAAGTTCGTGTACATTATAAACCTCTTTGGTCCACAAAGATTTACCGGTATCCAGGTACACTTCCCAGCCCCCCACAGCAGCCAGTTTATTAGTTTCTTGTAGCAATAATTCCAGTCGTTTCCTTTCCGTAACATCCCTGGTACCGGTTCGGAGCTTTATTACCTCTCCCTGTTCGTTTAAAACAGGTTCTGTATTGGTCTCCAGCCATATGTAGTCACCGTTCTTTTTCCTGGTTCGGTAGGTAAAACTCTTAACTTGTTCTCCAATTTTGGCTTTTTCGTGAGACTCTTTCTGGATTCTTTCAATATCGTCAGGATGAAACCGTGAATACGGATTCATTCCGACTATTTCTTCCTGAGTAAACCCCAACAGTTCTTCTACAACCGGAGAAGCGTATATATAGGTGCCATCGGGTTCATGTAAGCATACCATGTCGGAAGAATGGTTGGCCAATAGCTCATATAACTTCCGGCTTTCACTTAACTCTTCTTCAATTTCTTTCTTTTCCAGTATAGAGCCGATCCATTCCGCAAGGAGCTTAATGGTATCTTTATCGCCCCCGGTAAACTCTCTTCTGGTTTGTTCACTTGAAAAATTCAGGGTCCCAAACAATTCACTATCTATATAAACAGGAGCCCCAATATAACTTTCCAGCTTAAACTGCTCATAACAAACATGATGACAGTACTCTGATTCTCCCATATGGTTAATAGCGAGCACTTCATCGGCTTTTAGCATTATATCGCAGTAGGTATTGCCCAATTCAAACTCCATACCTTTTTCCAAGCCGGAGTCCTCGGGATAGAAGTACTCAACAGCATAGGTTTGGTCTTCAACAGAACTAATAATCCCAATCTCCAGCCCTAAAAGCTCTGAGGTAAGTTTTAAAGATTGATTAATCTGCTGATCGTAGTCGTAGATATCCTGACTCATCACATTTACGAGCAGGTGCAGCTGATCTGTGAGCTGCTGCAGGTTTGCCTCTTTGTGCTTCTGATCACTCAGGTCTTTAATTAAACCTAAATAGCCTATCGTATCTCCATCACTATTCTTAACTACACTCCCTACAGTTTCTGCAATAAATTCTTTCCCTTCCTTGGTCATGTACTCTATTTCGTACGAATCATTCCGGACTGAAGACTTCTTATTATATTTCGTTTCCCCGGTTTGTTTAAAATCTTCCCTATTCGCATACAATATGGCCGTTTTGTTGCCGATCACATCTTCAGCCGAAAACCCGAATATTTTTTCTAAGGCATTATTTACAGCTATTATCTCCCGTTCTGTATTCGTTATAACTGCAGCATGCGGTATGCTTTGAAATACCGATGTAAGGAAATCAGTATTCAGCTTCTCTAATAATTGTTCTTCAGGTTTCATGTATTCTTCATTATGTATGCCGATTGATTGGGCTTATCGACCAAAACGATTCCTTATGAAGAGCTTCAAAGAATAAACTTCATTAGAAAATTTTAATAAAAGGTAGGCGCTGAATACTAATAATGAATCGGCTTTTTGGCCTAATTTGGAAAGAAGTGTTTATTAGGTATTTATACCTAATATGGTAACCTGTAACTCTTAAAACAGTGCAGGTTTCACGATACCGTGAACGACTCACTTACGTACCGGAATGCATTCTGTGTCCGGCCACCATGCTACCCCAAACAACCAACTCCTCCGGTATACAAGCGAAGGGGTTCAGCCCTTCGCTAATAACAAAATCAAATACAAAAACCAGGAACTGATAGCATCAGCCTATTAATGCATCACCCCTAATACATCCAATATCTTCTCTTTCAGCACTTCCGGTGTAAAGGGTTTGTGAACAAAACCGGCGTACTGCTCATCAATAATTTTGATTCGTTCGTTGTTACTTTCCGTTGAAACAATAAGTACCGGCATATCCATAGTGATGGGATTTCTGCGGATATTATCCAGCATTTCCATTCCATCCATAACGGGCATATTCACGTCAATGAAAACTCAAATCCAGCCAGTTGTTGTCAACCACTTCCAATCCTTCGTAAACCGTTCGGTTTGCCCTTACCAAGCGGCGCACGAAAAACGCGAAAGCGTTTCACGATAAATGCGAAAACCTAAGATGTTCAAAGCTGCACCAGTGGTTAAATATCCGACTGGCACAACCTACGAAGTAACAAAACAT
>NZ_JBEDYP020000017.1:0-71392 GCF_040117685.2 Gracilimonas sp. BCB1 | reverse complement strand
TATATATATAATTTGCTTTGACTACTGCTTCTCGATCTCTATAATCTTCGGTGATATAAAACGGGGCCACGGTCTAATTCCTGATAACTATTATATCTAACTCTTTTGAATTGAGCTCAAGAGCTTTGAAACCAATACTTGGGCGTCGATGTCCTGCAAATGATTTTGTTCTAAGAAAATCGATCAAATCAGATTGTTTTTTACGGTTCGGTGTGTTTTCATCTAACCCAATGATCTCACAACCTTCAGCCGGGTCTGACACTCCGATGATTAAGTACCGATTCCCTTTGTGGTAAGAATTAGATAGGCAAATAATATCATGAAGAAGCTTGACATTATTTTCATGAGGTTCTTTTTTAAAATCCCAGAACACTCCTTCATTCAAGCTTTGTATTAGGTTGAATATTTCATCTTTTAAATTTTGCATAATGCATTTTCAACTGATTCGTAACAATTCGAAAATATTTTCTTTTGGTAACTCAAAATCTAATATTATCAACGGATAAAATTAAATCATTTGTAACCACCCAATGCCCATAAAAAAATCAGAGCTTTACGCTTCCATCTGGAAATCCTGTGATGAACTTCGGGGCGGAATGGATGCCTCGCAGTACAAGGATTATGTACTCACCATGCTCTTTCTCAAATATGTATCTGATAAGTACGCAGACGATCCTAATGCATTGCTGATTATCCCCGAAGGCTCCTCCTTTGATGATATGGTGAAGCTGAAAGGCACAGCCAATATTGGTGATGATATTAACAAGAAGATTATTGCTCCCATAGCCGAGGCCAATGACCTGAAAGGCGTTATTGATCAGACCGATTTTAACGATGATGAAAAGCTGGGCACTGGTAAAGAAAAGATTAACCGGCTCAGTAACCTGATTGCAATTTTTCAGGATTCAAACCTTGATTTTGGGCAGAACCGCGCCGGGGATGATGACCTATTGGGTGATGCCTATGAGTACCTGATGCGTAACTTTGCCACCGAGTCAGGAAAAAGTAAAGGGCAGTTTTATACCCCGGCAGAAGTCTCCCGTATTTTGGCTAAAGTGATTGGCGTAGAACAAGCCGGAAGCCCCTCCCTGACAGCTTATGACCCCACAGCGGGCTCAGGATCGCTAATTCTCAAGGTGGCGGATGAAGCGCCGGTGGATATTACCATATACGGACAGGAAATGGATGTGGCAACTACCGCCCTGGCTAAGATGAATATGGTGCTGCACAACCGACCTGAGGCTGTGCACGACATCATGCGGGGCAACACCATTGCTGATCCGAAATTTACAGAGCATGGTGCCCTTAAGCGTTTTGATTATGTAGTGGCCAATCCTCCTTTTTCATATAAGGCATGGACCAACGGTATTGACCCTGAAAATGATGCTTTTGGTCGCTTTGAAGGCTTTGGCATTCCTCCTAAAAAGAATGGGGATTATGCCTTTTTGCTCCATATTGTTAATTCCCTGAAAAACACAGGAACGGCCGCGGTAATTTTACCGCATGGAGTGCTCTTCCGGGGAAATGCAGAAGGGACTATCCGTAAAAACCTGATAGAGCGAGGCTATATCAAATGTATTATTGGCTTGCCAAGTAATTTGTTTTACGGAACGGGTATCCCGGCGTGTATCCTGGTGTTGGATAAAGAACAGGCCGGTTCGCGCGAAGGTATTTTTATGATTGATGGCAGCGAAGGCTACATCAAAGACGGAAACAAGAATCGGTTGCGGGAACGCGATATTCACAAGATCGTGGATGTATTCCGGGAGCAGAAAACTGAGGAGGGCTATTCCCGCTTTGTGCCCAATAAAGAAATTCGCAAGAATGAGCATAACCTGAACATCCCCCGCTACATAGATAATAGCACCGAAGAAGATATTCAGGATATTGAAGGGCATTTGAAAGGCGGGATTCCCCGGAGCGATGTGGAAGAGATGAACCAATTCTGGGAGGTGTATCCCGGACTAAAAGACGAACTCTTTGCACCTCTTCGGGAAGGCTACCTGAAACTGAAACCGGAAAAGGATGCCATCAAGGAAGTGGTTTTCAGCTACCCTGAGTTTGTACGCTACAGCGAAACACTGTTTGAATTATATGAGGGATGGAAGCAGGAATATTACGAGGATATGAAATCGATTGACGAGGATGTTCGGCCCAAAGCTTTTATTGCAGAGATAGCCGAAGACTTATTGAACCGGTACCGGGATAAAGCACTGATTGATCCCTATGATATTTACCAGCACCTGATGAATTACTGGTCGGACACCATGCGCGATGATGTGTATATGATTGTGGAGGACGGCTGGACCGCGACGCTGGAGCCAGTGCGAACGAGTAAAGGCAAGATCAAGAAAGGAGAATTTACCTGTGAGCTGATTCCGAAAGAGCTGGTGATCAATCGCTACTTCCCGGAAGAACAGCAGGAGATTGAACAGCTGAAGCAGCAGCAGGAAGAAGCCGCGAAGGTGCAGGAGGAGCTGGAGCAGGAACACGCCATGGAAGGCGGACTGTTGGAAGAAGCCCTCAGCGATGCCGGAAACGTGACTAAAGGTGAACTCACCAAGCGCATGAAAGAGATCAAAGGCGACACAGAATTTACCGAGGAATTTGAGGTCATGAAGAAATACAAAACGGCCTATGACAACGAGCGCAAAGCCAAGAAAGCCGTAAAAGTTGCCGAAAAGGAACTGGACAAACAAGTGATTGAGCAGTACCGCAACCTCAGCGAAGAGGAAATACGAACCCTGGTGGTGGATGACAAATGGCTACCTGCTGTAAAAGCGCTCATTGACAGAGAAGTCGAAGCTATCTCTCGAAGCCTCACCCAGCGGGTGAATGAACTGGCCGGGCGATATGAGTGGGCTGTGGTGGAGATTGACCGGGACGTGGACGAACTGGAAAGCCGCGTAAAATCACACCTTGAAGCAATGGGGGTGTCATGGAATTAGTGACCGAAGTGAAGAAAGGGTTTAAGAAAACGGAAGTTGGATTGATTCCTGAGGATTGGGAGTTGAAAAACCTAACTTCAGTTGGAGAAGTACTTTCAGGACTGACATACAAACCTATTGACGTAAGTGATCATGGAAAATTAGTTTTGAGATCATCAAATGTTCAAAACGGATCACTTTCATATGAAGATAACGTGTTTGTTGATATGGATGTGCCCAGTAGTGTAATAGTACAGGAGGGTGATATTCTAATCTGTGTCCGAAATGGGAGTAAAAGACTTATTGGTAAAAGTGTAGTTATTGATAAGAGTGCCGAAGGTCATGCTTTTGGTGCATTTATGTCCGTTTTTAGATCCCAAATTTCTGAGTTAATTCACTTTTTATTTCAGTCTGATATTGTTCAGGAACAAATTAGAGAATCTCTTGGGGCAACTATAAATCAAATCACAAACAAAGATTTTAACAGGTTTGTAATCCCCCTTCCCCCAACCCTCAAAGAACAACAAGCCATTGCCTCGGCCCTAAGCGATGTGGACGAGCTGATCCGCTCCCTCGAGCGGTTCATCGAAAAGAAAGAAGCCATCAAAAAAGGCACCATGCAGCAGCTGCTGACGGGTAAGAAACGCCTGCCTGGCTTTGATGGGGAGTGGGAGGACATTAGTATTGGTGATATACTTGAATTTAAAAATGGCCTAAATAAAGCTAAAGAGTACTTTGGGCAGGGAACTCCAATTATTAATTATATGGATATTTTTAGCAATGCAGGGTTGACGGAAAGCGACATCAAAGGAAAAGTAACCCTTAGTAAAAGTGAAATCCGAAGATTCAATGTCCAAAAAGGTGACGTCTTTTTTACAAGAACTTCTGAGACAGTCAACGAAATTGGTATTTCAAGTGTACTTGAAGAGAATATTGAGGCTGGAGTTTTTAGTGGTTTCATTTTAAGAGGTAGACCAATAAATAATCGATTGAGTTTAAGATTTAAGCGTTATTGCTTTAGGTCTGAGCCAGTAAGAAAACAAATTATTGGTATGGCGACTTATACTACAAGGGCATTAACAAATGGTCGTCAATTATCGAAGGTTAAACTTTCAATTCCGCCAAGTAAACTTGAACAAGAAGCCATTGCCCAAATCCTGTTCGACATGGATCGGGAACTTCAAACCCTCCGCCAAAAGCGGGATAAAATGCGCCGGGTGAAAGAAGGAATGATGCAAAAGCTATTGACGGGGAAGACGAGGTTGGTGAAGCCAAAGACTGTTCAAACCAATAATACAAAATCCCAAAGAAAAAGAAGCTGGGCCTATGAAGAAGCGGTAATTATATCCACACTCATTGACCGGTTTAATTCTGATAAGTTCTTTCTAAGTCGCTTTCGTTTTGTTAAGTACTCATATCTGCTTAAGCGCTACAAGGAAATGGAAGTAAAGGATTATCTAAAAAAAGCTGCAGGACCTTACAATCCTCAAACCCGGTATGGAGGCCCTGAGCGGATTGCTAAGGATAAGAATTATATAGTACCGGCTACTTCAGGTAAATATAATGGCTTCGTGCCAGGAGAAAATATTGAAGAGGCCACAGGATATTTCGTGGACTGGTTTGGTACTGAGGTTTTGGATTGGCTTGAACAATTCCGGTATACAAAAAACGATGAGCTTGAACTTTTAACTACTGTAGATCTTGCAATACAGGATCTGAAGGAAGCAGGGCAGTCGGCTTCTTTAGAGACTGTAAAAAGGCTAATTAGTGATCATAAAGAGTGGCGACCAAAGTTAAAGCGAAAGGCCTTTTCTGATAAGCGTATTGAATACGCCATTAAGGAGTTGAATCAACTTTTTAACTGAATTTGAAACAGTTAAGTAGACTAATACTTGGGGCTGGTAGTTATACTAAGTAGGTGCGGATGAGAGGAGTACTTAGCATAATGGTTTAAGTTTCAAAAATTGTTGTAAACCAGTAAGTTGTAAGCATGAAAGAGTCCACAATATACTCGATAGGCCATGGTAATAAAGAAATTGATGATTTCATTAATGAATTGAAATCTTATGGGATTCTGTACCTATTGGATGTGAGGTCTAAGCCGTACTCCTCAAGAAACATTATGTATAATCGTGAAGCGATCAAGAGGGCATTAAAAATGGAGGGGATTACTTATGCTTTTTTTGGGGATAAGTTAGGTGGATTGCCAAAAGACAGAAGTTGTTATGATGAAGAAGGCAAAGTAAGATACGACCTGATCAAAGAAAAAGGTTTTTTTAAAGAGGGAATGCAAAGGCTATTGAATGCTCAAAAGAAAGGAATTAAAGTAGCGGTAATGTGTAGTGAGTCTAAACCTGAGCAATGTCACCGTAGCAAACTAATTGGGCAGGAATTGCTGAAAAAAGAAATTTCAATGAAGCATATCGTCTCTGATTCAGTTATCAAATCACAAGAAACCGTAATGAGCGAATTGACAAAAGGGAAAAGTACAAGCGACCTATTTGGTATTGAAATTAATCTGACATCAAAAAAATCTTATTAGGTATGGAATTTTTTACTATCGGGGTTTACAATTCAACAAAGGAAGAATATTTCGGAAAGCTTATTAACAACCGTATTGATACCTTTTGTGATATAAGACAAAGAAGAGGGGTACGAGGAGCAAAATATAAATTTGTTAACAGTAAAAGGTTACAAGCTCATTTGAAGGAGCTGGGATTAAATTATCATCATATCAAAAGTTTAGCTCCTACTAAAGAGATAAGAAATTTACAGAAAGAAGCAGACCGTAAGACTGGAGAAAAGAAAAGAAGCAGAGATCGTCTTGGTGTAGTTTTTATAGATGCTTATCAATCCAAGATTTTAGAAGAGTATGACTTTCAGGCTCTTTTAAGTGAGCTTGAAAATACTGGAGCAAATCGAGTAGCACTATTTTGTGTGGAAGAAAAACCAGAAGCATGTCACAGGTCTTTAGTTGCAAATAGATTGTATAAGATGGGTTACGAAATAACACACCTTTAATAACTAAGGATATAATTATGCCAAAAGGTGAAATTATAGTTGTCTCAAATACAAGGATGCAAAATAATTCCTGCGTTGGGGGTTTTATAATTGACTCTGGTCGTCCTGTCAGGTTAATGGATCAATATGGAAACTACCAACCTCAGAATCATCAATTTGAGATTGGTGGTATATATGAAATGGAGTTTAATGAACCGAAAGCTACTCGGCCACCACATAATGAACATATTTTTGTTACTAATGAACAACGTATTGATACTATAGCTAATGCAGATATGACAGATTATCTCATTAATGATCTTGAGGTAAATGTTTGGGAAGGAGGTCCAGACAAACTTTTTGATGGGGAACTACAATGGACAGGAAAAGGTACCGGATATATAAATGATGAAGATGCACTTGATTTTAGTACGGGTTTTTGGATATCCGATAAGGACCTTGAAAAGTACGAAAATAAGGGAAACGGGCGGTATCAGTACGTTATTTCTCGAATAAATTATGGAGGTAAAGATTATGTAAATCAGCGAAGAATTTTTAAATACGTAGGCCATGATGCAGCTATTGATTTGGTACCTGCAGGTACTCTTCTTAGGGTTTCATTGGCCCGATGGTGGGATACAAATGGGCTAACTGAAGAGAGATGTTATCTTCAGTTATCAGGATGGTATGGAGTATAATTTAATTGAAGTATGGTATGCCAACAGATATAGGCCAAAAAGAAAGAAACTCACAAAATCGGGTAGTACAACTATTTAAGAATCGATTGAAGTACGATTACCTGGGCGACTGGCAAGACCGGGAGGGGAATGCCAATGTAGAAGAAGGCTACCTGCGACCATTTCTGGAGCAGCAGGGATACGATCCCGCTTTGATTGATAAAGCCATGTATGAGCTGAGTACAGCTTCCGGAATACAAACAGAGGACTTGTACGACAGTAACAAAGCGGTGTATGACATGCTCCGGTATGGCGTGAGCGTAAAGGCCGGGGCTGGCGAAAACAGCGAAACAATTCATTTTATTGACTGGGAGAATGTAGCCAACAATCACTTTGCCATAGCTGAGGAAGTAACGGTAAAGGGGCAAAACACCAAACGCCCGGACGTTGTGTTATATATAAACGGAATCGCCGTTGGGGTGATTGAACTTAAGCGGTCTAAAGTAGCTATTGAGAAAGGAATCTATCAGAACCTGGATAACCAGCGCGATGATTTCATCAAGCCCTTCTTCAACACGATGCAATTGGTGATGGCCGGAAATGATTCTTCCGGCTTGCGGTATGGTACCGTTGAAACGAAGGCCAAGTATTATCAGGAGTGGAAGGAAAATACCGATGAAGACTTTGAGTATATCCTGGACAAACACTTGGTGCAACTTTGTGAGAAAAGTCGCCTCTTAGAACTTATTCACGACTTTACCCTCTTTGATGGAGGAAACAAAATCATATGTCGACCCCACCAGTACTTTGGGGTGAAAACCTCCCAGACGAATATCAAAAGTCATGAGGATGGCATTATCTGGCATACTCAGGGCAGCGGGAAAAGTCTGACCATGGTGTGGATGGCCCAGTGGATTCGGGAAAACGTAACCGATTCAAGAGTGGTTGTCATTACCGACCGCACCGAGCTTGATAAACAGATTACCAGAGTTTTTAACGATGCGGAAGAACCCATGCAGCGGGCCACCTCAGGCGCGGACCTGATAGATAAGTTAAACAAGCATGAGATACCGCTGATTTCTTCCCTTGTTCATAAATTTGGCACCCGGGAAGAAGACAGTGTTGGGGATTTCCTGGAAGAGATACAAAGGAACCTTCCCCGGAACTTCAAAGCCAAGGGGGATATCTATGTGTTTGTAGATGAATGTCACCGCACGCAATCAGGCAAGCTGCATAAAGCCATGAAAGCGATACTTCCAGATGCCATGTTCATCGGTTTTACCGGTACTCCCCTGCTCAAAAAAGATAAAGCCACAAGCTTGGAGACCTTTGGTCCATTTATTCATACTTACAAATTTGACGAAGCCGTGGCGGACAACGTTGTGTTGGACCTTCGCTATGAGGCACGGGATATAGATCAGCAAATCACCGATCAGGACAGCATTGATGAGTGGTTTGATGCCAAAACAAGAGGTTTAAATGATTTGGCTAAAATTGAGTTAAAGAAGCGCTGGGGAACCATGAAGCAGGTACTTAGTTCCCGGGACCGGTTGGAGAAAATTGCTACGGATATTTTCAAAGATTTTCAGACACAGCCCCGCCTGGATAGTGGACAGGGTAATGCCATGCTGGTGGCTTCCTCAGTACTGGAAGCCTGTAAGTTTTACGAGATCTTCCAAGAGTTTGACACATTGAAAGACCATTGCGCGGTTGTGACTTCCTTCCAACCGAACATTAACGATATTAAGGGTGAAGAAACCGGCGCCGGGGAAACCGAAGAGCAGTTAAAATACCGTATATATACGGAGATGCTGGACGGTAAAACTACCGATGAGTTTGAAGAAGAAGCTAAGCGGAAATTCATAAACGAACCGGCCCGGATGAAGCTACTGATTGTGGTGGATAAGCTACTGACCGGTTTTGATGCTCCACCAGCCTCCTACTTATATATTGACAAGTCTATGCAGGATCATGGACTCTTTCAGGCTATTTGTCGGGTAAACCGCTTAGATGATGAAAGTAAGGAATATGGCTATATCATTGACTACAAGGATTTGTTCAAGAGCCTCGAAGAATCCATTAACACCTACACAAGTGGTGCGTTTGAAGGGTATGACCAGAAGGATGTAGATGGGCTGCTAAAAGATCGATTTGAACAAGCCAAAGAGCGATTGGATGATAATCTGGACAAAGTAGTAGCCCTTTGTGAACCCGTTCATCCCAGAACTCAGAAGGAGTTCTTCAAATTCTTTGGCACTGACACTGCCGGGAAGACGGAGGATGAAATTAAAGAAGATGAAGAGAAACGGGTTAGCTTTTATAAAATGGTTTCCTCTCTGGTCCGGGCCTACGGCGATATTGCCAATGAAATGGATAAGGCCGGTTATACTGCGGATGAAGCGGAAAGCATCAAGCAACAGGTGAAATTCTACTCTGATCTAAAAGAGGATGTGAAGCAAGCCAGCGGAGACTACATTGACTTGAAAATGTACGAACCCGGTATGCGAAATCTCATTGACCGGTACATTGATGCCTCCCATAGTCGTAAAATATCTTCCCTTGACGATTACACCCTGGTAGATCTTATAGTGAATAAAGGTTTGGCTGCCCTGGATGATGTAGTTTCGGATAACATTCGGCAGGATGAAGAGGCTATGGCCGAGACCATCGAGAATAACATTCGAAAGGTGATCATTGAGGAAAGGCCCGGTAACCCTAAATACTACGATAAGATGTCGGAGCTGCTGGAGGAGCTAATCCAACAACGAAAGAAAGCGGCCGCCGAATACGCCAAATACCTCGAAATGCTGGCCCAACTCGCAAAAAAAGTGAAGCGGGTGGAAGGACAAGAACGGTACCCGGAAAGAGTTGAATCGGATGGCCAAAAGGCTTTATATGATAATTTAAATAACGATGCAGAGCTGACGTTAACAATTGATGAAACGATCAAATATTCCGCTAAAGACGGTTGGCGTGATAATAAGATTAAGGAGCGGCAGGTAGCTAATGCCATAAAAAAGCATTTACCTGAAGACATCAATTTAACCTTGGTTATGGAGGTAGTGAAGAACCAGCGTGAGTACTAAACATTATCATATTGAAGTATCCGGCATCGACGTAGATGTCATTAAGAAGGATATTAAGAACATTCACCTTGCCGTATATCCCCCAACTGGACGTGTACGACTTTCTTCTCCCTTGTCGATGAAAAAAGAGTCATTGCGCCTTTTTATCATCTCTAAGCTGGGATGGATTAAGAAGCATATCCGGAATATGAACTCGCAGATCCGGGAACCCGAGCGGGAATACATCCAGCGAGAAAGTCATTGGTTGGAAGGTCAGCGCTACCTGCTTAACATCATTGAAAAAGAAGCCTCCCCAAAAGTAGAAATTCGAAATAAGAAGTACCTGGATCTTTACGTCCGTCCGGGTAGTGACAAGCCCAAGAAAGAAGAAGTGATGCGTGAGTGGTATCGAGACCGACTTAAATCACAGATTCCCGAGCTCGTTGCCAAATGGGAAGAAAAGCTTGGCGTTCAGATAGAAGAATGGGGCGTTAAGCTCATGAAAACCAAGTGGGGTTCCTGTAATATTGAAGACCGGCGCATCTGGCTAAACCTGGAGCTTGCAAAGAAGCCCAAGCACTGCCTTGACTATGTAGTCCTACACGAAATGATTCACCTTAAAGAACGCCACCACAACAACCGTTTTAAAGCTTTACTTGATAAATACATGCCCGGCTGGAAACAGATTAAAGAAGAATTGAATGAAGTGGTTTATTGAACTAAAAAGCCCAGTTTTTTTATCGATCAAGCACCTATTTCCGCTTATTTCTCCTGAAAAAGGCCCTGGGCCTGATGGTTATATACAATAGAACCCAAACCTTTTTTCGTCTATAGCCATGATTAACTACTTAGACATTTACCTTCACCCGGTTCGCTTTGAAGCCAAAGAACTTGTAAGAGTTATTGAAAACTCATTAGACCAATGTGAGGTTTTTGATTTTCAAAAAGCAGAAAGTGCGGAATATTCTCGTGATATTTCAACTACAGCTTACATCATCAATTATTTAGAGAATGATGTTCCATTTGCGAAATTGGCTTTTGCAAAATCCTCCGCCCAGAAGGGACTTTATCTTGCCAATATTGTTCCTAAGCCCGATGGTTCTATCCCCATGGAGAAGTACAATGAAATTGGTCTGCTTTTTATTCGTGAATTTAAAAAGTATCACACTGACCAAGATAAACGGGTTACTATCACATCAGCAGGGGAAAATATTACCTTAGCCGATATTATACCTGGAAATAAAACCCGTGGATTTTTCGAAAAATATTTGAATGCTTACCCTGTTAGCTATCACCCACTGGACATAGAAAGATTAGATATATTTATTTGTGCTCTTTCAAGATTTCGTTCTTCTATTAAAATTGATCTCTTGAATCGTTATTTAAAAGAAGAGCTAAAATGGGACAAAAAGGATGCAGATTGGTGTACAGAAAGAATTAACACAGGACTTCGTGTATTAGAAGCCAATCGGAAATTTTAATCATGAAAATACCAGTCAATGCTCTTGGAGTAGCTTATGATTATGAAGAAGTTCTCCCTGGAAAGAATACAATAGACTTCTTTGCAGAGCGATTTGAAGGCTCTGATACAGATACCAAAAGAATTGAACAAGTTTTAGTTCGATGGCTATTTACCCGCTCTTCTGCAAAAAAGCTACTTTATTCTGTTCTTGACTTGTATAGTGATGCTCATGTAAAATTTGAAATTTCTGAACCCTTTTCTGAACGAGAATTTGACGTGCTTAGTTGGAACCAAAATGCTCCAGAGCAAGCTATCGCAATAGAATGCAAACGGGCAAAGATCAAAAGAGAAAGTTTCCAGAATAATGATGTTACAGGATTAAAAAAACTCGCGGAAGGGGTTATTCAGTCAAGAAAATTACTCAAAGTTGGATTTTACAAAACGCACTTATTAATAATGACCGTTGTTGACGGAAGAGATAGAACCATGTATAATCAATTGTCCAGAGGGGCAAATGAGAAACAGTTTAATAAAATTATTGACTTTCCTAACCGAAGTGAATTGCCTGAAGAAGTTGGGTTATTATTCGTAGAAATTGTTCAAACAACTGATGCCCCTTTGTCTCGTACTGGGTTTATTTCAGTTTCTGTAGCTAAGCCACCTATACCTCAGGTGCAAAAGAGAAGTACAACCGAAAAAATTGTGTTGTTTAGTAACAATTAATTCAACCATTAAGAACAGTTACTATACAGATCTCCTTTCATATAGTGATACTAATTCACTTGGTTTAATACCAAAAGCCTCTGCAAACCTTACTACCGTTTTAAACTGAATAGCCCGCTCCCCATTCTCTACTTTCGATATATAAGACCGTTCAAAATCCCCTAATTCCGCAAGTTTCTCTTGAGATAAACCCCGGGACAGAATAAATTCCATGATCACTTGATATAACTATCCAATTTCGCTGTAAACTCCGCCAAACTCAGTTCTAACCCCATAGATAGCTTAAGAACAGTATACAAGGAGGGCATATAATTACCCCGCTCAAGATCAGAGATGTATGTCTCATCCATTTCACACTTCTCAGCAAGCTCAGCTTGTGTTAGGTTTTTTGCCAAACGCATCTCGTTAAGCACTTCCCCAAATATTTTTTGAACCTGCTGTTTCTGTTCCATAGAGGAAGTAGATACAGAGGCATAGAATATTTATACACAGGGTACTTGGCAAGTTATATTATATATAATACTTTACTGTATAATCAATTAAGTGCCATGAGTACATTTCTTACGATAATAGCAACATTCGTCATATTCTTTTTCTTGAAGTTTATCTATGATTCGTATTTAACCGATAATACTGAGAAAAGATGGAGTGAATACAAAAAAAGCTTTCCGGTAGAGGCCAACTGGGCTGAAAGAAACCCATTAAAACCACTGCCTGAAAACCTGGATAATAGACTGGGAAACCTTGCTCATAGAACTCCTCAGTTCATGAACTTTTTCAACCGACTACAACCAGTTCTTAAACCTCAGATCACTGCAAATGATGCCTCAAGGTTTGAGTTTAAAATTCCTGTAAATAAATCTGGTAAGCTTATAGGTTATAAACTTGTTGGTATTCAAGAGAATCACAAGGGAACGGTAGAAATGTATCTTTACCATTTATCACTGAGTGGAAAAAAATTTACAGTACCCCATTTTAAGCTAAGAGGAAATGAAGATAGTGCAGAAATTGAGAGTAATCTTAATTATCTGATCAATCTGTTGTATTCAAATGCAGAATATAAATCTCATTTTTCAGGGGAAAGCACTAAGACAACTTCCAAACCTACCTCCGCTAATACGAAATCCCTGAAAAGGGATAGCAGACCTGTAATTAATTTAAAGGATGAAATTCCTCTTGTATATAAATTCATGCATTTCATTAAGGATAACATCGTTCTTAATGACTCAGATATCAGAATAAAAATGAATTCCCCCATCGAGTATAGATTTTCATTTCCTATCAATCGCAGAAACGACGCCTCTTGGGGAATTGGGACCGTTAAGTTCTCAAAATCAAATAGCTCAAGGTTTAGTCACAAGTATGGATATTTAGTTAAATACAGGCTGGATTTAAGTATTGAAAATGAAGATGGGCTAATTCATGAAGCAGAGCAAAAATCTTTTGATAAAAGAAACAAATTATCAGAACTCATTTTTTTCTATACGGTACAATTAAAAGAATTAGAAGAAAAAGAGGATGGGCTTCCTTTTTAAGTGTTATTACCGGTCAACTCTGAGTTAGTAGAGTACCCAAATCGTACCCAAATTTAGAAAATTGTTAAAAAACTGCTTAAAATTAAAAAAGCCTTACACTGCTATAAGTTGTTGCAGTATAAGGCTTTACTTGATGTGGGACCGGGCGGATTTGAACCGCCGACACACGGATTTTCAGTCCGTTGCTCTACCTACTGAGCTACAGTCCCTTTCAACAAGGACGGCAAAGATACAGGGTTTGTAATCTTTATACAATAATAAATTGGGAAAAAGGTGTTAGGTTTTAGGGGCAAGGTGTTAGGTAGTCGTTCTGGGCGAAAGCGAAGAATCTTTGCTTTAGTTAATTACCAAGTATTATGGGCAAAGATCTTTCGCTTTCGTTCAAGATGACCCTAACACCTAACACCTTGCCCCTAAAACCTATCTCCCCGGAATATGAATGTCTTTTAACCTCAGTTGCAGCGTGCGCCGGCCGTTCCAGTTATTCTCTTCCAGCACATAGGCGATTTTAAAGGGATCTCCTTTTCGAACATCGGGCAGGTACTCGTGCATATTAAAACCGATGGTATCAAAAATACCCGACCCATTTTGGCTGACTCTCATCTTCAAGTGGCCATTTCCTACAATGGTGGGAACCCCAACTACTTTAACTTCCTCACTCACAAACACCGGTCGCAGGTTGCCCGGCCCGAAGGGCTCAAACTGACTGAGCAGCTTCCAGAATTTCATATCCACTTCACCCAAATCCAGCTTGGCATCTACAGTGAGTTCTGGTTCAAAGGAATTTTCGGAAAGGTCGGTATAGGCCAGCTCATTCATCCGTCGGCGGAACTCATTCAGGTTGCCTTCTTCGAGCGTGAGTCCGGCCGCAAATTCGTGTCCGCCAAATTGCTCCAGCAGGTCATCGCATTTTTTGATAGCATCATAAATATTAAACCCTTTTATACTCCTTGCCGACCCTTTAATCTTTCCATCCACATTGCTGAGCATAATGGCCGGACGATGATACAAGTCCACCAGCCGGGAGGCTACAATCCCGATTACCCCGAGATGCCAGTTTTCACTGTACAGCACGATGGTGGAGGTTTCATCCATGTTAAAATCCTTCTCAATTTGCTCCATCGCCTCTTTCATAGTCTTGGAGTCGGTATCACGCCGCTTCAGATTCACAGATTCCAACTCATAAGCATGTGATTTAGCCTCCCCCAGCGTCTCTGAGATCATGAGCTTTACGGCCGTGCTGGCGTCTCCCATGCGTCCGGCCGCATTAATCCGGGGCCCGATGGAAAACACAATCTTGGAGGTATTCACATCCTCCTTGGAAACTTTGATCAACTCCAATAAAGCTTTTATTCCCACTCTTGGACTTCGTTGAATCATCTGCAGCCCGGCCTTCATCAACACCCGGTTTTCATCAATGATGGGTACAATATCGGAGGCAATGGAAATGGCCACCAGGTCCAGAAATTTATAGGAAATGGTGTCCGGTAATCCGAGCTTTTCTATTGTACCCTGAATGAGTTTAAATCCAACCCCGGCTCCCGAAAGTCCGTCAAAAGGATAATTACAATCCGGGCGTTTGGGATCGAGCACGGCAACGGCTTCCGGGATTTCATTACCCACGGTATGGTGATCACAAACAATCAGGTCGATGCCTTTTTCTCGGGCTACTCTGGCTTCTTCGATGGCTGTAATTCCACAATCAACGGATACAATCAGGGAGGCGTTAACTTCTTCAGCGTATTTGATGCCATCGGGGTTAATTCCGTATCCCTCTTTGAAGCGGTGGGGAATGTAGTAGTCGGCATCTACGCCAAATTCTTTCAAAAATGTATAGACGCAGGAAGTTGCCGTAGTCCCGTCAACGTCGTAATCGCCGTAAACGAGTACTTTCTCACTTTTACGTATGGCCAGAGCTAAACGTTCTGCACCAGCTTCCATATCCTTCATTAAAAAAGGATCGTGGAGGTTTTCTATCTTTGGCCTGAAAAAGTATTCTGCATCATCAAATGTTTTTATGCCGCGTATAGCCAGTAGTTGGGCTATTTTGTCCGGAATTCCCAGCATGTCCCCTAATTTGGAGACGTACTTTGGCTCTTCCGGCTGCGCGTATACCCAGCGGAATGACATGATTGTTTTGTGCTTTATTTTTATACATAAAGGCAGATCGGCGGTCAGGCCGGGATGCCAACGCAAATGCGTTTTTATTACTTATATAAAATACTATTTAACAAGAGAAAATCAGCATGTTTGTTTACATAAAAAATCTAAACCCGCCTGATCGTTCAAATTCGCCCCAACTTCCCAAAAAATAATTACAAGTATTTATGATAGAACCAATTTATTTGGTTGAGAACCGCCAAATAAATCCCGAACTTTGGAAGCGGTTCCATAACGAGCCTTTTGTATAATTTACCCAAGTTAAAATGATTGATGCACCTGTTAAAAACTCCAAGAAATTGACTGAAGAAAACCCGAATTTTTCCCTTTTTAATCAGCTTGCCAACTATGAACATGAGCAGGCAGTGGTTTGCTCTGATCCTGAAGTGGGGCTGAAAGCAATTATTGCCATTCACAACACCACCCTCGGCCCGGCTTTGGGCGGAACCCGCATGTGGAACTACGAATCTGAAGAAGCAGCCATCAAAGATGTGCTTCGCCTTTCGCGCGGGATGTCGTATAAAGCGGCTATCTCCGGACTGAATTTAGGGGGAGGAAAAGCGGTGATCATCGGCGACCCTCACACTGAGAAAACCGAAGCTTTATTTCGCTCTTTTGGCCGTTTTGTGGATGGACTTGGCGGGCGGTACATCACTGCTGAAGACGTGGGTATGACCGAACGTGAAATGGAATGGATTTACTCCGAGACTAAATATGTAACCGGGATCCCCAAAGCTTTGGGTGGTAGCGGAAACCCTTCTCCGGTAACAGCCTATGGGGTCTATATGGGTGTGAAGGCCTGTGCTAAAAAAGCGTACGGAAGTGACTCTCTTGAAGGCAAGAAAATCGCCCTGCAGGGAGCCGGTAATGTAGCTTCCTATTTTGCACGTCACGCAGCCAAAGAAGGTGCCAAGCTTTACATCTGTGACATTTACGAAGAAAAGGCAAAGGAACTGGCTGAAGAAGTGGGTGGCGAACTTGTGGATCCCGATGACATTTACGGATTGGATGTAGACATTTATACCCCATGTGCTTTAGGCGGTGTAATCAATGACGACACCATGGACCAGTTCAAGTGTGATATCATTGCCGGTGGAGCCAATAACGTACTTGATGATGAAGACAAGCACGGGCAGCAACTGCTCGACAAAGGTATTATCTACGCACCTGATTATGTGATTAATGCGGGTGGACTTATCAATATTGCCAGCGAGCTGGAAGGGTATAATGAAGAACGAGCTCTTCAAAATGCCGGTAACATTTACAACACCATTACCGATATCCTGAATTACTCGGAAGATCATGGCACTCCTGCTCATGTGGCTTCCAACGATTTGGCGGAGAAGCGTATTAAGACAGTAGGTCATATCAAGAATAAATATTCTTCTAAGGCCAATGTATCCGGAAGGCTGGGTGAAGTTTACAAGCGCTTCATCGATTGATGCAGCTGTTACATTTTGAGTGAGTGAAAGGGGTGCTTCAGTTTGAGGCGTCCCTTTTTTTGTTTTGGTTTTGAGTGGTGCTAAGTTTTGGGGGCCTTCGCGGGCATTGACCCACTCCTTTGTTTCCCCCGACAGGCTTGTCGGGGAAGACTCGTTGGTGGTATGTTTCGTAATTGATTCAACCGTTTTGCCAGAAGCTATAATCTGTTTTCTAACCCTACAATTACCAACGAGCTTCCCCTCCGTGGGAGGGGATTGAGGGGCGGGTCAATGCTAGCTAAGGGATACTCACTTTATTACATCTCCCCACATTCATTGATGCTCCAGTATCCACCTCTCTATCTCCATA
This sequence comes from Gracilimonas sp. BCB1, assembly GCF_040117685.2. NCBI lineage: Bacteria > Pseudomonadati > Balneolota > Balneolia > Balneolales > Balneolaceae > Gracilimonas > Gracilimonas sp. BCB1. Next base: position 54,052 of record NZ_JBEDYP020000017.1, on the reverse strand, counting down.
ACCACCGACTCCGTATGATGCTTGGCATCAGATTCACTGAACCGTAAAAAACTAACTCCTAACTGCTCAATTATTTCCTGACGTTGTTTGTCATATTCAATTTTATAGTCATGGCTTCTGCCATCAATCTCTATAGCCAGCCTTAATTCCTTACAATAGAAGTCGACTATAAAATGGTGAATGGGATGTTGCCTTCTGAATTTAAACCCGAGCAACTGCTTACTCTTAATAGCTTTCCAAATTTCGATTTCTCCGGGAGTTGAGTTTTTTCTTAACCATCGGGCTTTGGTTATAAGATCTTCTCTGTATGGAATAATTCGCATTCTCTTCTTCATTGTACCCTCTTTTATTTTAAAGACTACAAAATATGCGCTAATGGCAAGTTTTGATGCCTTCGCGGGCATTGACCCACTCCTTTGTTTCCTCTCCCGCGGAGAGGAAGACTCCTTGGTGATATTTCAGGTTATTTCAAGACTCTTGCCAGTGGGTATAATCTTTTTCCAATTCAGTAGCCAACCAACGAGCCTCCCCGCTCGGGCGGGGATAGTGGGGTGGGTCAATGCCGGCAAAAGGCTATTCACTTTTATCACATCACCCCAAAAAAAACAGCCACCCAACTCATCATTTTTTTACCTGCCCACATTCAAATAAAACGCTTTTTTCTGCGTATCTTTGTGGCATTCATTTTCTATCAAAGAGACTTTTATTACTTCTATGAACATTGAAGAATTTAATTTCAAAGACCGGTTAATCAAGGGAATCACAACAGACGGTCATTTCAAAATATCTGTAGTAAAAACCACGGAAGTTGTTAAAACAGCACGGGATAACCACCAGCTTTCTCTGCTCAACACCGTCATCTTAGGGAGAGCTTTAACGGCCACTATGCTGCTTGCATCCGAGCTAAAAGGAGAAGAACGCATCCGCATGCGCATGGATGGAGACGGCCCGATTGGGTTTATCGTTGCTGAAGCGAATTCGGTTGGCGAGATTCGCGGATACGTAAAGAATCCGGCTGCTGAACTGGATTATTCCAACCCGGAAACAGAACTTGGAGATGGCATCGGCTTAGGCATCATGACTTTTTCCAAGGTGCTGTATAATGAAGCCGAACCTAAAACGAGTACCATTGAGCTCATCAAAGGAGATGTGAATAGTGATGTAGCTCATTACCTGGCGCAATCCGAGCAAATTCCGTCTGCACTGCTAACCGATGTAGGTATTGATGAAGACGGAAACGTTACTGAAGCAGGCGGACTTATGATTCAGCGGCTGCCCGGTGCCCCGGACGGTCAGATTGATATGTTGCAGGAGCGACTCGGTTCATTCCCTCCCATCGACGAACTGCTGGCTGATGATCAGTATATAGATGAGATTATGAACAAGGCCGTTTCACCACTCAAAGCCAAAGAACTGAACCGCCAGCCGGTAGATTTTTTCTGTCGTTGTTCCCGCAAACGATTTCTGAATGCCCTGGCTATGCTGAATTATGAAGACCTGAAAGAAATGGACGGTGAAGGACAGGAAATGGTGTGCCAGTACTGCAACAATAAGGAGTTTATTTCGAAAGATGAGATCGAAAAAATTGTGATGGATGCTCAGGCTAAAATGAACTAAATAATCTGACCTTATGGGAAAGCTCTCCGACAACGAAATCCGGCAAATTGTACAAAAAGCCACACTACTCCAGAAATATGGAGAACAGAGCTCTCCCGATATAACAGCTCCTTCCAACAATAAGATGCAGTCGCTGCTGGAGATTACGGACGAGCTTGGCATCCCCCGAAAGTTTGTGTACGAAGCCTATGTGGAATTGGAAGGGGTTCCCGTACAGGAAGCAATGGTTATAGACAACCACGATTTTAACAGCACAAAGGTTGTCGGTTATGCAAAAGGCTCAGTGGATAAAGAGCTTTTTAACGAATTGAAAAGTCAGGCAGAGTATCACTTCAACTCATTGGGCAAGGTGAGCCGCAGGAGAAATAAGTACATCTGGAAAGCCAAACCGGTGGGGCCTTCAAAATTCATAGCCTCAGCAAACTCCCCGGAAATCGAGTTCGAACAGGTTGATGGAAACACTAAAATTACGGTTTCCCAAAGCTTGAAAACGCTCAATAAGTTGTACCTGCCCGGTATTGCGGTAGCCTTCGGAGGTTTCATGTTATTTGCCGGCACAATATTCGGGCAAACAGGCAATGAGGTCGCTCCTCCTCTCATTGTTTCACTACTAATTCTTACTGCTTCTGTGTTTTATACCCGGTTCATAAACAGCCGGAAAAAGAAACGTAAAAAAGATCTTCAGGAATTAGCGGAAATCCTTTCAGGAAAAATTGAACGGCATTTTAAATCTGCCATTTTTTCTAAGGATGCAGGTCAGGAAGAAGAAAAAGGGGAAATTGAAATTCCTGAAAATGAATATGAAGAAGAAAGTGTTGAAAAAGATTCACGACCACGAATCAAATAATAACCACCTTCACTTTTCTTAAATATGGGTAAAAACGTAGTAATAGTAGGCGGGGGCTTTGTCGGTATTTCGGTTGCAAAAAAGTTGGCCGGCACTTCATTCAACGTCACCATTGTTGACAAGACCAATCACCATCTGTTTCAACCTCTGCTCTATCAGGTTGCTACAGCAGCTCTTTCTCCCGGAGATATTGCCATGCCCATCCGGGCTATTTTCAGCAAGCAGAAAAATGTACAGGTTATTCTGGGTGAAGTAACCGAGGTTGACAAAACCAGCAATCGTATTCGTCTTAAAAACGGATCCAGCCTCCCTTTTCATTACCTGATTTTAGCTCCCGGTGCACAATATAACTACTTCGGCAATGAAGACTGGGAACAACACGCCCCGGGATTAAAATCCCTTTCGGATGCCCTTGAAATTCGGGAACGTATTCTGCTGTCTCTCGAAAAAGCCGAACAAATCATTGATCCGGATAAGCGAAAACCCTTTTTGACTTATGTGGTGATAGGTGGCGGACCCACCGGAGTGGAAATGGCGGGATCTATTGCCGAGATCGCCAAACGAAGCATGATGAGGGATTTCAGAAATATCAAGCCGGAAGAAACCAAGATATATTTGGTTGAAGCTGCTGATGGTATCCTGAATGGCTTTGATGAACCTCTCCCGGAAAAAGGGGTGAAAACACTGGAAAACATGGGAGTTGAAGTGCTGTTGAATACTCCCGTACAGGAGGTGAAGGAAGATGGTGTACAGATAGACGACCGGTTTATCAAAACGCCGAACATTATATGGGGAGCAGGGGTAAAGGCTTCTCCGCTAATTGAAAACTTAGATATAGAGACAGATCGCATTGGAAGGGCAATAGTTGAACCGGACCTTTCCATTGCAGGTTCTCCACATATATTTGTAGCCGGAGATGCTGCTCATGTTAAAGACAACAAAGGGAGGCCACTTCCCGGGCTGGCGCCGGTAGCCCTTCAACAGGGCAAATATTTGGGAGATTTAATTAAGAAAGACTCTAATAACCGAACACCCTTTCGCTATGTGGATAAAGGGACCATGGCAACCATTGGTCGCGCCAAGGCTGTGGCTGATATTCGTGGGTTTAAATTCAGCGGCTTTTTTGCCTGGTTGCTGTGGGGTCTCATCCACATTTTCTTTCTCATTGGGTTCCGAAACCGATTCAGAGTGTTTGCTGAGTGGGTTTGGCACTATATCACCTTTAAGCGCGGAGTGCGTTTAATTGCCAAGAAGGATGACATCCCAGGTCGGTGATTTTCTAAGATTCATCTTTCACTAAAACAAAAAAATTAGCTGCTTAATAATTTTACTTCTGTTGAATAGATAGTAGCTTAGCCCCTTAACTCATTTAGGACATCTTTTTATGGCAGATTTAAAACGTGAGCTCGGATTTTGGGACGCCTTAACCATCGGAGCTGGTACCATGATAGGCGCAGGTATTTTCTTGCTGGCTGGTATTGCTTTGGAAATGTCGGGGCCGGCGGCCATTTTTGCCTATTTATCTGCCGGATTGGTTTGTATGATTACGGCCTCCAGCGCAGCTGAATTAGCAACCGGGATGCCCAAATCCGGAGGCGATTATTTTTTCGTTTCCCGCTCCTTAGGTCCTGCTTTCGGAGCTATTTCAGGGGTCGGCATTTGGCTTAGTCTTACTTTTGCCATCGCTTTCTACCTGTATGGACTGGGAGAATATATGGCTCAATTCCTGCCGCTTTCAGCCTTTTGGGGTGCGGTGATTGGAGGAGTTTTGCTCACTATTTTAAATGTAGTGGGTGCGAAAGAATCGGGCCGTACACAGGTGGTAGTGGTTCTTATTTTGTTTGTGATCTTGGGTGGATTCAGTGTTCTTGGATTATTTCATATCGAGGCTGACTATTACGACCCGTTCATGCCTTTTGGCTTTGATTCTATTTCTGCCACCACAGCCCTGGTTTTTGTTTCTTTTTTGGGATTTGTGAAAATTGCAGCTGTTGCCGAGGAAATTAAAAAACCCTCCAAGAATTTACCCCGTGCTTTAATAGGTTCTGTAGCACTGGTCACGCTTTTGTATGTAATCATTGTACTTGTGATCGGCGGCATGTTTCCGCAATCTACCATCGCTGATGTTCGTGATCCTTTAACTACTGCGGCACGCACCATCCTCGGTAATCCCGGAGCCATCGCCATTATCGTTGCCGGACTGTTAGCGACTTTATCGTCTGCTAATGCCAGCATCATGGCTTCATCCCGAATTAACCTTGCCATGGCCCGAGACCGCATGGTTCCAAACTGGTTAAGTGCCATTCACAAAAAATTACTTACTCCCTACCGGGCTATTGTGCTTACAGGCATCCTGGCGCTGCTGTTCCTGCTGCTCGACAGCCTCGAAAATTTGGCCAAGATTGCCAGTGTGCTTCAACTTTACAGCTATGCCGCACTCAATATTGGCTGTGTGGTGTTACGGGTCTCCAATCCGGACTGGTACAAGCCCACATACCGAACACCGGGTACCCCCTGGCTGCAAATACTTGCTGCTATTGGCTGTTTGTCCATTATTATTTCATCCGGTACTTTTGCCCAGATTGCCGTTGTGGTGCTTATCGTTGTTAGCCTGGCCTGGTATATGATTTGGGGAAGATCCCGGGTTGAGTTTGAACATGCCGTTCCCCAATTCAAACAGAATTGGAAGGAGAAGGGGATCAAGGTTCTGGTTGAAGCTCCCGAACGTCACGATTCTGAATTTGAGGAATGGGCGCCGGCTATTCGTGCGCTTGATATCAAGCAAGGACGTAAAGTTATTACCGCACTTGCAAATCCCATTCACGAGCAGGCTTTACTAAAAGTCTCTCAGCTCATAGCCACAGGTAAAGAAGAGGGCGGTTCTGTGACGGGTTTAAACATGCTCAAAGTTCCTTTTCAGACTCCCATTTCAACTGTTGAACGAATGATTCAGCAGCAAGAACCGGTTCGCGAAAGTATCCAAAATATAAGTGAGGCCTCCCGGGTTGAAAACCTTGATTACCGAAATAAAGAAGTGCTTGCCTCCACTACCTTCGATTCAGCTTCGGCTGCTTCTCACGATATCTTTAAAGGATTGATTAACGAAACAGAAAACCGGGAAGCCGACATGCTGGTTATGGGATGGCAGGGAGGATTTAGCCTCGGCCGTATTTATAACACTCCCATTCAGCCCATCATCAAAAACCTGAAAGCTGACCTGGCCGTGCTGAAAGACCGTGAGCTGGAAAACATTGAGTCGGTAGTAGTGCCCTGGGGTGGCGGACTTCATGCACGGCTTGGAATGGAAATAGGAATCCGTATTGCGCAAGCCATTGACGCCAAATTACGCGTTCTGCGGCTGGTGAAGCCCGGCATCGACCTTAAGGAAGAAGAGCAGGAACTCCGGGAACGTGTCAGCCCCTTGCTGGAAGGGTTTGACAAAGTGGTTTTCACCATTAAAGAATCCACAGATGTAACAGGCGGCATTCTGGAGGAGCTTGAAGAGCATCAGGATGACCTGATTATTATCGGAGCTTCTCATGAGTGGGGCATTCGAAACGTACTCTTTGGAACCATACCGGACATTATTGCCGACCGGGCTCCTTGTTCCGTATTGATGGTTCGTCGTTACGTTACAGAAGACTGGAAACTGAAAGCAACGGAAGGCATCAAGCGGGTGAAAGAGCAGTTGGGAATGACCTCTTCGCCTGAGAATAATAATTAGTTACTATAAGCAGGTTTCTATACTATGTTATTTCGAGACGTGTGCCCGGGATTTTGATGTCATAAAAGTACAACTGCTCGTCTTCGTGTACCAATTATTTACCTGCCTGTGCAGGAATGACAACATACTATGAAAGAGGTGAGGTCTTTAAATAGCGAAAGATGTGCCGCAGCCGCAGTTCTCAACGGCATTGGGATTGTCAAAGGTAAAACCACGAGCGTCTAATCCATCGGGGTAGTCGATTTGCATTCCCTCTAAATACATAAGGTGTTTGGGGGCTACGATAATTTCCACCCCATGGCTTTCATACACATTATCCTCATCGGTGCGGTAGTCGAGGCCCAGCTTGTAGCTTAAACCGGAACACCCTCCACCATCAACAGCTACGCGCAGATACAGGTTCTCATCCATATCTTCCTGCTGTTTGATTTTCTCCACTTGTCGGGCGGCCCGCTCGGTAAGCACCACCGGCTCGCCGGTCAGCTCTTTTTTCTGGTAGTCTTTTTGCGTGATGGGCTGTGGTGAACTCGTTTCCTCCTCTTCATCCACATCAATCAGTGAGGAAATAACATCATCTAAATTTTCTTCTTGAACACTCATGTCGCTCCCTTTATTTAGAACGAGTCAAAATTACGAACTTTTTTTGGAAAATGTGTAATGCGTAATTCCGTCTTTTTCGAATAAATCCAGAATTCCGGCACTCACTAAATTCACCAAAATTTTAGCCGCACGATAGGTGGTCACACTTATCAGCAGTGAGAACCTCTTAACCGTGATGTCTCCGTATTCATTCAGAAAACGAAAGAGTTGCTGCTCTTTTTCTCCATACTCAAATGTGAAACCTTCATCAGAATAATTCTGCTTGAGCACTTCTATATATTCATCGCTGGCAACCACGCTTTCATCTTCCAGGCGTACATACACCTGCCGAACTTTCTTTCCTTTCACATACACCGGCTTTTCTTCGGCTTCCGGTACTTTTACAATCAGCACATCGCGTTCGCCAAGGTTTACCAGTTCAATGGAGATCGGAACTTCCGGAATACATTCTTCCGAGGCAGCCTGGTTTAGCCAAAACTCTTCCTCGTGATACCCTTCCACTCCTACCATTTCACCGTTATCTTCAACACCGATCAGAATGGTTCCACCCTTTGTATTGGCGAAGGCAGCAATTTCCCGTGCAATTTTTTCGGGCGAAGCAACACTGTGTTTGAATTCCAAAAAGCTGCTTTCACCGGTTTGAATCAGTCCTTTAAGGTCGCTTGGGGTGAGCCTGGAAACCTGAACGCTGTCGGTGTATTGTAAATAAAACTCGAGTTCGTCTTTCATGATTGTAGATGATTATAGGTTGAACTCTGGATAAAACCGGCTACATCACGATTTCATCTTTAGGGTCGCGGGTCATGAGTTCATACAACGCATCCCGCGGGTCAACATTTTCAAATAAAACACTGTAAATGGCGCGGGTAATGGGCATCTCAACATTATTTTTAACGGCCCAGTCTCTAACCGATTTTGTTGTTTTTACGCCCTCAGCTACCATATTCATACTGTCGATGATATCGTCCAGCTTCTCTCCTTTACCAATGCGAAATCCTACCGATCGGTTCCGGCTGTGTGTACTTGTGCAAGTAACGATTAAATCGCCCATTCCGGTTAATCCCGAGAAGGTATCGGAGTGAGCTCCCATCATAAGTCCCATGCGCTTCATTTCATGGAGCCCGCGGGTAATGAGTGCGGCCTTGGCATTATCTCCCAATTCAGCTCCATCCACGATACCCGCTGCAATAGCCATGATATTTTTTACAGAACCACCTATTTCCACTCCAATCACATCATTATTGATGTATACACGAAACATAGGCGTCAGGAAGGTTTCCTGAATTATGCGTGCCGTCCGGGTCGAATATGCAGCAGCAACAACCGTAGTCGGCTTCAGTTTTCCAACTTCTTCGGCATGACTCGGGCCGTATAATACCCCGATATTATCCTCATAGGTTGTGCCCTCCATCACCTCAACCAATATTTGAGACATGGTTTTGAAGGTGTCGTTTTCAATCCCTTTGGCTACGGTAACCAGAATTTCATGCCCGTCGAGGCAGGGCTTTAATTTGGCTGCTAATTCCCTCAGGGTGTGAGAAGGCGTTGCAAAAACGACCATGTCCTGAGATTTCAGGCACTGCTCTAAATCGTTGTATGCCTGTATACCTTTCGGCAAATCCACATCATTCAGGTAAGAGGGATTGATGTGCTTTTCATTAATCTGTTTAGCAATGCTTTCCTCCCGGGCCCACATCTGCACGTTGTTTCCGGCGGTATCCAGAACCAGGGCCAGGGCCGTTCCAAAACTTCCTGCTCCGACAATAGTAACATTTCGTTTACTCATGCTTCTGCCTCGGCCAACTTCTCAGCAGCCTGTTCATCTTCTTCTTTATTCTTCTTTCCGTAAAGATTTACACGGTTCTCATTTCCGTCTAATAAACGCCGAATATTTGATTTATGCTTGTAAATAATACCGGCTGCAATAAACGTGGCAAAAATGATGATGCTTCCATCTACATAATACCCGAACCCATAGCGCATAATCACCAAACTGATGGGGTAGATAAAGCTGGCCGTTATGGAAGCCAAAGAAACGTATCGGGTAGAAAAGGTAATAGCGATAAATACAACGGAAGAAATACTGATGGAAATCGGTTCTATCCCAAAAAGCATACCGCATGCGGTTGCGGCCCCCTTTCCACCTTTGAAATTGGCAAAAATGGGGAACATATGTCCTATAACGGCCATCAATCCACAGGTAATTTTCAGAAAAGCATCGGCTTCCCAGCCGGGAGGGGCAATGGGGCCATTTCCAATTTCAAAAGCATAAAGACTCACCCAAAAAGAGGCTACAAAGCCTTTCATAAAATCGAGTACCAAAACTGATACTCCTGATTTCCACCCTAAAATTCGAAATGCGTTGGTGGTTCCAAGATTACCGCTTCCCTGCGTTCGGATATCCGTTTTATGGAAAATCTGTCCCACCCAAAGCGAGGATGGGATCGATCCCAACAGGAAACTGACCAATAAAACAACAAATAATGAAACCATAGCTATTTATTTGCTCCAAGTTACTACAACCGCAGCAAATTAGTTAACGGTTATTGGCTGAAATTGCTGTAAAAACTCATCAACAGAAAATAATAGGGGCCGGTTACTAAACGTGGCGCTCCGCATGGTAAGAGGATCGAACCAAAGGGCCGCTTTCCACATGCTCTATGCCTAATTTCTCACCGATTTCTTTGTATTCCGCAAATTGGTCGGGGTGCACCCAATCCATTACCGGATGGTGCATTTTGGTAGGCTGCATGTATTGACCTATTGTGAGTACATCCACGCCGTGGTCCACGCAATCCTGCATCAGTTCAATGACTTCTTCCCGGGTTTCGCCCAAACCAACCATGATACCGGTTTTGGTTCTAAGCCCGGCATTCTTTGTGCGCTGAAGGAGTTCCAGCGAGCGCTCGTAACGAGCCTGAGGCCTAACTCTTCGGTATTTACTTGGTACGGTTTCCAGGTTATGACTTAATACATCGGGCGGAGTATCAAATACGATTTGAAGGGCGGCATCCCATTCTCCGCGAAAGTCGGGAATCAGAGATTCGATGGTTACACCGGGGATAGCTTTTCGGATTTCTTTGTGGCATTCTGCAAAAATAGGTGCACCGCCGTCTTTGCGTTCATCGCGGTTAACCGAAGTAAGTACCACGTGCTTTAAGCCCATCTTAGCCGCCGCATCAGCTACTCGTTTGGGTTCATCCCAGTCGAGGTCTTGCGGAGGACGTCCAGTCTTAATAGCGCAAAAAGCACATGAACGGGTGCAAACGTCTCCCAAAATCATAAAGGTAGCGGTACCGGCTCCCCAGCATTCGCCCATATTAGGGCAGCGGGCTTCAGCACATACTGTATTCAAATTATGTTTCCGGATATTCTCCGAAACTTCCTTGAATTTCTCTCCTGATGGAAGTTTAACACGCAGCCAGTCGGGTCTGCGATTTTCGGATGGCTTATCTACTACCTGTAGTTCTTTAATCATGGTGCTTCTGGTAATTTCAGCATGTCGTTGCGAGGGATTCGGCGACCGAAGGAAGCAAATCCCGTGGCAATCTCTATTATTCAATTTAATTGCCATTTCTGGGAGATCGCTTCGTCGAAATAGTTCTATATCCACTCCAACTATTTAAGCTCCTCGCGATGACAAATTATGTACAAAGTTACAAAATATTATGCTCCACTTCCTGCAAGGAACCCTTGGGAGAAATGGATACTTCGAAAACGTTTTCGAAGTGAGAAACAATCCTTTTCTTCACTTCCTCAGGGTCCATTTCCCGGCCGGTTAATTTCTGCAAGCTGGTTACAGCTTTGTCGTCAATTCCGCACGGAACGATGTTATTGAAATACCTGAGATCCGTATTCACATTGAATGCAAAGCCGTGCATGGTTACCCATCGGGAACAGCGAATGCCCATGGCACAGATCTTGGCATCATCAACCCAAACACCAGTGGCTCCTTCGATTCGTCCGGCTTCAAATCCGTAATCTGCACAAACACGAATAATCACTTCTTCGAGAAAGCGCAGGTATTTATGCACATCAGTGAAATGCCGGTCTAAATCTAAAATAGGGTAGCCGACTATTTGACCCGGGCCATGATAAGTAATGTCTCCGCCACGATCGATCTTTACATACTCTGCATCCAGTTCCTGAAGCTCCAGCATAGACCGAAGCATGTTTTCTTCGTTCCCGCTTTTACCCAGGGTGTACACATGGGGGTGCTCTACGAAAAGAAGGATGTCGTCAAGTCGGGCTCCCTCGAACTGACCTTTTTGCTCAGCCCGTTTTTCATCTATGATGCGCTGCTGCACGGCATGCTGTAAATCCCATATCGGCTGATATGAGGCAGAACCCAAATCGTACAGTTCGACTTTTTTGCTCATCACATTCACAGATAAAAATGGCTCCCGGTGGGGAGCCATTTAGTTCAACATTCGAAGTTGGTAATTCCTTGTTCGATGTTCTTACTTCTTCTTAACCGGAGTTCCTAAGTGTACACCTTCGTTGTAGGCTTCAGCTGCAGCTTCCATCACCGCCTCAGAGAGGGTTGGGTGTGGGTGAACCGCACTGATAATTTCATGCCCGGTGGTTTCAAGGTCACGCGCTACAACTGCTTCGGCAATCATTTCCGTTACGCCAAATCCAATCATATGGCAACCTAACCACTCGCCATACTTGGCATCGAATACCACTTTCACAAAGCCTTCTTCGTGACCCAAAGCCGTTGCTTTACCGGATGCTGAAAGCGGGAACTTCCCAACTTTCACATCATAACCTTCATCTTTGGCAGCCTGCTCGGTCAACCCAACTGAAGCAATTTGTGGTTCGCAATACGTACAGCCCGGAATGTTATTGTAATTCACAGGATGCGGGTTTTCACCAGCCAGCTGCTCGGCAAGAACCACAGCTTCATGAGAAGCTTTGTGAGCCAGCCATGGAGCACCGATTACATCACCAATGGCATAAATTCCATCCACATTGGTTTTATATGTTTTCTTATCAACAACGATAGCACCTTTTTCGGTTTTAACGCCGGCTTTGTCTAATCCAAGGTTCTCAACGTTTCCGGTCACACCTACGGCAGAAAGAACCACATCGGCTTCGATTTTCTCTTCGCCTTTCTTGGTCTTAACGGTTACTTCAACCCCTTTGCCTTTTTTCTTCACGTTTTCGACCGTGCTTCCGGTCATCACGTTCATGCCTTTTTTCTTATAGATTTTACCAAGCTCTTTACCAACGTCTTTGTCCTCTACAGGCACCAGTGTATCCTGAAGCTCTACAATCGTTACTTCTGTTCCGATAGCATTGTAGAAATATGCAAACTCAACACCAATCGCGCCGGCTCCGACAATCACCATTTTCTTAGGCTGCTTATCGAGCTGCATGGCTTTTTCAGAATCGATGATCATATCGCCGTCAATTTCCAGGCTTGGAAGCTGACGTGGTCGCGCTCCGGTAGCCACGATAAAATGTTTCGCCTTGATGCTTTCCTGCTCTTTGCCCTTATCGTCATTTACCGACAATTCAGACTTGGATTTAAAAACACCCGTTCCCATGAAAACGTCAATCTTATTCGCCTTCATCAGGAACTGAACGCCTTTGCTCATTTTGTTGGCAACACCACGGCTCCGCTTCACTATACCGTCGAAGTCGGCTGAGTAGTCCTTCACGTTAATTCCGTAATCAGAGGCGTGCTCGATAGATTCATACACTTCAGCTGAACGAAGAAGGGCTTTGGTTGGAATACAACCAATATTTAAACAAACACCACCAAGATGTCTTTTTTCAACAATTGCTGTTTTAAAGCCAAGCTGAGAAGCACGAATTGCGGCTACATATCCGCCGGGGCCTGACCCGATTACACATACATCAAATTCTTTTGCCATGGTACTTTCTGATAATAGTTTTTGAAGTTAATCGCTTCATTACAAACAAAACCGTGAAGCGGACTTTTTAAAGCCCTAAAAGGTAAGGGTTTTTGATTTGAACTTCGAATATTGAACGAGGAATGTTCAATTTTGATCTACCGACTCCAATTGTTTGGGGTTCCGTCTGTGATGAAGTACAGCTGTGATAATTATACTATTCTCTGATTTGATGTTTATAAAGAAGATATTGAAGGGAAAGTGCGTCACCAATGCCTTTCTCGTACTCCCAGTAATAATGGGGAATTCCAATGGATTGGCTAAGATTCTTTGAATCGTATGATCAATTGCAGATTCAAAATAATCCCCCAGAACATCTTTAATCTCAGTGTACCAAGCTTTTGCCTCAAGATAATCTTCTTTTGCGGCGTCCGTAAAATGAAGAAGCTTCATTTATTCCTGGCCAGTTTTTTCACCTCTTCCCAGCTATATAGTTTTTGGTTTCCGGCTTTATATTCTTCTTCTCTTTCCCTGATTATATTTAGCTGACTCTCAGAAATGGACACATTTTCTTCTTTCAAACTGTCCCATAAAATCTCAGTTACGGTGAGCTTTTCTTCCGGAGATAAAGCCTTTAATTCTTCTATTAATTGATCTCTCATAACATGAAATTGGTTTACGTTTAATATATCTCAACGATAAGTAACTTCAAAAACTCTACAATCTTTAATAATCAAATCAATCTGAATTTGTTATAATAGAGCTCAGAGAGGCGAAACAAAACGCGACTATTATGAAAAAGACCATCATCACACTCCTGTTATTCCTGCTAACGATTCCATGTACGGCATCTGCTGATCATTCCGATCCGGGCAAACTAAAAGCCAACATTGATGAGCTTGCTGAATATTTTGAGGATAAGGGCTATGCATTCAATGATTTGCTTAACGATCCCCGCTTTAAACTTATCGATGATATAACCGGCAAGTTTACACGGGCGGTTGAAATTAAAATCGAGAGTTTTGAGGACTATCAGGGAATCATCAAGTACGATGTTAAAAAACAAAAGCTGGAAGACTTCCTGGTTAAATATGCCCCGGAGTTAGATGCTGCCCAGGAAAAATACGGTATCCCCAAGCACGTAATTGCCGGTATAATCGGAATTGAATCGGAATTTGGGAAGTACAAGGGAAGCTATAACCCGTTTAATGCTTATGTATCTATGTATGCAGAAGGGTATAGAAGTGATTGGTCGAAAGCTCAGCTGGAAGAGCTGCTTATCTTTGCCGAAAAGAACAACCTGGATATACTGTCACTTGAATCAAGTTATGCAGGTGCCATGTCATATGCCCAGTTTATCCCTTATTCACTGAATCGCTGGTGGGTGGGCTCTGATCTTTATTTTATGCCGAACAATATTTTTTCTGTGGCCAATTACCTGTCTCACTTCTACAAAATTACAGGCAGCATAGAGAAGGCTGTTATGCGCTATAACCCAAGCACCATGTATACCAAGGTAGTGTTGGAGCTGGCAGAAGAAGCAAAGAAAATTGAAAAGACTAAGTAGTGTAGTCTCCGTTACTTTTTCTTGCACAAGATAAATTCAGCATGATGGCCTAAGCTTTCCCAAAAATAAAAAGCCCCCGCTCATATGTGAGCGGGGGCTTTTGTTATGTTTAGGAGCTACTATTGCTCTTAATGCGTTGCGATTGGGTCGGGAGTTCCGTCAGGATCGCCGTTGGCCGTTCCATCGGTAGAAGGATTTCCTCCGGTAACCAATAACACACCGGCCACATGAGGTGTTGCCATAGACGTACCGCTGATGGTGTTCACACCGCCGTCTCTCCAAAGAGATTCAACATCCACGCCGGGTCCGGCATATTCAATCGGTGGGTTTCCGTAGTTAGAGAAAGAGGCAAAATTATCGTTGCTGTCGATGGCAGAAACGGTCCATACATTGTTGTACTCAACCCGGGCCGGAGAAGAGTTGTTGGCATCGGCACCGTCGTTACCGGCCGCAAGAGCAAACATAATTCCGTTGTCTGCCGCATTTCGTACTGCATCATCCACAGCCTGAGAAGTTCCGCCACCCAGACTCATGTTGGCAACATCTCCGGATGATCCGTTAGCTGCCACATAATCGATGCCGTCAATAACACCGGAATAGGCACCGCTTCCGTTACTATCTAATACTTTTACAGCAACAACGCTTGCTCCGGCAGCTACACCTATCACATCAATGTCGTTATCCAGGGCAGCAATGGTTCCGGCAACGTGCGTTCCGTGCCCGTTGCCATCATCGGCCGTGCTTTCTGTGGCTACAAAAGAAGTACTCAGTTGAGTGTTCACATTCAGGTCGTTATGGTCCAGATCAACTCCGGAATCAAGAATCCAGGCCGTTAAACCCGATCCGTCAACGGCTCCGCCTACACGATTGATGCCATAAGGAGTTACCTGAGGATCTCCGCCGCCATAGTCACATCCTATACCGAAATAAATGCACCAGAATGATTGTGTTGCTTTAGGGGGAGACAAGATCACAATTCTATCCTGCTCGATGTAATCAACACGTTCATCGTTTCTCAAAGCAGAAAGCTGTTCATCGTCCAGTTCGGCCGTAAAACCACTGACAGAATATTTATAGGTACTTCTGATTTTTTCTTCCGGGATGTTATTCTCTGCAGAGACAGCGCTGATTTTTCGTTCAACCTGCTGCGCCCGCTGAGCTTTGGCCATCCTCCGTTCATTGCCTTCTTCTTTAAAAACCACAATGTACTGCCCGTCAATAGGCTGATTTTGTTTAGCCAGAATTTGCTCGGCTTTCTCTTGCTTGGTGAGTTCGTCTTGTTTTTTAACGCTTGTTGTTTGGTCACATCCTGTGACGACTAATGCCCCGATAATTAGTAAAGAGCTTAGCTTTTTTAACATAGTACTTGACATAGATTACCTCTGTTAATTGGTGTTCTTTTTATAACACAGCAATTAAGAGTTAGCTAACTATCTATGACCGGTCATTTATTAACTGCTTGCATACACAAGAGTAAAAAAATGATAAATGTTACAAATTAGTGTTGATTTAACTGTGTTTAGGGGCAAGAATACAGAAAATAGACCCCAAACTGTGCCTGTATAGATCAATCCAAATATTTGCTCAACGTGCCCATAAGGTTCTCCTCCGACAATGCCATCCCGTACTCTACAATTTCCCCTTCCGGGTTGATCAAATAATAGGTGGGATATGAGTTGACTGAATAGATTTCCTGAATGGTATTATTCTCTTCATAGATTTCCAGAACCTGAGGCCAGCTGATGCCCTCATTTTTCAGAAAGTTCTTAAAACCATCGGCACTAACTTCATTGGCTATTCCTATAATTTCGAAATCAGCTCCGCCATATTCTTCATAGGCTTGTTTTAACACCGGCAGGACATCGATACAAGGTCCGCACCACGTTCCCCAAAAATCAAGCATCACGTATTTACCCTGAAGTTCCTCCAGGTTGAACTGATTTCCCGCTACAGTTGTGGCGGTAAAATTCGGGGCTTCTATACCCGGACGGAGGGCTACTTTAGGGTCCACTTTCTCTTCGGATACGTCTATGGTTACCGAGCTGCCGTCGATGGTAATATCGGTTATCTTCCAGCTTTCCCCGGCTATGTTGAAGGGCTCCGTTACGGGGTATGCCTCCATGCCATCGGGCATCACGTCAAATGTTCCGTCTTCGTCCAGGTCTATGTATAAATAGGTGTATAACTCTTTCCGGTAAGGAGGAGCACTTTCTTTGGAGAGGAGAATATCGAATGTTTGGTCATTAACCGTCCATGTCCCCATTCGGATTTTATGATAGAACAACTGTAAGCTTTCGGAGGGAGTGGAATCGGAAAGGTACATCAGGCTGGCCTTGCCTTCATGCCACACCACTTCTTCACCATTGTAATATTCAAAGGGGGCCGGAACTACGGCTTCCATCACCTTAAATACCTGATCCTGAAACTCAACCGTGGTGGAATCAAAGTAAATTGGATCATCCGGGAAATTTCCATCTTTACCTTCCACAAATGCTATGGCTCTGCCTTGTTCGTCTTCGCCAACAGCCACCGTAAAAATTACATCTACCCACTCATCGGTAATAGTAACAGAATCTATCAGGGCACTGTTTCTCTGAAAAATAGACTCCTTGATAAATCCCGCGGCGTGACCCTGACTCACGTATTGATACAAATCGATGATGCCATGAAAAATCTCTCCATTCTGTAACCCTTCAGGCATTTCAGTAGGCTCTCCCGGATATTCAGGGTCAAAAATAAACCCGCCGCCCATAGACACCGCAAGTAATGGCGGAACCTGACCGGAGTTCTCTTTTAGTTCCAGCTCAATCTTGAAGGGCGGCCCGGAAGTTTTATTGTTGCAGGATGCTAACAGCAGGCACCCTACAAACAGTATAATTAATCTTTTCATGCGTTTAAGTACAAGTGACTACAATGACGAATGAATATGGGGAAAACATTTAAACAAAAAAAGCCTCTTCTGCTAAGAAGAGGCTTCACTTCAATATTCGAAGTTCAATGTTCCTTGTTCGGTTTTCACCCGAGGTTCTTCGTCATGAAATACCATTTCGGATCACCGTATTCAAAGTCCTGTTTTTCATACAGGCGGCGCGCCGGGTTATCTTCCCGCACTTCAAGGGTAATTTTAGAGCAGCCCATTTCCCTGGCTTCGTTTTCAATGTTTTCCAGCATCATGGTTCCGATTCCCATCCCGCGTGCATCGGGGTGAACGGCTACATCATGAATTTTGAATACCTTGCTTGCCGTAAAGGTTGAAAATCCTACAAAACAGGTTACAATACCCAGCGCTTTTTCGCCGGCATAGGCGATGTAGGTCATGGTGGTGGGCACCTTCTTCATCTCTGCGATCATATCTACGCGGACTTCCTCGTCCAGCGGTTCATCCTGCCCCATAGGATCTCTCGCAAAGAGGTCTACAATCTTGACTATATCTGAGGCGTGTTTAGGGTTACTTAAATCGGCTTTTAAAATCTTGACGTCAGTTGAAACGTCTGCTTCTGCAATCACTTTTTTATGATTTTGTTTACAGTAATTTTTGTGAGCCGTAAAGTTAAAAAGATTAGGCGGAGGTTTAAAGGAAATAACCTTTTTCTAACTTTTCTTTGCAAAAAGATAATTTGGCTTTAATGATTTTTGGACAGTTAAACACCAAACAAGGAACATCCAACTCTAAATTTTGAACGGAATGGTCCAAAGTTCGGAGTTCCTTGTTGGGTATTCGCTTACTCTTCCTGAGCTTGAATTTCGGCGGCAACAGCTTCGGCTTCATCCAATACACGAAGTAAATTTCCACTCCACAGCATCGCGATTTCTTCTTCACTATAACCGCGCTTCACCAGCTCATGCGTCACATTGAAGGTTTCTGAGGCATCCATCCAATTGTAAACACCGCCTCCGCCATCAAAATCCGAGCTGATTCCAACATGTTTTAATCCAATTAAATCGACCATATAATCTACATGATCAACCAGATCCGAAACATTAACCGGTGGGTACATCTCGTTTACTTCTTCGGTAATTCGGGGCTCGGCATTATCCTGAGCAGTGCGGTACATTTCCATGTATTCATCACGTTCTTCTTCGCTCATTTCGCGAATATCACCCCAATTTAAAAGCTCAAAACCCAATTTTCCGGCTTCTTCTTCCAGAACTGTGCGCGAGGCTTCCTGCCAGGCGGCGTGTTTTTCGGAATCAAGATAGCTGCGAAAAGCGACGGTTTGCACAACTCCGCCATTTTCTTTCAGCAGCATCAGTTCTTCATCGCTCAGGTTGCGGCTTACATCATTCATCGCCCTGGCTGAGGAGTGCGATGCTATCACCGGTGCTTTCGACAACTTCATCGTTTCGATGTTTGCTTTTTTAGAAGGATGGGAGATATCAATCAGCATGCCCAGCCGGTTCATTTCAGCGATGGCTTCTCTTCCCTGGTCGCTCAGGCCGTCATGCATCCATTGGTCATCGCGCTCCCCAGTGTTGGAATCGCTGAATTGACTGTGCCCGTTATGCGAAAGGGACATATATCGGGCACCGCGCTCATAAAATTCTTCTATCCTGGAGAGATCAGTACCCACCGGATACGCATTCTCCACTCCAATCATAGCCACTTTCTTTCCTTCGGCAATAATACGCCTCACATCCTCAGAGGTGGTTGCCAGCTCCATTTGATCGGGAGCAATTTCCTGGGTTAAACGGTGGATGGCCTCAAATTTGGCATCCGCATTTTCATAGGCATCCGCATAGCCTTCCTCCGTCAACGTATCCTGTCCGGTATAAACCACCAGCCAAACCACATCCAGCCCCCCTTCTTCCATTTTAACCAAATCGACCTGGGTATTTAATCTTTGTGTGTAGTTGGTTTCTTCGGTAAAGTTATTCACGTTAATATCCACGTGGGTATCCAGCGTGATAACCCTTTCATGAATATCCATGGCTTTGTCAAAAGTTTCCTTTTCACTTGGGGCGCACCCCACCAACAGTAATAATGCAAGGATGGAAGAGCTGAGTAGTTTTTTCATAGTGGTTCTTTTATTAGTGATTTTAGGAGAAGAATCTATACTAATTTTTGGAAAGTTGTGAAGCGCCACGGAACGCATACCCTCTGCATCCCATTTATTTAATAGATATTAACAAATGAAGGAGTACGTATGACCCTCATGTATTTATTAAGCTATATCACCATAGGATTAATAATTGGATGGCTGAGCCGTGTTATCACTCAGGATCGGGGAGTGACTATGTTGCCCAGCCTTGCTTTTGGAGTGCTCGGGGCTTTAGCAGGCACCTTCATTGTGCATGCGGTCGGCTTGGCCGGATCGGCTTTTTATGCTGTAGTAGGATCGGTTGGGGTGTTGTTTACCGTGAATGTATTTCGTCAGGATGATCCCATTTTTGCGGATACCGAAACCGTTTAACCAAACAAAAACCTGAATTCTGCAGGAACAATTTTCCGGGTTTCGAATTAGGGTATAGTGAGACCTTCTCTAACCTAAATTTATTTTCGAATGACCCTTAAAGACCGCAGAATTCACCTGTTCCTGCAACTCTTTTTCCTGCTCGTTGGCCTGTACCAGTTTGTGGAACTAATCGGTTCGTTACAAAGCGGTCAGTTTTCCGGTAACCTTTTTGAGTTTCAACACAATGACTTGCCCGCTCTCGCCTTTGGCACTTCCATCATTGTTGGGATCACATCACTGGTGAGTGGCTTTTCGCTTTGGACGAGAGCGAGCTGGGCCTATGGTTTTTCCCTGTTTACATCCGGTATTCTATTCTCTTATCACCTGATGAACCTGAGCACCGCCATACACCAGAACTCGTATGAGATTATTCCTATCGTGCTGGTATTAGTCGTTATCCTGCAGAGCTTTCCCTTTTTATTGCGCCGGTCGTACCGCAGCATGTAACACCAACTGTTTTAATCCGTTGAAGCAGCCATGGACAAGATTTCCCAAAAAGATATCGACTGGCTGCTGAATATGGACAAAAGCGGTGCGGCATCCACGGCTTCAAAAACCGGCTCACCGCAAAGAAAGAAGAACACCGGCTTCCGCGTTTTATTCGGACTTTTGATGGTCATTGGCCTCGTTGTACTCCCTTTTTTTCTGTTAATCCGAACCTCTGTTTTTCTGAACCTTTCCTACGGATGGAATGGCTGGCTGGCTCTGGGCGGTGGAATTTCTGCTACTGTGTTGCTGCTTCTCTTTTACATCTTCTTTTTGTTCAGGCGGATCGATAATAAAAAAATGTTGTTGAAGTTCAGCCTTGGTGGCATCGGAGCACTCGTTTTTGCTTTCTGTTTCTATGGGGTGATGTACATCTCGTCTGTTAATGCCAAAAGTAATGACATTCGCGAGGTGTATCGGTCCATGCATCCCATTTTACGTGTAGCCATAGCTACTACTACCCTTGCCGACAATGATCTGGTGGTCACCGATATTCAGCGACAGCCTGAAGATTATGCAGCAATGGGACTACCCCTCAATCAGCGATCACTTCATTACACGCAAGAAACCGGCTACGTTCATGCTATCGACCTTAGAACTATTGGTCGTAATGAATTCAGGAACATTTTGCTCCGCGGCTCCCTCGAAATCATGGGGCTCAACACCATCCGGCACACCGGCACTGCCGATCATCTTCACGTGTCCCTTCCAATTACCGAATAGAGCGGCTTTTCCTTGTTTCTCTGTGATATAATTGCGACCATCAGGTACTTCAAAATTAGCTAAGGAGACAGGGAACATGTCCACATATAAATTTTATGAACAGGTTAACAAAAACTTTGATAAAGCTGCCAAGTACACCCGCTTCGACAAAGGTATTTTGGCACAGATTAAAATCTGTAATACCGTTTATCACGTCACTTTTCCCGTTCGGCGAGATGACGGCTCCATCGAAGTTGTAGAGGGGTGGAGGGTAGAACACAGCCACCATAAACTGCCAACCAAAGGCGGTATCCGGTACAGCCATAAAGTGGACGAAGATGAAACCATGGCCCTGGCTGCTTTAATGACGTACAAGTGTGCTATTGTTGATGTTCCCTTCGGAGGAGCCAAAGGTGGTATCAAAATCAGTACCCGTGAGTATTCGGAAAACGAGCTGGAAAGAATTACCCGCCGTTACACTTACGAGCTGATTAAGAAAGGATTTATTGGTCCGGGTGTGGATGTGCCCGCTCCGGATTACGGTACCGGAGCCCGTGAAATGGGCTGGATTCTGGACACGTACCGACAGATGAAAGACGACCTGAACGCTGAGGCCTGTGTAACGGGAAAGCCTATCCAGCAGGGCGGTATTCGCGGAAGAACCGAGGCTACCGGCCGGGGCGTTTATTTCGGTATTCGCGAAGCTTGCAACAACAAAAAAGACATGGATCGGATTGGATTATCTACCGGCATTGATGGAAAAACATTCGTCGTGCAGGGACTGGGTAATGTAGGTTACCACGCTTCCAAGTATATGACCGAAGCCGGAGCCAAGCTGGTGGGTGTGGCTGAAATTGAAGGATCTATTTATGATGAAAACGGCATCGACCTTGAAAAGCTGATGGAATACCGCAAAGACACCGGGTCCATCATTGGGTTTGAAAACACCAAAGAACTCAAAGATAGAGATAATGCGCTCACGGCTGAATGTGACATACTCATCCCGGCGGCTTTGGAAAGCCAGATTACCGGCGATAACGCGGCAGAAGTGAAGGCGAAAATTATTGCAGAGGCAGCTAACGGCCCAACCACCGCCGATGCCCACGACATCCTGAAAGAACGTGGCGCACTAATCCTTCCCGATACATACCTGAATGCGGGTGGTGTGGTTGTCTCCTATTTCGAATGGCTGAAGGATATCCAGCATGTTCGGTATGGTCGCTTGAGTAAGCGCTTTGATGAAACCAGCCTGAAGAAAATTCTCCGGGTAATTGAAAACATTTCGGATCGGGACTTCACTGATGCTGAACTGGCTGATTTGGCCAGAGGGGCCGGTGAGTATGACCTGGTAGATTCCGGCCTGGAAGAAACAATGATTACCGCTTATGAGCAGATCGCCGAAGTTCGTGAAAAGCATAATCTCAATGATCTGAGAACAGCCGCCTTTGTGGGTGCCATCGATAAAATTGGCATCATGTACGAACAAATGGGCATTTTCCCGTGATCAATGTTTAAGCTTCAAATCCCAAAGCACAAATTCCAAATTTTGAGCGATTGGGATTTGGAACTTGTTTTTTGGACCTCCCCATTGTGGATGAACTAAATACCATATCGATTGACGGAGGCGGCTATGTATTAGCAGCTTTCATCGGCTACCTGATTATCCTCTTCGGGATTGGTATTTATTCGGCCCGCTTTTCTTCTGAGGGGATTTCCGAATTTTTTATAGGTGGCCGGAAAATGAACCGGCTGGTTGTTGCTCTGTCTGCTGTAGTATCCGGGCGAAGTGCATGGCTGTTGCTCGGGGTTACCGGGATGGCCTATGCTCAGGGTGCATCGGCTCTTTGGGCGGCCGTTGGTTACATTGTGGTAGAATGGTTTCTGTTCATGTACTACGCCAAACGACTCCGCCAATTTTCAGAACGCTATGATTGTATCACCGTCCCTGACTTTTTCGCCGAACGTTTTGATGATAAATCCGGCAGCCTTCGGGTGATTCTCGTCATTATCTTTCTTGTTTTTATGGTGAGTTATGTCTCTTCCCAATTTGTAGCCGGCGGAAAAGCATTTGCATCCAGCTTCGGGATCACTCAAAATATGGGAGTGTTTCTTTCTGCCGCCATTATTTTATTGTACACCGTAGTTGGAGGCTTTATGGCGGTTAGCCTGACGGATACCATCCAGGCTTTCTTTATGATTTTTGCCCTGGTGTTTCTCCCTATCATCGCGATTTATGATATGGGCGGATGGAGCATCGTCTCTGCAGAACTGAATCTTTATGATGCGGCTTTCATCGACCCGACAGCACTTGGTTTCGGAGCATTCATTGGGTTCGTAGGTATCGGACTGGGTTCCCCGGGGAATCCTCATATCCTCTCCCGCTACATGTCGATTGATGATGCCAAACAGCTAAAATATGCAGCGGCAGTCGGAACCATCTGGAATGTGCTGATGGCCGGTGGAGCCATTTTAATCGGGCTGGTTGGCCGGGCTTATTTTCCGGAAGTGGATATGCTGCCTGCCTCAGATACCGAAAATCTGTACCCGCTGTTAGCTCAAAACCTACTTCACCCTATTCTGTTTGGAGTTGTGATTGCTTCCATATTTGCCGCCATTATGTCCACCGCCGATTCCCAGCTTTTAGTTGCTGCATCCAGTGTAGTGCGTGATGTTTATGACAAGCTGCTGAAGAAAGACGAGGAAATTCCGCAAAAAACACTGGTGCTGTACAGTCGCATAGTGGTTGTATTGCTGGTCATCTTATCCCTGATTTTTGGGCTGGTTGCTCAGAACATCGTGTTCTGGCTGGTGCTTTTTGCCTGGGCGGGATTGGGTGCATCCATCGGTCCGACTTCCATTTTAGCTCTTTACTGGAAAAAAACAACGAAGGCTGGTGTGATTGCCGGACTCCTCACCGGAACCGCCGTGACCATCATCTGGTATTTTATCCCCGTTTTGAAAAACAATCTATACGAGCTGATCCCTGCATTTACCCTGAGCCTGTTGGCAACATGGGGAGTTAGCAAGCTCACCCAAACACCCGATAAGCTGGAAGAGCATTTTGAGGAGATGATGAAGTAGGGTTTAAGCATCAAATTCCAAATCCCAAATTCCAAGTCTCAAAGACCAATGACCAAATCAAATTTGGGATTTGGAACTTGTGATTTGGTTCTTTCTGGCCTATACCTTTTTCATTTTTGGGAGGGACAGATTCCACTTTATGGAAAACGTGCGTATAGTGATAATAACGGCGGTTGTAATTAGGTAGTTAAGGTTTTCAGGGAGGTTCAGTTCCAGCCCAAGATAGAAGATAACGGCTCCGGCCAGGCAGGCCGTGGCATAAATTTCTTTCCGGAATATAAGCGGAACTTCCCGGCAGAGCACATCTCGTGTAACCCCGCCAACCACTGCTGATATCATGCCCATCAATCCGGCAATAAAAGGGTTGAATCCGAAGGACAGCGCTTTTTCCATCCCGATAATGGTAAACAGGGCAATCCCAATAGTATCAAAAATGAAGATGGTTTTGCTGTAGTTATTCAGACGTTTACCCATCAGGAAGGTAAAGGGTACAGCCGCCAGAATGACCATTGGGTAGGTCAGGTCGGCCATCCAGGTAATGGGGTGACTGTCGAGCAGTAAGTCCCGGACGGTTCCCCCACCAATCGCTGTTACAAAGCCCACCACCGAAGCACCAAATACATCCATGTTAGTCCGGGAGGCAATCCTGATGCCGCTAATTGCAAAGACGAACGTACCGATGAGGTCTAAGAGGTAGATAAGGTCCATAGATGGTGTGGTAGATTAAGGGGAGGAAGTTACAAGCTCCAAATTTCAAATCACAATATTCAATGACCTATGGATTGGGGTTTTGAATTTAACATCTAAATAACTAAAATGGATCAATCCTAAATTAAGCACTGTCTATTACTTAAGGCTACCATTTCTTTCTTAAACCTTAACTCTAACTAAATAGACAGAGCTATGAATAAGTTCTTTTTTAACCCTTCCCACCTACTCATTCTTTTCGGTTTGGCCTTAATGCCCAATCTTATTTTTGGACAAACATCAACTGATATAAAGTTCAGCGTCAGCTATAAGGTTACAGATTCAGCTGACCTTGAGCGGCTACAATCAGCAAAGAAACAGTTAACAGAAACCCTTGTTGCCAATGGCGGCACCTATGATGAGAAAGAAGGTTTTCTTTTCTTTATAGATCTTACCGAACCGGATGCAGATAACAACATAGCCCTCTCCATCTCAACTTTTTTAAAGGTTCCTGAAGAAGTGGTAAAGGCCGGGGTAAAAGAAGAAGTATTTCACAAAGCTGTAGCCTCCGACAGTCCAAAACCCACAAGTACCGACGGCCGGGAAATACGGGCGTACATAAACGAAGAATACATGCGCCAATTTGCCATGATTCGAAGCAGCCACCTTGAAATTATTGACCAAGATCAACTGCCCGAAGCCATTAAACGCTTTGCAAAAAGCTTTAACCCGCTTTAAGTCGGAATTCAAATTCAATGACCAACGACCAGCAACCTGTGACTGATTAAACCTTGGTATTTGGAGCTTAGTTGATTTAAGGCCTGAACTTAATATCCACTTTTTTAGTCGGTGACTGCTCTTTATTCCGGAGCGCCAGCTGTTGCTGCATATTGCCGGTGGCTTCCATAAGTGCCGTTGCCGCAGGAGATTCACTATCTTCCAAAACAATAGGTTTGCCGGAATCTCCGCCTTCGCGCAAGGTTTGCTGAAGGGGTACTTCGGCCAACACAGGTACATTCATTTCCTGAGCCAAATGTGCTGCTCCGCCTTTTCCGAATATGTAATACTTCTTATCCGGCATATCCGGTGGAGTGAAATACGCCATATTCTCCACCATACCCAGTACGGGTACGTTCACTTTCTTGAACATCGCCACGCCTTTGCGGGCGTCATCAAGAGCAACGGTTTGGGGGGTGGATACAATAACAGAACCTGTTAAAGGCACCGTTTGAACGATGGTAAGCTGTATGTCGCCGGTTCCCGGAGGCAGGTCCAGAATAAGGTAATCAAGTTCACCCCACTCCACGTCGGTCATAAATTGTTTCACGGCACTGGTGGCCATCGGTCCGCGCCACACCATCGCCTGGTCTACATCCACCAAAAAGCCCATGGAAACCAGTTTAATACCAAACTTCTCGTGTGGTACCAGTTTCTTTTGCGTGGTTATATTCGGCCGCTCATGGATATTAAACATGGTTGGGATGCTTGGGCCGTAGATGTCAGTATCCATCAAGCCAACTTTATGACCTTTTTTGGAAAGTGCGGCAGCGATATTTACAGCTACGGTAGATTTTCCTACCCCGCCTTTACCGGAAGCAACTGCGATGATGTTTTTTACACCGGGCAGTATTTCCTGCTGTTGTTCTTGCTGCCGACCGGGTTTAGAGGCCTCCATTTCCCGCTTTTTGGAGAGATTTACCGCAGCCTGGATATCAACAATGGCCTCTTTGTCTACAAACTTCTGAATCGCTTCTTCACATTTTTGGGATAATTGCTTTTCCAGCCCTTCATTTTTCTCAGGAAATTCCAGTGTAAAAGAAATGTATTTGTCCTGAACAATCACATCCTGAACCATATCCAGGGAAATGAGGTCGCGTTGTTCTTCGGGGTGTAAAACCTGGCTGAGTGCTGATTTAACCTGCTCTTTATTGATAGACATGTATTGCTATGTGTCTGACTTAGTTATTCGGTGTTTTTTGAATTCCTAAAGATAAGGAACTTAACAGAGGGATATGAGAAACAGTTGCCGGGAAAAAATAAATCCTGATAATCTTTAGAAATCTTCTATATACAATGATGTTTGCCAATAAATCAGTAAGTTTGGCTCAATGAAAATAAGCAGTACCACAGGCTATATCATATATCCAACAGGGTAATACGAACAAAACTATTTCAGCTGACTTCATGTCCAAAAAGACACCATTCTATTCCATCCATGAAAAAGCCGGCGCCAAGCTGGTAGATTTCGCCGGATATCAGATGCCGGTTCAATACTCAGGAATTAAAACCGAACATGCGGCCGTTCGCGAAGCCGTCGGTATATTTGATGTTTCCCACATGGGTGAGTTTTTCATCAGCGGACCGGAAGCCCTGGATTTAATTCAAAAAGTGACCGTAAACGATGCGTCCAAATTAGTGGAAGGCAAAGCGCAATACACCTGCATGTGCTATGAAGATGGCGGCATTGTGGACGACCTGATTGTGTACAAGCTTTTCGACGATGCTGGGTATATCGTTGTTGTAAATGCGTCCAACATTGAAAAAGACTTTGAGTGGATCACCAAAAACAACACCTTCGATGCCAATGTCCACAACCAATCGGATGATACCTGCCTGTTAGCTGTTCAGGGCCCTAAATCGATAGAAACCCTCCAGAAACTGACGGATATTGATTTAAGTGAGATCAGTTTTTATAGCTACAAAATGGGAAGCCTGGCTGGGATGGAAAATGTGGTGTATTCTGCTACAGGTTACACTGGCGAAAAAGGATTTGAACTGTATTTTGATAAAAATCATGCCGACCCGGAGAAGGTATGGAATGCCATTATGGAAGCCGGCGAGGAATTCGGTATTGAACCGTGTGGATTAGGTGCCCGTGATACCCTGCGACTGGAAATGGGCTATGCACTTTATGGTAACGACATCACCAAAAACACGCATCCGCTTGAAGCCCGCTTAGGGTGGGTTACCAAATTTGATAAAGGAGATTTTAACGGAAAAGAAGCTCTTCTTAAGAAAAAAGAAGCAGGGTTAAACCGCCGGCTTGTGGGCTTCGTGGTTGAGGGCGAGCGCAATATTCCGCGTCAGGGCTACGAGATTCAAAACGATGCGGGAGAAGCCATTGGAGAAGTAACCAGTGGAACAATGTCGATTACTTTGGGTAAAGGTATAGGTATGGGATACGTTGCTACAGACTATGCGGAAGAAGGAACGGAAATAGAAATCAGCATCCGCAAAAAGACGGCCAAGGCAACGGTTACCCGGCCACCATTCATCAAAAAATAACAAAGAGAGAATATGCCAGAGATTAATTATATCGACGTTTTCTTTTCCGTCCAGGCTTTTCAGGAAGAAGAGCTGCGCGGAAAAACAGCGGTCATCATAGACGTGTTGAGAGCATCGTCATCCATCACCACAGCACTGAGTAACGGAGCAAAGAAAATCATTCCTGTTGCGGATATGAGTGATGCCATGAAAATCGCAAACACCATGGACCAAAAAGATTTTTTATTGTGCGGCGAGAAGAACGGAACCAAAATTGAAGGCTATCACCTCGGGAACTCTCCGGCCGAATATGAGCCGGAAGTGGTGGAAGGAAAAACGCTGATTTTTAATACCACAAATGGCACCAAGGCCATCAAAAAAGCTTCACTTGCCAACCAGATTTATGTGGGCACCTTTCTGAACCAGGATAGCATATTGAATGCCCTGAAGGAACATGACGATGAAGTAGTGCTGGTTTGCTCGGGATGGCAGGGACGGTTATCCATTGAAGATACTTTGTTTGCAGGGTCGCTCCTGCACGCTATTACCGGCGGAGAGCTGCCGGATTCCGCCAAAGACGGGGCCAAAGTTGCATTTGGTCTTTTCCAAAAATTTGGGGATGATTTAGAAGGAGCCATAAGCAAGAGCGATCATGCAAAAAGATTGGCTGAACTGGTTCCAAATGGCGATATTGAATTCTGTTGCAAAGTAAATGAATTTGATGTGCTTCCCGGCATGCGGGATGGCATCCTGACCAATTTGAATGGCTAAAAACAACCTAAATACATCTACAACTACGGGGCTGGATTCAAACCGTAAGGTCGAAATTATCGGTATCATTGTGATGTCGATTGCGATTTTGCTCGGGCTGAGCATCATATCCTATAATCCGGAAGACTACCAATACGCCAAAAGTATTTCCTTCCTCGATTTGTTTAACCCCGATGCTTCTTCCCGGCTGGTCCAAAACTGGCTGGGCCCGGTTGGTGCCTACCTGTCCCATTATCTGGTGCACAGTTTATTTGGCTACACCAGCATCATCCTGGCGCTGATAACCGGTTATCATGGCTGGCATACTTTTCGCCGGCGGGATTTCAAAGAGCTGAGCTGGCTAACCGTGCTTTCCATCTGGGGCATGGTATTACTTTCTACTTTTATTGGCTGGCTGAACACCAACGCAGATTTCCCGGCTGATTCTATATGGAGCGGTTCAGCAGGTATAGCTATTTCACAGGTTCTGCAGAACATCACGGGCATTGGATCCATTTTCATTCTGTCAGTTTTGATCATAGTAACCTTACTGATGTTCGTGGATCGTGACCTTCAGAAAACCATCGACAGCGTGAAGATCTGGATGGATAACCTGCGGGACAAAATGGAAGACTGGCGGGCTGAGCGTCAGCTTCGTAAAGAGCAAAAAGCCAAAGAGCGGGAAGAACGCATAGCGGCCAAGAAAGCTGCGAAGGAAGAGAAAAAAGCTCTACAACAATCCAAAAAGGAAGAAAGCACTTCCGAGAACGAAGAGAAAGAACTTCAGAAAAAAGAAATTGCCGAACCGCAGGACGAGAAAGAACCGGTGAAGCCGGCACCTTCCATCGATGAGCTGGTGGAGAAGTCGGAAGAGGAAGAACGCAAGCAGCGCGAAAAAGATAAGGAAGAAGTTAAGACGCTGGACACCCGTCAGCGTGCCTCGCTTGAAAAGGAAGAGGTGGTAGATGAAGATGAGGATGATCTGGAAGTGTCCGTATATGTAGGTAAGGGTGAGGAAGAAGCCGACGAACGAGATCTTGATAAGCAGAATCGGGAGAAAGCCAAGGAAGTTCCGGTCATTAAATACAAGTTTCCTAAAGTAGATCTGCTGGATCCTCCGCCAAACGAGGGCAACGAAGTAGATCTTGAAGAGATTAAAGAGAATAAGCGAATCATCCTTGATAAGCTGAAGCGCCACAAGATTGAGATTGTGGGGATCAATGCGATTGTGGGGCCAACGGTGACGCTATATGAGCTGGAACCCGCCCCTGACGTGAAAATCTCCAAGATTGAAAGTTACTCTAACGATCTGAAGATGGCTACGGCTTCCAAAGGGTTGCGTATGCTTTCTCCTATTCCGGGTAAGTCGGCCGTGGGTATTGAGGTGCCGAACAGCACCCGAGAAACAGTGTACATCAAACAGGTGATTAACACCAAGAAATTCGTGGAAACCGACTTTGTACTTCCGGTGGCCTTTGGGAAAACCATCGAGAACGAAGTGTTTATGATCGATCTTACCAAGATGCCTCACTTGCTGATTGCAGGTGCCACAGGCTCGGGTAAATCGGTGGGTATTAATACCATTATCACGTGTCTGTTGTATAAGTGCCATCCGGACAATCTGAAGTTTGTGATGATTGACCCGAAAAAAATCGAGCTATCCCTGTATCGAAATATTCAGAATCATTTTCTGGCTATGCTGCCCGATGCAGATGAGCCTATTGTTACGGATACTACCAAGGCTCAGGAAACGTTAGAGAGCTTGTGTAAGGAAATGGATGATCGCTATGACCTGCTTAAGATGGCCATGGTTCGCGACATCAAATCGTACAACGAAAAATATGCAACCGGTGAGCTGGACGAAGAGCTGGGGCACCGGCACCTTCCTTACATTGTAGTAATTATTGATGAGCTGGCCGACCTGATGATGACAGCAGGGAAGCAGATTGAAGAACCCATTGCCCGGTTGGCTCAGCTGGCACGTGCCATTGGAATTCACCTGGTGGTGGCCACGCAGCGGCCTTCCGTAAATGTGATTACCGGTACCATTAAGGCCAACTTCCCGGCACGAATTGCCTACCAGGTGGCTTCTAAAGTGGACTCACGAACGATTCTGGATCAGGGCGGAGCCGACCAGCTGATTGGAATGGGAGATATGCTGTTTAACAATGGAACCGGGCTGGTCCGAATCCAGAACGCTTTTGTTTCTACCGAAGAGGTAGATGAGATAAATTCTTTTATTGGTCAACAGGCGGGATATAAGGAACCTTTCCATTTGCCCATCATTAAAGAGGATGTAGCAGATATACCGGACCCGCTGGATGATATTGACGAGTATTTCGAAGCTGCTGCCAAGCTGGTAATTCTACATCAGCAAGGGTCAGTTTCACTGTTGCAACGGAAATTGAAAATCGGCTATAACCGGGCCGGTCGAATTATAGATCAGTTATTTAATGCAGGAATTGTTGGACCATATCAGGGCAGTACCGCACGGGATGTACTCATTCAGGATGAAGAAGAACTTCAGGAATTATTGGACAATCTTGATGAGTATGATTAGGAAGAGTTTTCAGCTGTCAGGCTTCAGCTCTCAGCGCCTCGTTCTGAACCTCCGGTTCGGAACGTCTGTCAGAACCTCCGGTACAACCTATGTATTAAAAGCCCTATCTCTGGTTTTTATTTTTAGTTTGATCTTCAGTTCATCAGCCATCGCTCAAACCCCTAACTTTGATCAGCTGAAGGATAAGTTTGATGAGGGGCTTGTTTTCCGCGCTATGTTCACCCAAACCTTTACTGACTCCTACACAGGGGAAGTAACCCGGAGTGAAGGACAAATCTGGCTCGATAAAGTACGCTACAAGCTGGAGGCTGACGGACAGGTGGTTGTGGTAGATGGAGAAACTTCAAAAGTATATGACCCGTCCAGAAATCGTGTTATTATCGATGTGTATAATGCCGATGAAGATGATTTTGCACCGTCCCGAATGCTTAGTGGTATCGATACCACTTATACTGTCAGTGAAGAGCAAATGAATGGTCAGACTAAAATATCCTTGATTTCAAACGATGACTTTGCTGTTTTTGCAGAAGTTGAGATAATCATTGATAATCAGTTTCGGCCAATAGAAATCACCGCCTGGGATATATCAGATAATGAAATCGTAACCACCTTTTCTGAGGGAGCTTTTCTAAAACCGGAAGACGGCCTGTTCCAACTCGATTATCCTGATGATGCCGAAGTTGTAGATATGAGATATTAAGCAGGTGAATCGTTATTTGTTAATAGACGGGTACACGAATAACGAATTCACGAATAACGAATTCACCAAATAGTAATGAATACAAAAAAAGCATTAAAGGTTGTTGGCAGCGTCACACTCGGGATTCTTTTTCTTTGGCTGGCTTTCCGGGAAGTGGAGTTTGCAGAAGTTATTGAATCGGCACGCGGTATGTCCTGGTCATGGATTTTCCCATTCGCTGCTACTACGTTATTTGCCCATTTCATCAGAGCACTGCGCTGGGAAATGCTTTTCACCAATAAGGATAAAGTACCATCCAAAACTACCCTGTTTACCGGGGTGATGTTCGGGTACCTGGTCAATATTCCACTTCCGAGAGTGGGAGAAGTAGCCCGCCCTGTGTACGTAGCACGACAGGTAGATGAAAGCAACAGTAAGGTCATAGGCACTATTGTGCTGGAGCGAGTAGTCGATTTACTGGGTATGCTACTGTTGATGGCTTTTGTTGTGGTGTTTTTGGTAGCCGATCCTCAGGTGCTTTCCCGTTTATTTGGTGTAGATATCACCAGTTCTGAAACCCAGATTAATTTTATTCTTACGCTGGGTATGTATGGCCTTTTTGCGGCTGCAGGACTTGGGCTGCTTCTTTGGATTTTCAAAAAAGCAGAAGAAAAAACCGAAGGTAAAATCGCCGACTTTGTTCATAAGGTTCAGAAGGTTATCAGAACTTTTGTAGATGGATTGCTGGCGATCAAAGAGCTTAAAAACTGGCCCTTGTTCATCTTTTATTCCCTCCTGATTTGGGTGTTCTACATAACCATGACTTACATCGGCTTCTGGATGTTTGATATGCAGAATGTGTATGATCTGGGAATCACGGAGGCAGTTG
The DNA here is from genome assembly GCF_040117685.2 of Gracilimonas sp. BCB1. NCBI lineage: Bacteria > Pseudomonadati > Balneolota > Balneolia > Balneolales > Balneolaceae > Gracilimonas > Gracilimonas sp. BCB1. The sequence continues at coordinate 21,285 of NZ_JBEDYP020000017.1, read as the reverse complement.
TGTTGACAGTAGTAAGTGCTGTTGGCATTTCAATTCCCACACCGGGCGGGGTTGGAACCTATCATCTGTTTATAACCAAGACGTTGCTCATTCTCTATGCGGTACCCGAGGCCATGGGCCTTGCTTATGCTACCATTGCTCACGCTACCACGCTGGTCATAATCATAACCAGTACGCCGATTATGCTGGCTATCAATAAGTATCAGCTTATGAAGAAAGAAGCGGGAGAACATTGAACAAGGAACATTCAATACTGAATGTTGAAGTGTTAAAGTTCAGTTCTTAAAGGCAAACAGCCCTTCTGTTAAAGCAAAAATTATTGTATAGGCGTCTTTCACCTTGCAAAGGAGAAAACAAATGAGGCTGAACTATGAGGCGCGATTTTAGATATAGAATTAATCTATGCCCTGGTTTTTAAGGCTGACCTTATAATTGTATTCGGATGGTGCTTCCTTGAAGAAATTCAGCTCGAAAAGGCCGCCGGTTCTCCATGTTTCAAGCATAGAATCATAGTTAGGCGATCCGGGATTTCCGGAAGCACCTCCTGGGTACACCCCCCAGCCTTTTACTTCAGGGCCCACTTCAACAACCATTCTCCATGATGGCCCGAATCCACCTCGGATGGCATTGATAGCATCTGAGGAGCCACTGCTATACATATTCTGTTTGCCTAAGCCGGGAATATTTGCCAGGTGATCAATATCATTATTGATGGCATTTCCCCACTTCCATCGATCACCAAGCTCACCCCAGGCATCTGTCAGCTCCCTGAAAGTCTCTTTGAAAGTTGCCGTAGCTATATCCTCTCTGGTTTCTTTCTTTTCGGTCTCAATATTGTCGATAAAAGAAAATTCGGGGTCCTTTTTCACCACTTCGATAAATATGTCTCGTGAAGGATAACGCAGAAGGGCATCGGTGGTTTCGTACTCATCGTACATCACCGCCCGGTAGAAATTTCCAGCCCATTGCCGGAAAATGGAAGGTGCCATTTCATCGGCTTCCATATGGTAATTCCATTGGGTCAGCAGGTCATACACAACCTCCTCTTCTTCTGTCAGGCTATCTGTATCTGTCCAGGCTATTAAGCTTGGCAAAAAGGTGGAGGCGTAGTAACTGTAATCATCCATCTGCATATTTTGCATATCTTCCGGGGTGATGTTTTCCATCGACTCCAGCAGGTCGTTAATTCTGCGTCCCCGCTCGAATGGAGCGAAATCATCGTCCAGATAATAGGGGTAATCGGGAGCAGCCGATTCCTGGTTAGCAGAACTCACAAATCCCCGTTCCGGATTCTTTACATGAGGAACATGATCGCGGGGAATCCAGCCTTGCCAGTCGTATGCAGGGTCTGTTCCGTCACTTACCGTTCGCCCCTGATGCTCCCACTTTGCCGGTATTTTCCCATTCACCCACAAAGCGATGTCGCCCTCGTTACTGGCAAATACGAAGTTTTGAGCAGGCGCGGTGTATTCCTTGAGGGCAGCTACATAGTCATCATAATTTTGGGCTCGGTTCAGCCCATAAAAAGTCTTTAGGTCGTTGGATGGTTCGTGAGCAATCCATCGCATGGCCCGATAAGAAGGTACGCTCTCTTCATTCACTCTGGATGTTACTTTAGAAACCGGTCCGTGATGCGTGTAAATCACCGTATCCATCACCGTTTCTTCTCCTCGTACTTTAATCTTTTCTATACGGGTTGATGTCGGTTTCCACTGTCCATCGTGCCGGTATTCCCGCATGGTTTGGTCTCGAAATTTTATCTCATACCAATCCAGGACATCCGTTCCCACATTTGTAACGCCCCAGGCTACATCTTCATTAAAGCCGATGATCACTCCGGGTGAACCCTGAAGGCTCACGCCATAGGTGTTAACTCCCGGCGCATGCAGCTGTACCTCATACCAGATGGAAGGCAGCGTAAGGGAAAGGTGAGGATCGTTGGCCAAAATAGGATAGCCGGAAGCTGTTTTAGCTCCGCTTACCGCCCAGTTGTTGCTGCCAACGCCTTCTTCCATCGTAAAAGCTTCGAGCTCTGTGGCAGTAGTCGGCACAAATAAACTATCCGGTGCTTCGGGGATGTCAGCCTCAAAATCCCATTCTCTGGTTGGCGGAATAATCGGATCGTTGAGTTCAGGATCCTGGGTAAAAAACCGGTTTATGAAATCATCGCCAAAATACGCCAAGGTGTTACTGGTTCGGTTATCATTATTTCCGGCAGCCAGCGTTCGGGTCATGTTCTTTAGAAGCAACGCCGTTTTTATGGGTTCCCATCGCTCAGGAGCAAAGTCAAGAATTTTATATTCCAGCGGATATTCTGACGGGGAGAGTTCATTTATATAGGCATTAACTCCATCGGCATAGGCCTGGATTACGGCCAGCATGTCCGGGTCGCTTTGAATCTCTTCCCATGCTTTTTCTGCTCCGTATGGCATTCCCCATCGCCGGGTTTGTTTGTCTCTGTTCAGCAAAGACGGGCCAACAATTTCGGCCAGTCTTCCGGCTGCATCATAGGTCTGCATTTCCATTTGGAAAAGGCGGTCGCGGGCAACGATGTATCCTTGAGCCAGATATAGGTCGTGATCGTTTTTTGCAAAGATGTGGGGTACGCGGCGGTCGTCGTAATACACGGAGACCTCGTCCTTCAACCCTGGTATATCCAGCTCTTCTGATTGAGGTGCAGATGTTTCAGCATTGGCCCAAAAACCCGCATCCGGATCAAAAAATTTACCCAGCGGTGGTACCGACCCGAATTTTGTGTTTAATGAGGTGATGAGGGCGAGAAGAATCAGAAAAGAAATTCCGGATTTCAAATAATTCATGTACAGAATTTTGAATGCTCAATGTTAAATGTTTAATGGAATCGACATCATTTAACACTTAACATTTAAAATTACAACCGGAATAATTACCAAAGCAGCATCTTCATGCAGAAAACAGAACCACCGCTTTTCAGGAACTGGTAGGTACTGAACTCATGGACTTTAAATCCGGATTCTTTCAATTTATGATTTACATCCACACAGCCCTGCTGAATAAAAACGTTCTTACCATCCGGGCAGGTAGCATTACAGGCAAAGAGCTTTTCCGCCTCGTATTTTGAAGCTTCAATAACATTGGTAAACAAGGTGTGAATCAGCTCCAGCCCTTCATCGGTAAATGCTTTCGGGTAGATAAGAGCGGTATCAGAATCAAGAATACACAGACAGGTATCGAGGTGGTAAAAGCGTTCATCAATAAGTTCCAAGGCAATAACCGGAGTGTCGAACGTATCAGAAATTACATCATACACTTCCTTGGAAGACCGATAGCCATACCCGCCCCAAAGCAATCTTTTTTTGAAGTGCCAGATGGCATCTCCCATCCCCTCAAAACTGGAGAAGCGATCTCCGTCGAGGTGCACAATTTCGTAGCTGCTATCCTCATATACTTTCTGAATGGTAGGCACTTCCCCTTTTCGCTGATCGGAGTTCATCACGCTCATAATCACTTCTTTCTTGCCATCCTTAGTGATGTTTGGCAGGCTCTGGTTAGCACAAAAAACCATGTCGGGATATCCGCGTTGCCCTTCTTCCACATGCACATAAAGCCCAAGCTCTTCATAAGCTGCGCTCAGGTGTTCCCACTCATTCTGGGCGGCCAGTTTGTCCACGTCTCCAATGTTACCTTCCATGTGCGGGTTAATCACATATTCCACCGAAAAATAAGTGGGCTTCACCAAAAGAACTTTCTCCGGTGCAGGCATTGATTCCAGCTCCGAAATTGTAAAATCCAATTGATTAACAGATGTGATTACCTTACTCATAAGCGTTTATTTTAAAGATTGCACAGAACAGCAAATATTGAAAATATCATGTTGAGGAACAAGATCAAGTTTAAAAAGATAAGCATTAGTTGGAAGCTTTTAGGTGTTAGAAGAAGGCTAAAACCTAAAACCTTCCAATCTATTAACAATTAAGCGGAAACAATCCTATTTTCGGCTTCAACTATACACTCAGCTATGACTCAAAAAAACCTTATTGTCGCTTTTGGAGGCGTTTCTCCGGAGCATGAAGTTTCTGTATTGACAGCCATACAGGCGATCTCTGCTCTTGAAGATAGTTCCTATAAATGCATTCCCCTTTATGTCACAAAATCGGGACGCTGGCTAACCGGAGAAAAGCTTCTGGACCTCAGTAATTTTAAGGAGCTTTCTAAGCTTGAAAATGATTGCGTTTCCTGTGCTTTCGTAAAAGATGAAACCGGAAAAACCCAGCTCAAAGAGCAAGAGGGAGGCGGACTATTTTCCAGTGCTAAAAGCTACCCGGTGTATGCCGTTCTTTGTGCATTTCATGGAAGTGAAGGGGAAAACGGAGCCTTTCAGGGAGTTTGCGAAATGATGAATGTGCCGTATTCAGGAAGCGGTGTTTTAGGGTCTTCGCTGGGAATGAATAAAGTGAAGGCAAAACTGGTTGCCGCCTCAAACGGTATTCCGGTAACGAAAGCGGTGAACTTTTATGAATCAGACTGGGAGAAAGAACAGGATGATATCATCACTATTGCCGAGGGATACAGTTACCCGTTGATTGTGAAGCCCGTGAGCCTGGGCAGCAGTATCGGCGTGGCTATAGCAAATTCCCGTGATGAGTTGATTGATGCGGTGGAAACGGCCTTTCGCTATGATGAGCACCTGCTGATCGAGGAAGCCGTAAACCCTCTGATGGAAATCAACTGCTCGGTGTTGGGCACTCCGGATGATTGCCGCGCCAGTGTGTGTGAAAAACCGCTGGGACAAACGGAAACCCTTTCATTTGAGGATAAGTACCAGAGTGGTGAGGGAGCAGATAAAGGAATGGCATCGGCTGACCGGGTAATTCCGGCTGATATTTCTGATGAGCTCACGAAGAAAATTCAGAATCTGGCTACTAAAACCTTTTCAGCATTGGACGCCTCCGGACTTGCCCGGCTGGATTTTTTGGTGAACGCGAACACCGAGGAAGTCTATTTCAATGAAATTAATACGATCCCGGGCTCCTTTTCATTCTACCTTTGGGAAAAATCGGGTCTTAACTTTACTCAATTACTCAATGAACTTATCGAGATTGGGCTGAAGCAGCACCGGGCTAAAAACGGCCGGGTACGCAGTTATGAAACTAATTTGCTTAGTGAAAAAGCCATAAAAGGCATTAAAGGGTTAAAAGGCAGTAAAAACTGATTTCAGAACACTAATAAGGGAATGATTTCCGTCGTTCATATTTTGTTTTACTAAAACAGACAGACACAACTCAATGAAAAAACTTGTCCTTCTTTTAATTTCAGTTTTTGTTTTCATTTCCTGCGGAAAGGAATTGGAAACAGTGACGGTTAAGTCAGATACTTCTGAATTATTAAACGCTCCGTCCGATTCCGTTTATACCGAAATTGATCCAACTCAGGATGATTTTGTACAGATTCGTTTTGGTGAAATTGCGGCTATTGAGTCACTGGATCCGCTTTTTGTAACCTCCAACAGCGAGTGGCGGGTTATGAATCTGATTTACGAAGGGTTAACAAGTTTGAACAGTTCGGGCAATCCTTCACCGGCGCTTGCAAAAGAATGGGAGATAAATGACGATTCCACTCAATTCACTTTTCACCTGAGAACGGACGTATATTTTCATGATTCGCCGGCTTTCGAAAATGGTTCGGGAAGGCGATTTACGGCCAGTGATGTACGTTACGCTTTTGAGCGGATGGCTTATAATGATGTACCTGACTTTACAGCAAATCACTTTGAAGATGTCAGAGGTTTCTCCGCTTATCACAGTGAACAAACGTTGATTAAGAATCCGGAGAAGCGAGCATTTAGTACCATCGAAGGTCTGAAAATTCGAAATGACTCGACCGTCGTATTCTTCCTGGAAAAAACCTCTTCTGATTTTCTTGAAAGGCTGGCTCATCCCATGGCTTCCATCTATGCCAAAGAAAGTGTACCGCAAGGCAATGGCCCGATTCAGGCAGCAGCCGGAACCGGTCGCTTTGCCTTCATCAAAAAAGAGGGGAATGCCCATTTACTTACTCAGAACAAAACCTATCGCGGGTTCACCCCAAAAATAAACCGCTTGGATATTGTATCAGGTTTAGAGGAAAAGGATCTGTACCAGGAACTAGCCAGAAAAAACTTAGATGCACTCATCGAGGTTGGAAGTTCAACATTGATGTCTGTCACTGATTCCACCGGGTCACTTCTGGATAGTTTTACTAACACATTTCAGCTCAATCAAACTTCCACACATTCTGACTATTCATACTTTTACAATCAGAATTCGGCCCAAAGTGCTTCTATTAATGAGTTAATCACAAATACTGATTTTGAATCCTTGTTGCCGCTTTCGGCTTTGGGCAATATTGACGCTAATCAGGTGGGGGTGGATACGGCGCAACCTGATTCGAGCAGAAGATTAGTGATTACACAAACCGTGCATCCATTCGAAGTTTTTTTGCTGGATAAACTGGCAACGCAGGCAACGAACATGGGCTTCTCCTTTTCAATGAATGCTTCTTTTGCCCTTTACAATGATATCAGCCTAACCACCCGGCCTTATCCCGATACAGAAAAAGTCCTCAGCTGGAAATCCCCGGTTTATATTTTGAGCAGCACGGATATCTCAGGAATAAGTATTACTCATGAACCGTGGAACATCAGCGTGATATCGTTAAAAAAAACCGGAGGCAGTGAATGAAGCTCGGAATCGTTGCAAATCCGCAGAAGTATGAAGTAAGAGAAGTTCTGTCCGAAACCATTAAATGGGCGGAGCGCAAGAAAATTTCGCTGTTTATACATAAGGAGGTGTGCGATGAAACCGAGCTGAACCATACGGATGTCATCCAAAAAACAGACACGGATCTTGATTCCATAAAAGCCTGTGATATTGTATTGGTGATGGGCGGAGATGGAACCATCCTTTATACGGCCCGAATTTCGAAAGATATCAATAAACCCATTCTGGGTATAAACAGCGGCCGGCTGGGTTTTATGGCGAACACGCAGATCGAGGACCTGGAGCGAGCTCTCGACTGCCTGCTCAATAACGACTACTCCCTTGATAAACGATCGTTTTTGTTAGCAACCGATAAAAATGGAAATCAATACCACGCGCTGAACGAATTTTTATTTACCCGGAAGGACTCCATTTCGATGGTAAATGTGACGGCCGAATATGATGGAAGCCTGATAAACACCTATTGGGCTGATGGTTTGATTGTAGCATCACCGACGGGCTCTACTGCTTACAACCTGGCTTCGGGCGGACCGATTGTAGCTCCGGGTACGGAAGTTTTTTTGGTAACACCCATTAATCCGCACACACTTACAACCCGCCCGCTGGTGCTGAATTCAACGAAACCGCTGAGGGTGATTATTGAGAAACAGCAGAGCGAGGTGCAATTTTCGTATGACGGTCAGGTTCATGAAATTGAAAACTTCCCCTTTGAAGTGAAGATTTTGAAATCTGATCTAACTTTTGATCTTGTACACCTTCCGGGTCAGGATTACTTTGAAACCCTGCGAAATAAGCTGATGTGGGGTATGGATAGAAGGAGAAGTCAGAATTAAGAACTCAGGAGTCAGGATTGTAATGTGAATCCTGACTCCTGCCTTCTGATTTCTTATCTTCCAAGACAAGAGGTTCATATTAGGATATTATTTAAATCGAAAACTGAACACTAAAAACCAAATATAATGAAAGTAACAGTAGTTGGAGCTGGAGGTAACGTTGGCTCAACCGTAGTTGACGTACTCGCACAACGAGACATTTGCAAAGAAATCGTCGCCGTAGATATTGAGAAGAAAGACGGAGATAAAACCTTTTACCCGTCCAAAGGTCGCGGACTGGATCAGTGGGAATCTGCACCGGTCCACCTTTTTGATACCCGCATTAAAGGCACCGTTGATTATGCCGACACGGCCGGATCTGATGTATGTGTGATTACTGCCGGTGTGCCTCGCCGCCCGGGAATGAGCCGCGATGACCTGCTCGAGATTAATGCCAATATTGTAAGCAGTGTATCTAAAGAACTTGCCAAGCATTCTCCTGATACCATCATTATTGTGGTTTCCAATCCATTGGATGTAATGGTACAGGTTGCCAAGGAAGCGAGCGGACTTCCTTACGAGAAAGTAATGGGAATGGCCGGAATTCTGGATACCGCCCGCTATCGTGCTTTTATTGCCGACGAGCTGGACGTATCTCCGAAAGATATTCAGGCACTACTAATGGGTGGCCATGGAGACACGATGGTTCCACTTCCACGATTTACCACACTTTCAGGGATGCCCATCACTCACTTTATTGATGAAGATCGTTTGGATGAAATCGTAGAACGCGCCAAGAAAGGCGGTGGTGAAATCGTAGGCCTGATGGGAACTTCTGCCTGGTATGCTCCAGGAGCTGCTGCTGCCCAAATGGTTGAAGCCATCCTTCTGGACCAAAACCGTATTTTCCCGGTATGTGCACACATCGATGGTCAGTACGGAATTGATGACCTGTACATAGGCGTACCCGTTAAGCTGGGAACCGGTGGTGTAAAAGAAGTGATAGAGGTTGACTTAAACGAAAAAGAACAAGACCTTTTAGAGGAATCAGCTAAAGCCGTGCGCAGTACTTTAGATGATTTCCGAAAACTAATGAACAAGTAAACTAAACAACGAGGACTAAGGTCTTCACTACTTGCATTAATCCCTCACGTGAATTCGTTCGCGTGAGGGATTTTTTTTGATAAAGTATTGCACTTGTACAATTGTTATATTCAGCTATGGATATTGTAATTGACACATCAGCCGTATTGGCTGTTCTATTAAATGAAGCTTCGAAAAACTCGATTCTTTCAAGCAGCAAGGGAATGGATCTCATTGCACCGATAAATATTGATGCCGAAATCGGCAATGCGATATCTTCCATGTTTAAAAGAAACCGTTTGGTGTTTGATGAGGCTCTGAAAGTTTTGAGTCAGTACCATCTTATTCCAATCAGAAAATCTAGTTTGGACCTAAAGGAGTCTATATCCTTAAGTAAAGAATTGAATATTTATGCATATGATGCGTATATGCTTTACTGTTGTATTAAATACAATTCCCCACTTTTGAGTTTAGATACAACTCTCCTCAATCACGCAAAAAATAAAGGGATAAAAACAATAGAGGTTTAGCAATGAAAGTATATACCTACTCACAAGCGCGGCAGAACCTTGCCCAACTACTGGATGAGGTAAAAAAAGATGGTGAAATTCGTATCAAACGAAGAGATGGGAGAACCTATGTGGTAAAGCAACTTGAAGAGGAAAAGTCTCCATTAGACGTCGAAGGTGTAAACACCAACTTTACCAAAGACGAACTGAATGATATTGTCAGAGAAGGCCGGCAACGCTATGATCTGAATAAAGAATAATAGCATTCATTTTCCGACAATTACTTACAGATATTCCATTACATTCCTTCAATCATTTTAATACAGAACTTCAAATCATGAATACGTTCAAAAAATCCATGTCTTTTCTCACTGTATTGACCCTGATTTTTCTTTCAGGCAGTCAACTCATCGCGCAGGATGTCCAAATTCCGGTGATCGAAAATGGCCGGGCACAGGTGATCCCCGAACTTGAAAATCCTGAAAACTGGATTCGGGAAGACCTATGGGTAGAAACCGAGTTTGATTCAGACCGTGACGGAAAACCAGACCGCATGCATGTGGATGTGACCCGTCCCAAACAAACCGAAGATGGATTGAAGCTACCGGTGGTTTATGAAACCAGTCCGTACTACGCCGGTACCGCGGGTATGGTTGACGGACTTTTCTGGAATGTGCGACACGAGCTTGGTGAACTTGGGTCTAATGAAGTGGGTGAAGGAAAAAGCCGCCGGGCACATCCTGAAGTTATTCGACGTGGTGAACGCCCCATTATCTCAAACTCACAAATCAAGACCTGGGTACCCCGGGGGTATATTGTGGTTCATTCATCTTCCCCCGGAACGGGGCTCTCGGACGGAGCACCAACGGTTGGAGGAGATAATGAGTCGCTGGCTCCCAAAGCCGTTATCGAATGGCTGGCTGGTAAAAATAATGGATATACCACCCGTGATGGCAATGAAAAAATAATGGCAACCTGGTCGAACGGCAAAGTGGGCATGACCGGAACTTCTTACAATGGTACACTTCCTCTTGCGGCTGCAACAACCGGTGTAGATGGCCTGGAAGTTATCATTCCCGTGGCTCCAAATACGTCGTACTATCACTACTATCGTTCAAACGGCTTGGTTCGAAGCCCCGGCGGCTATTTGGGTGAGGATATTGACGTGCTTTATGATTTCATCCATAGCGGAGAAGAATCGATGCGGGAGCGAAATAACCTGCGAATCCGGGATACGGAAATGGCAGAAAACATGGATCGCCGAACCGGAGATTACAACGAATTTTGGGCCGGACGTGATTACCTGAACGACATGCCCGGGATGAAAGCTGCCATGCTAATGAGCCACGGCTTCAACGATTGGAACGTGATGCCGGAGCACAGCTATCGCATTTACGCGGAGGCTAAAAAAATGGGTCTCCACACCCAAATTTATTACCACCAATTTGGCCATGGCGGGCCACCTCCTGTTGAAATGATGAACCGCTGGTTTACACATTACTTGTTCGGTGTTGATAATGGAATCCGAAACGAGACAGGAGCCTGGATTGTCCGTGAATATGATGATCCCGCAAATCCTGCCTTCTACCCGGATTTCCCTAACCCCGCAGCCGAACCCGTTACTTTATACCTGAACAGCGGAGCTCCGCAGAAAGGAAGCTTAAGTCTGAATAAGCCCGGAAAGCAAGGGACAGAAACCTTGGTCGACAATTTTTCTTTTGATGGAGAGTCACTGGCACGGGCAGAAATTACGGACCATCGCTTGTTATATGTTACGCCACCGTTGCAAGATTCTCTACACATTTCGGGATTGCCGACTATCAATATAAAACTGGCCAGCAGTAAACCGGCAGCCAATCTTTCTGTTTGGCTGGTTTCACTTCCCTGGGATGAGCGCCGAAATGGACGGATCACAGATAACATCATTACACGTGGCTGGGCAGACCCACAGAATCATGAATCATTAACCGAAAGCGAACCGCTGAAACCCGGTAAGTTTTATGAGCTGATTTTTGAGCTTCAGCCTGATGATCAAATAATACGTCCGGGCCAGCAAATTGGGTTGATGATTTTCAGTAGTGATAAAGAATATACCATTCACCCTGATCCCGGCACGGAATTAACCGTTGACCTGGATGCAACCACGTTCACCTTACCGGTAGTTGGTGGTAAAGCAGCCATCGATTGGTAGAAAATGTAGCGACACAAAATCTTGTCTCGCTACATTTATAAACGGTTCATAGAATTATTACAGCTGCAAATCGAAGGTCAGTTCTTCTCCATCCCGGATTACAGTAACAGATGTTTGTTGACCGGCTTCCAGCTCATTCAAAGCTTCCATGTAGTTATAGATGTCGGCAATGTCCATACCCCCGATGTTGATGATAATATCACCACCTTGCAGGCCGGCATTATCAGCAGCACGACCTTCGCTTACACCTGTAATTCGGAACCCTTCACCGTCATAGCCGTAATCCGGAAGTACTCCGAGTGTGGGCCCGTCCATAGTCATGTTTCGTTGCTGTTCACCAGGAGCCTCGGTAAATACCATATTCTCTTTATCCAGTTTATCAAGCTGTTCAATTACCCGTTTTAAGTGAGAGAGTAGTTGTTTCTGTCCCTCAGCATTAATCCACTCTGTATCATCTGAGGGCCGGTGATAATCGGCATGGGTATCTGTGAAATAGTGGAGTACAGGGATATCCTTATAATAAAAGCTGGTATGATCACTGGCTCCGGTGCCATCCGGTATTAAATCCAATTCAAGAGAATCGGTATTGGCTGTAGTGAGAATAGATTCCCAGCTATCTGTTGTAGCCACTCCGAAAATCATGAGGCGTCCGTTACTCATTCGCCCCACCATATCCATATTGATCATAGCCAGAGCATTTTCAAGTTCTATCGTTGGATTCTCCACAAAATACTGTGAACCCAACAAACCCATTTCCTCCCCCGAAAAAGCCAGGAAGAGAATATCTGTCGCCGGGCGGTTTGCCGCAAAATATTCAGCCAGTTCCAATACGCCGGCAGTTCCGGAGGCGTTATCATCAGCTCCATTATGTATGCGGGGCTCCTCACTGCTGCTCAGCGATCCAAAACTTCCCATTCCCAAATGGTCATAATGTGCTCCTACAATTAATACTTCATCCGAATCCCCGGTTCCTTGTAATAGTCCTGCAACGTTTTTACTTAATCTCTTTTCGCCGGAGGTGTCTTCGGCTGTTGCATGAGGATTATTAAGCACGGCCGTATTGATAGTGAACTCCTGAAAATACGTCCCATCGTCGCCGGCAGGATCAAGCCCATAGCTTCGGAATAAATCGGCAATATAATTAGCAGCGGCTGCTTCTTCGGGAGTTCCGGCCTCTCTTCCCCTCATTTCATCGGCTGCCAAAAAAGTGATATGCGTTTTTACATCTGCATCAGAGATTTCGGGAGTAGTGATTTTTTCTTTTTCTGCAGTTGTGCAGGAAACAAACAGTACAGCCAGCAGTAAAATTGAAGAGTATTTAATCATGACTATGGATCATTAATTGGATTTATGAGCTTAATTAAGATAACATTTGAAATGGGTTATTTGAATGATAAAATCGTCCTCTGACAACGATCATTCGATCTATCGCAAATCAAAAGAATAACGATTAACCGAGCGACCGAATAACCGATTTCTGATTTCCATTTCTGATCATCACTTTTAGCTCATTTTACTAATTAGAATTTACAATGCCTTTTTAAGCCCGTATCTTAAGGGTTCACAACCAAGGTTGGGGGTGCTTGCATAGCGGGCTGAGATTACACCCTAATACCTGAACCGGATAATACCGGCGTAGGGAAACCTGTTTACCGCACAGTAACGCAAGTTAACCTCCTCCATTAATCAATGAAGTATCAAATGGAGGATTATGTTTAATCTATTCTATAAGAAGTCGTTATTAACGGCTTTTCTGTTAACAATACCACTACTCTTTTCACAGGAAGTACACGCACAAACCGTAACCGGTAAGGTGCTTGATGCTCAATCCAAAGAACCACTTCAGGGAGCAGCTGTACGCCAGCAAGGCACGTCCCGGGGTGTGGTAACTCAGGATGATGGCTCATTCGAGATCCGGCTTTCTGAAAACGGGCGAGAAGCACTGCACGTCACCTACCTCGGATATACTGATCAGGAAGTTGATGTGTCAGGAAGTAAAGAGAACCTGGATGTTTTTCTTTACCCGGAAACCTACATCGGGGACGATGTTTTTGTAAGTGCCACGCGTGCAGATGAATCATCACCCATCACCTACACCAACATTGATGCAGAGGAAATCGAGAGGCGTAATCTCGGGCAGGATGTTCCGTACTTGCTGCAAGGTGCGCCATCAGTAACCACCACATCCGATGCCGGTGCAGGTATTGGCTATACAGGCATTCGTATTCGCGGGGTTGATCCGGCCCGTATTAATGTGACCATCAATGGAATTCCGGTTAACGACGCAGAATCGCATGCCGTTTTCTGGGTGAACTTGCCGGATCTTTCATCCTCTACGGAGAACATTCAAATTCAACGCGGAGTGGGAACATCTACCCATGGTGCAGGTGCGTTTGGAGCTACCGTAAACTTACAAACCAGTTCTTCCCAAGCGGACCCTTTTGGGGAAGTGAATACCGGCTTCGGTTCTTTCAACACCCAAAAATATAATGTAAAGTTAGGCTCCGGTTTAATGGAAAACGGCTGGCAATTTGAGGGTCGTTTGTCCAAAATTGATTCCGATGGTTTCATCGACCGCGCCAGCTCTGATCTTGATTCGTATTTCCTATCCGCCTCCCATCATGGAGACCGGAGTTTGCTCCGCGCCGACGTATTTTCAGGTCGGGAGCGAACCTACCAGGCTTGGTATGGGATTGAAGAAAGTATGCTTGAGAATGATCGCAAATTCAACGAGGCGGGTACTGAAAAAGATGGTGAGCCTTATGAAAACCAGGTCGATAACTACCAGCAAAATTACTATCAGCTGCATTATTCTTATCAATTACAGGAAAACTGGAACGCCAGTATTTCTGCCTTTTACACCAAAGGATTTGGATATTATGAGGAATATGTTGCTGACGAACCTCTGGAGGAATATGGAATCGAACCACTGTTATCTTCAACCCCAAACGAGTCTGACCTGATTCGCAGGCGCTGGCTGGATAATGATTTCTATGGCACCATTTTCTCAACCAAATACACACATTCTGATGCATGGAATGTAACTTTTGGTGGAGGCTACAGTTATTATAATGGAATGCACTTTGGAGAAGTTATTTGGGCTCGTTATGCCGGCAACAGCGAAATTGAAGATCGCTATTACGACAATGACGGCATCAAAAAAGACGGTAATTTCTATGGTAAACTGCAGTATAACTTCACTGAAAAACTAAGTTCCTACCTGGATCTTCAGGTACGTGGCGTTCAATACGATTTCCTTGGGAATGGCTTTGTGCGCAGTGCCGGCAGCAATGTCAGAGATAGTTTGGTAGCCATTCAACAATCAGAAAGTCTGACTTTCTTCAATCCTAAATTCGGTTTTGTATATAGCCTGCCAGAGAATCAACGAGTGTATGCTTCTTTTGCTGTAGGAGGCAAAGAACCGACACGGGATGAATATGTAGATTCCACACCCGACAGCCGGCCTGATGCTGAAAAACTCTACAATGTCGAAGTCGGATATCGTGGTGATTTCACAACCTATTATGTTGGAGCAAACCTATATGGAATGTTCTACAAAGATCAGCTGGTACCGACGGGCGAGATCAATGATGTGGGAGAAATTGTTCGACAGAATGTTCCGGAAAGCTATCGAGCAGGAATTGAACTTCAAGGTGGAGTAAGTCTCAGTCAAAACCTGAGTCTTTCTGCTAACGCAACCTTCAGCCAAAATAAGATTGTAGAATACACGCAGTTCACGGATCAATATGACGCCAATTTCAACTTCCTTGGTCAACAGGAAACGGTGTATGAAGATACCGATATTGCTTTCTCTCCTTCGGTAATCACTAATGGAGTGATTGGGTATAATAAAGGCGGCTTGAATGCAGAATTGATCTCAAAATACGTGTCGCGACAATACCTGGATAACACTCAGACCGAAAGCCGATCAATCGATCCTTATTTCGTTAATGATATTCGGCTAAGCTTTAACCTGAATCAGGTACCCCTGCTGGAAGGTGTTACAGCCACACTACAGGTGAATAACATTTTCAATCATGAGTATGAGACGAATGGATACACTTTTGGATGGCTGCAAAGCGGTGACCCGGTGCATTACAATTACTACTACCCACAGGCAGGAACCAACTTCCTGTTCCAGGTAAAATGGGAGTTTTAATCTAAAATATTAGACAAGAAGTTTGACCTTCCAGAGCCTTCAGCTTGAACGCTGAAGGCTTTTATATATTTGAGCAATCAGCTTTTACCCCAAAGCATCCTGAATATGACTGGCAATCTGCTCGGCATGCACTCGAGAGTTTTCAATGAATAGGCGGCTCGTATCCATTCCTCCACACACAACACCAGCCACATAAACGCCTTTCCGGCTGGTTTCCAGGCTATCTTCATCATGAACAGGCATGCATTTTTCGTCATCGGTTAACTCAACTCCTAAGCTGTCCATCAGCTCGTAATTGGGGTGATATCCGGTCATAGCCAACACAAAATCATTCTCGATGGTAACTTCACCGTCCGGAGTATTAATCACTACTTCCTTTTCCCGGATTTCCTTCACTTCAGAATTAAAGAAGCAGGGGATTTCCTCGTTCTTAATCCGGTTTTCGATATCCGGTTTTACCCAGTATTTCACTGAGGGTTTAATCTGATCATATTTCAGCAGCATGGTTACATCGGCACCACTTCTCCAGCACTCCAGGGCTACATCCGCGCCGGAATTTCCACCACCAATCACCAGTACTTTTTGCCAGGCATAGGGATGAGGTTCATCATAATAATGCTTCACTTTAGGGAGATCTTCGCCGGGCACGCCCATCATGTTGGGCTGACCATAAAAGCCGGAAGCTACAATCACTTTTTTGGCCTTGTATTCATCTTTATCTGTCTTAACGGTGAAGTTGCCATCTTCTCCTTCCATCGAAGTGACGGTTTCATACAAGTTGATGGGCAGCTCATAGTGCTCAGCCACCCGGCGGTAATATTCAAGGGCTTCGGCACGCGTAGGTTTGGGTCCGTGAGAAATAAAAGGCACGTTCCCGATTTCCAATTTATCCGAAGTGGAAAAGAAGGTCATGTTGGTGGGGTAGTGATACAGAGAATTTACCAGGCAACCACGTTCAATTATTTTAAAAGGGATGTTTTTCTGTTGAAGTGCAATTCCGGTTGCAAGCCCGATTGGACCCGCACCTATAATAATAACCATATCCGTTTTCGTAGTTCTTAGGTTTGAGTAAGTAAGTAGTTGTATGAAGGTTCTTAACAGCCCAAAGATACGAATCGTTTAACTCTTTAATGGGGATGATAAGGGTAGGTTTTTATTTACGGAACTTTTCTCAAAGCCGTACCTTTCATTCCATACAAACGAACCGTACCACAACAGCCCGAATGCAGAACAACATTTCTTCCATTGTACTTCTATTCATCCTGCTTTTCTCCTCTTCAGCCCAGGCACAGCTTCTCAATGTTGAAAGTGTTCGCTCAGATGCTGATTCTGCCGGCTGGCACGGGCAGCTGAACTTCAATCTATCCCTGAGCCAGTATAACGACCGGGTGCTTCAGTTTACCAACAAAGCTAACCTCTCCTACTTTTCTGACCATCACGCATACCTGTTTTTGAACAACCTGAAGCTGGTTAACCTGGATGGCGCTTCTGTCATAAGCAGCGGTTACAGTCACCTGCGCACTACGTTTAACCGGGAGAACCGTTTTTCACCTGAGGTGTTTTTCCAATATCAGTACAACAATAACCTGGGACTCCGGAATCGTTTTTTGGGCGGAGCCGGATTTCGATACACGCTGTTTGATGGGGACAACTGGACCGGGAGCTTTTCAACCGGACTAATGGCCGAGTACGAACAATGGAAAGAAACCGGTCAACCGCCCATCGAGAATGAGTTCCTGAAAAGCACTTCTAATCTTTCCCTAAGGGGAAAACTGAACCCGCAGACTACGTTTCTTTTGATTGGATATTACCAAGCCCGTCCCGATCAGTTTTTTCAAGCCCGGTCTATTCTGGAGACGCAGCTTCAGGTTACAATGACACGGCGCATTTCAATGAGCGTGCAATTCTCGGCCGCTTATGATGCCGACCCGGTCATCGATATCCCCAACTGGACGTATGAGTTAAGTAATGGATTTGTCATAAAGCTTTAATGCAAGAAAAGAACCTCCACGCGTCTGAAAGACCTTGGAGCGTTCGCTGGTAAACTCTGTCCCCCAAACCCCGCAACGCTTCCAGGTCCTGCGGACGCTGAAAGGTTGCTTCATTTCAAACTTAATTAAGAATAGAAGTAAGCAAAGCCAAACAAATAAATAGCTCCGCCCTTCAGGGCGGAGTAGAATAAGATAAAGAACCAAGCTTCGCCCCATTCTTGATAAAAGCAAGGTAGTTTTCCGAAGCTTTGGCAACATTGCCCGCAAAAAGATATTGAGCCCAACCCTGCGACACCAAACTGCCTTTTAATCCATGGATACTTGGGTTTTTCCATTTAGATTTCAATTCCCCCGCCCTGAAGGACGGGGCAATCTATTTCTGATCCAACCATTGCAGGATCACCCGAAACAACCAGCCTTTTGGTGAGCTGAGGAATCCGACATGGCCGCCTTCGTCTGTAAAGCAGGTTTGGATGTGCGGGTTTGATTCCATCACATTAAAAGGGGCAAACTCAAAAGGACACAGCGTATCCTCTTTGCTGTGAATGACCAGCAGGTCGGTTTTTACCTCTCCATAGAAGTGCTTACTGGAACATTGATGGTAATAGTCGTCGGCATCCTTAAATCCGTGCAGCTTTGCGGTCACCTGATCGTCAAATTCATATACAGAAGAACCGTTGAATTTCGGCATCTCCATTTTTTGCCGTTTCTTTTCCAGCTTTTGCACCAGGGTATTCAGAAAATTGATTTCGTAGATACGATTAAAGCCCTGGTTCAACCTAAGCGAGCCTTCTTTCAAATCGTAAGGAGGAGAAACGGCAACTGCCCGGCTTACCCGACTTTGGCTTCCTTCTTCACCCAGGTATTTAACCAATGCATTTCCACCCAGCGAAAACCCGACCGCATATATTTCTTTATCAGGATAGGTTTCAGCAATCCATTTAAAAAAAGTCCGGTAATCTTCCGTTTCTCCGGAATGATAGAATCTCGGTCGGTTATTCATCCGGCTTCCACATCCCCGAAAATTCAATGCTACAGACGAAAAACCCGCCTCCTTCAACTCCGACATCAGGTTGGCGATGTAATAGCGGTCGGTAGAGCCTTCCAGTCCGTGAAACAAGGCTACCACCGGTTTGTCTGTATCCGGAATACAGGCATCAATTTCCAGAAAGTCTCCATCCGGGGTATCGATTTCAATGCGCTCGTGCGATGGCTTCTTCACTTTCGAGAACTGTGAAGCCACAATGGTATGCACGTGCACATTCCACGCCCACCAGGCTGGCTTAAACGGCTCAAGAGAAATGCGGTTCTGTTCTTTTTCAGGCATGATGAATGATTTCCCGGCAAAACTATACAGAAATCAGCACGGATTCCATTTCCGATTTTCAGTCAACCGCAGCTTGCCCTATATTCGGACTCAAATTTATTCCTATGGCAACATCCCTCACACCCATTGAATACATCCGAAGCATTCTGGCCATCGTGGTATTCTTTATCATGTTTGCCATTTCCACACCGCTGATTACTATTTTACTTATCCTCTCTTTTGGGAAGGCAACGAATTTTGTGGTAGAAAACTTCGGGCCTTTTATTGCCTACCCGGTGTTGTGGACTCTCGGCATCAAATTCAATGTGATCCAGCACGGTAAACCTGTCGATCAGCCGGTCATTTACACCATCAACCACAGCTCCACCCTCGATTTGGTTACGATGATTGCCCTCGGGCTTCCGGGGATTCGTTTCGTGGCAAAATGGGAGCTGCAGTATAATCCGCTGTTTTTTATTGTGGGAAGGCTGACCGGACAGGTCTTCATTCAGCGCAAAAAAAGTGAAAAAGCCATCCGGCGCATTCAAAGTGCATACGACCGCCTCAAGCGGGATCAACTCTCCATTATGGTGGCTCCGGAAGGTTCACGAAAGCATCCCGGTGTAATCGGACCGTTTAAGAAAGGGGCTTTTCACATGGCTATCGACCTCGGCTTCCCCATTGTCCCCATCTACTTTGACGGAAACCAGGAGCTGAGTCTCGGCGGATCCCTGCTATCCAAAAGCGGAACCATTAATGCCCATATTCATCCACCGGTTGACACTTCTGACTGGAAGCGGGAAACGCTGAACGAGCACATAGCCGAAGTTCGGAATAAGTACCTCGAATGGGCCGGGGTGGAAGAATAGCAACTCACCGGAAGTTCAATAACATTAAAAATAAGTAGGCTGCCACGAACATGGTCATCCCTGCGAAAGCAGGGATCTGATTGTAGCTATTGCGTCGAAAGTTAAAACAATATCAAACAACTAGATTTCGGGCATACGCCGCGAAATGACAGCTTCATATCTCTTAATTGATCTATTTTTATAGCGCACGGATGCTTTTTCTATATCGAAAAGTGCAACTAGGCCTAATAGTCATCCCTGCGCAGGCAGGGATCTGGTTGTAGTTATACATCAAGAGTAGGGTCAACATCAAACAATTAGATTCCGGCTTTCGCCGCGGAATGACTGCACTCCGACTCATAAATAATTTCTCTCTTGGAAAACTATCCTTGCTTCGGCTCCAGGTACTGCAGGCTGAACCAATCTTTTTCGTCCGTCCACACTTTCTTCACATCGAACCATGGAGATACGATTTCAGAAAACTCGGCAAGCGTGTATTTGTGGGAATTCTCAGTGTGAATGGATTCCCCTTTGCGAAATGAAACCGTGGTTCCGGCGACTTCAACCTCATGAGCTTCTCTGCAAATCAGATGCATTTCAATACGGCTTTCCTCTTCATTCCAGATAGCTTTGTGATCGAACAAGTCCGGATTAAAATCCGTGCCTAATTCCCTGTTAATGTGCCGGAGGATGTTCTTATTGAACTCCGCTGTAATTCCTTTTGAATCGTTATAGGCAGCAAGCAACACATCAATATCTTTCTTCAGGTCAGCGCCTATCAGAAAAGCTCCGTTTGAGCCCACAATATCAGCCACCACATTCAGGAAGCGATCTACCGTATCTCTTTTGAAATTCCCAATGGTTGAGCCCGGGAAAAACACCACTTTTCTACCTTCGGGCAAAGCATCAGGCAAATCGATGGAATGAGTATAGTCGGCTTGAAGAGCCTGAATGGTAATTTCGGGAAAAGCTTTCTGCAGTTCCGATGCCACACTAAACAGGTAATCACCGGAGATATCAATGGGGATGTAACCGGCAATGTTGTTCAAGCCCTTTAGCAAAATCCGGGTTTTATCACTGCTACCGCTACCCGGCTCAATTAAAATGGCTTCCTCACCCAGATGACATTCAATTTCTTCTATATTCTGCTCGAGAATATTTCGCTCGGTTCGGGTCGGATAATATTCCTCGAGCTCCGTAATCTCATCGAATAACCTCGAACCTCGTTCATCATAAAAATATTTGCTGGGCAGTGATTTCTGAGGCCCGGTCAATCCATGCAGTACTTCATCCAGCATCGATGTCCGCTCTTTAACTTTGGTCATTTATTTCTGTAGCTGTTTCTCTGATACATTTTCCTAACAGATGTCTTAATCCAATCATTTATTACGGGGCATTTTATTTGGCGAGCCTGATTCCGCTGAACTGCCAGCGGGCATCCGCATGGAAAAAGTTGCGGTAGGTTTTACGGATGTGCATTTGCGATGTGGCACAAGATCCACCCCTCAGTACATACTGATTAGCCATAAATTTTCCGTTGTATTCCCCAAGCGCACCGGGCAGTGGCTTGTAGTTGGGATAGGGAGCATAGGCGCTCATCGTCCACTCCCAAACCTCACCATACATCTGCCTTAGTTTTCGGATGAATG
>NZ_JBEDYP020000016.1:0-53045 GCF_040117685.2 Gracilimonas sp. BCB1 | reverse complement strand
TGTCCTATTTGCTTCGTTCAGTTGTGCCATTTTGGGTGTTTAACCACTGGTGCAGCTTTGAACATCTAGGTTTTCGCATTTATCGTGAAACGCTTTCGCGTTTTTCGTGCGCCGCTTGGCCAGAGTTCAATCATGGAAATCAGGGAACTGAATGCCGCAAAAGTCAATCCAAGGAAAAACAAAATGGCAAATATTCCACCGCCTGCCATTGGTTCAAACAGCTGAGGCATCCAGATAAAGGTAAGCCCGGTGGAAGCCAGTCCGGAGGTTTTCATCACTTCCAGAATTCACCGCTTCCCATCTGTGGGCTCAAAGTGCCAAACACGGTTGAGAAAATGATGATGGCGGCCAGCAACGAAACCATGTTATTCCCGATGCCGGTCTGGAACGCAGTAATGGTAACATCATCGGTCTTGCGCATATATGCAGCATAGGTCAAAATCAGTCCCCAGGCCGCCCCGGTATCCCAGGCATTTTGCGTAAGAGCCTCAAGCCATATTTCCGGCTTCTTCAATGTTGACCAATCCGGGGTGAACAGGTACTCAATTCCAAGTCCGCTGCCTTCAAGTGAAAGTGCTTTGAACAGGGAAACGATTAGTACCAGCAACAGGGAAGGAATCAATACCTTGTTTACTTTCTCTATTGAAGAAATACCTTTAATAACGATGAACCCTCCCACACTCATCACAAATGCGTGTGCAATCAACGGCCAGTTCGAACCCTGGAAACCATCCCATATGGCATTGGCCTGCTGCAGGTTGGCGGGCAAGGCTTCGGTGATGCTGGTTATTAAATAGTAGAGACACCATCCGGCAACCACACTGTAGTAAAACATGATGGCCGTGGCTACAAAACCAACAAAACCACCCAGCCAGCCTTTCTTCTCTCCAATCAATTCAACGAAAGAACCAACCACTCCTTTCCGGCCGTTTCTTCCCATTCCATATTCGGCTATAATGAGGGGAATGGACCATAGGATCAGAAAGCAGATCCAGGCAAACAGAAAAGCACCGGCCCCTTCTTCTCCCCCGTTCTGAGCTGCTATACGTGGAAATCGCCAGATATTACCCGTTCCAATGGCGATCCCGAGCACACTTAAAATCAACCCCAGTTTGGAAGAAAAACGTTCTTTTGTATTCGCTGACATGCAAAAATATTTAAAGTTGAAAATACGATTCGAACTTTCCCGTTTTAGCTGCGAGAAGTTTAAATTCTTATGTATCTTACATTTTGATTAGTATAAGGCTGTGCTTATAATTGCGAGCCTATCATAAAATGTTATCTACGAATATCCAAAAACTTTTTTGAGCAGTTAACCAATTTTACATGCTTTCAGATCATAAAACGACCAACAGATATCTCGCCCTATTTACCTTTGTTGTCTCACTCATTATTTATACGATAACACTTGCACCTACCGCCAGTTTTTGGGATGCCGGTGAGTTTATTGCCGTTGCCCATGGCCTGCAGGTAAACCACCCTCCGGGTGCCCCCTTTTACTCCATAGTTGGCCGACTGTTTTCCATGTTTATGCCAACAGAATACATAGCCGTTAGCATTAACTTTATAAGTGCGCTCAGCTCTGCCTTAACGGTGATGTTTTTGTACCTGATTGTGGTTCGCCTGGTTCGTGAGTGGAAAGGCCATCCGGATTCCATGGAGATCATGGATAAAATCGGGATGTATGGAGGCGCTTTGGTTGGAGCACTTACGTTTGCCGTAACCGATACCTTTTGGTTTAGTGCTGTGGAGGCCGAGGTATATGCCATGTCCATGTTTTTTACCTCTATCGTAGTTTGGATGGCCCTAAAGTGGGCTGAAAATTTTGATAAGCAATACAATGAACGATGGTTGGTTCTGATTGCCTATATGTTTGGTATAGCTATTGGTGTTCACCTGCTGAACCTGCTTGCCCTGTTTTTTGTAGCACTAATTGTGTACTTCAAGCTTAAGGAATTTGAGTGGAAATCATTCTTATTAATGGGTGTCGGAGCTGTTATTGCCTTCTTTTCGGTGTATCCGTTTACCATTCAGATGATCCCGACGATGGCCAACAGTGTGGATGAAGCCACCTATGGACTTATCGGACCAATGTTGTTCATATTCCTGTTTATGGCCGCTGTTGCGTACGCAATATACTACACACATAAACACAAAATGCGCATCGCCAATATCATTGCCATCAGTTATGCCATGATTTTGATCGGTTTCTCCTCCTATTCCGTTATTATGATCCGCTCTATCGCCGATCCCCCCATTGATGAGAATGACCCCGAAACCGTTGAAGCTTTTATCAGCTACCTGAAGCGGGAACAGTACGGAGCTACTCCAATTCTGAAAGGAAATAATTTCAACGACCAAACCGGGCAAATTGACCGCTCTTCCGAAGAGTTTTTCCCCCGTCGTTATTCTCCGGCTCCAAATCATCTGGATTACTATGGCCGGTATAACTCAGACTGGTCTTACTTCTGGGATTATCAGGTTAACCATATGTATATCCGTTACTTCAACTGGAACTTTATAGGGCGTGAAGCAGATATACAGGACACGGGTTGGCGATCCGGATTTGAGGAGCCGGCCTACCCCGACAACCCCGCCAGCAATGCCTATTTCTTTATTCCGTTTTTGCTGGGTTTATTTGGGATGATCTTCCATTTTAGTTCCGACTGGAAACGGGCTCTCGCTATACTCGCACTCTTTATTGTCACGGGGTTGGCGATTATCGTGTTCCTGAATCAACCTCCATATCAGCCGCGTGAGCGGGATTATGCCTATGTCGGCTCCTTTTTTGCCTTTTCGATATGGCTTGGCCTTGGAGTCACCGGAATTATTGAACTCATTAAGCAATACGCCAACAACAGAATTCTGGGATACGCCGCTGTGGTTTTCTGCCTGCTGGCCTCTCCCGTTTGGATGGGCTATCAAAACTGGGATGACCACGACCGAAGCAACAGGTACGTCGCACCCGACTATGCGCGAAATCTGCTGGAATCGGTAGCTCCGAATGCCATTATCTTTACCAATGGTGATAATGACACCTTCCCGCTCTGGTATGCACAGGAAGTGGAAGGTATCCGTACCGATGTCCGTATTGTATGTCTGAGTCTGTTAAATACTGACTGGTATATCAAACAGCTCCGGGATCAATGGTCGCACGAATCAGCCCCGCTCCCTATCTCCCTTTCGGATGAAGAAGTGGAACGGGTAACTGCCGGTATAAGCCAGTGGCAGCCACAGGATATAACCATCCCGGTTGATAAGGAGAAGCTGAAGAATGCATTTTCCGAAGACATGAATTACAAAGAAGCCATCGGAGTTAAACCGGATACCTCTCTGCCTATTCTTCAGAAAGGAGTTGACTTTGAAATGCCTGTAGATTCCCTGGATGATGAAGTTACCTGGGCATTAAACGGCCGTTTTTACGGGCAAAACCAGCAAGGTGATCGTATTTACTATCTGCAGGTTCAGGATCGCTTGATTCTGGATATCCTGCAAACCAACAACTGGTTACGCCCTGTGTATTTTGCGAACACAGTTTCCGGTGAAAGTCAGCTTAACCTGCAAGACTACTTCCGGACCGAAGGTAAAGCTTATCGCGTAGTTCCTAAAGATTTCGGAGCCGGACGCGAAGGACACATCAATCCAAAAATCTTCACCGATCGTGTTGAGAACTTCAAATTCCGCGAATGGAATAACCCGGACGTGTATTTCGACGAGAACATTCGCCGAATGCTCAGCAACTACCGCTTTAACTTTATGGCACTAGCTATGACTTACCGTGAGGAAGGTAAGATTGACAGTGCTCAGTACTGGCTGAAGTGGGGTGAAGAGAAAATTCCATTCCGTGCTTCTGAAACCAATGAGTCGCTTAAGTTACTCTATGCGGTGCGCTATGCTCAGGTAGATCTGCATGACGACGCCGTGCGACTTGCCGGAACCGCTGTTGATGAAATCAAGGAAAAACTTGAGAAGAACCTGAATCGCTTCTCCGATATAGAAGCAGAATTCAACGAGTTAAATCAGCAGCTTCAAAGTGCCCAATCTCGTGGCGATATTCGCACACAACGTGAAATTCGCCCTCAACTGGAGCAGCTGAACAGTGATGCTCAGCAATACCTGACTGCCGTCCGAACAGCCAGGCAATCACTGGTATTGGTTCAGTACACCTATTATCAGGGTAGTAATACCGAAGAAGCAAATGCACTTGCTGAAGAAGTCAACATGCTGATGGGAAGTAGTTTCCCTCCTATGCCGGCTACTAAAGAAGCCAGCGAGCAGGAAATTCAGCGTTACGGAATCAATTAACTCTTTCATTTAAACTTAGGAGAAGGTGCCGTATATTTCGGCACAATTAATTAGCCAGCTATGATTCACCAGTTTACAAAAGAAAATATTGATGCCATCGGCCAGGTTTTGGGAACCAAGCCAAAACCGCTTGGCAACGACGTGTTCAGGTTTGAAGTGAAAAACGAGGAAGAGCCTCGAAAACTGGCCCTGGAAATCCATCTTGGGCTGGATGTGAATGACGAGCAGATGAATATGGTATCTGTTTATGCATACAATACCTTCCTTCAGCTTCACAACTGCACGGCCTTTGTAGCCAGTGAAATGCTTCAGCAGGTTACCTTTTTTGGAAAGTCCGGTGAAAAGACATCCGGGCTTATTGTTGAAAAAACAGCCGGCTGCAGCTTATATGCTAATGTGGACCACTCCATACTTAGTGGCGACTTCACCCAGCTCCCCGAAGATTTGATGATGTGCGGCATCGCCCTCTCCCTCACCGAGTCGATGGACGACGATTTCACCTTCTAAAACCACCGTCTTGAAAACTGATTCTTCCATCCTTCAACTTTTTAATGAAAGCGATGAGAAGGTTCCGTTAAGTCAATCAAAGGCAGAAACAATTCTGCATATAATTTCAGATAAAGAAAATGCTGCTTTCTCTTTGGTTGAACTCGTATTTGTGGATGAACAGGAAATTGTCCGGATAAACAAAGAGCATCTGAACCGCTATTACGTGACCGATATTATTTCTTTCCGCTATGATGATGAAGCCGATTCGGAAGGCAATGAAGCGATTGAAGGCACTCTATTTTGTTGTGCTCCCCGAATCATTGAGCAATCAGCAGAATTCAAGGAGCCGGTAGAAAGAGAATTTCAACGCATCTTTATTCACGGGTTGCTTCACCTGATTGGTTACGAAGATTCTTCAGACAAGGAAAAAGAAGCTATGACGGAGCTGGAGAATAAATATTTAGCTCTCGCTGAAACCAACAAATAAGGAATTTCTGCGTACATCAGTCCAAAACTACGGATGAAAAAACAGGACAACACAGACATTATAAAAGAGCGGAGCAAGCAATATGGTTCCCGGCTTTGGGAGCTCATTCGCACACAGGTTGAGAAACATTCTGCCCTCCCTGAACAAAAGGGCGAACTTGCCATCCCCCCAAAAAAAGTGACGGAACACCGGTGGTTAATGAATCTGCTATTTGTTGTCCCTTACCTTCTTTTGGGTGTTTTCATCATTTCTTTCTTCTGGGATTTCAACGGGATGTCAGCAGAACTCTTTGGACATACTTTTTCTTTCGAGGGGCTTTTACGGATCATCAGCATTAGCGGGCTTATCGGTTTTTTGACCAACTGGCTGGCAATCACCATGTTATTCAGACCTACCCACAAACGTCCCATTCTGGGCAGGGTCTTGTTCCCGCTCAGAAAGACCGTATTGCTTACCGGCTGGCACGTGCAGTCTCCGAAGACCTGATTAATCCGGAAATCATTAAGCAAAAAATTCACGAGTCGCAGGCTATTACAAAATATCGTGAAAAGGCCACCATTTACGTACGAAGTATTATTGACGACCCCGAATTCCGGGGTAACCTTAAAACCCTGGTCGTAAGTTATGTTGAAGAAATGATTGCCGACCCCGAAGTACGTTCATCCATAGCAAAGAAGTTGATTCAGCAGATTGATGATGCCATTGATGAGAATTCCTTCGAGAAAGTAGCTATCAAAGCCTATAGCTTTTTGAAAGGACGGGAAATGCAGGACCTCGTTGAAAGCGCACTGGTTAAACTCCCTACCGGTATCGAAAACGGGCTTAACAAAATGGATGTGTTTTTGGACGACCTTCCTGATAAGCTGGACGAACACGGCTCAGTGATTGAGGAAATGGTCACCAACCTGTTATATAAGCTTATCAATCAGCTTGATGTTCACGCATTGGTGGAAGACAACCTGCGCCAGTACGATGAAAAGAAACTCGAGAAATTGATCAAGAATGCCAGTAACGACCAGCTCCGATACATTCAGTATTTGGGAGCCGTACTGGGAACCTTTGGTGGTTTTATTATCTGGGAACCTGTTGCGAGTATCATGGTATTGACGTTTATTATCGGGTCAACGGTACTTGCCGATTCTCTGATCCTGAGAATGAAAAAGACTAACTGATCGTTATTAATTTTAAATCTGAAATTATCTACAGCAAATTTTTATGAACCCCACATCCAAGCTCTTCACCCTTCTATTCGCCACTCTCTTTACAGTGAGCTGTGCCGGAACCAAATCAACCTCTGAACCTACTTCTTCATCTGAAAAAGAAACAGAAACCGAGATGGCTTCCGAAGCAGAAGCAGAGGAAATCAAAGCTACGGAAACATGGCATCTAACCCCCTCCGATGCGACTCCATACTATGGAACCGGAGTTGAACGTGCCTATGTTGATGTCCTGGCTGGCAAATCTCCCAAGCAAAAGGTAGTTGTTGCCATTATTGACTCGGGTACCGACATCGACCATGAAGACCTGAATGATAATATTTGGGTGAACGTAGATGAAATTCCGGGTAATAATACTGATGATGACGGAAATGGATACGTGGACGATATTTACGGCTGGAATTTCATCGGTGGGCCCGACAGTACTCATATTGATAAAGATACCTACGAAGTTACCCGGCTTTATGCCAAGCTTAGTGAAGAGTATGCGGGAATGAGTAAAGACTCTGTAGCTACAGAAAATCAGGATGAATTTGACTATTACCGGGAAATAAAAGCGGCTTTTGAACGACGTAAAGAACAGAATGACCGTGAACTTACACAGGTTGGTCAGTCAAGACAGGCTATCATGTTTGCCAAGCAGGCACTCGGGGTGTCCAACATCGATTCGTTAAGTGCAGAAGACCTGAAAATCAAATCAAGCGATACCCAGCAGGTTCAGCAAGCCAAGCAAATCATGAACTACCTGAAAAGCAATGGGGCTACCGAATCTGATATACAGGATCTGGAAGATTATTACGAGCATGTGCAGGGATTAGCAAATTATGGCTTGAATCCTGATTTCAATCCCCGGGATATTGTTGGGGATGATTATGATGATCTCAGCAACCGATTTTACGGAAACAATGATGTGACCGGCCCGAGCAGCGAGCACGGTACTCATGTGGCTGGAATTGTAGGTGCTATCCGGGATAACAACCTGGGTGCAATGGGAATTGCGGATATCGAATTGATGATTTTACGAACTGTTCCGGACGGTGACGAGCGCGACAAAGATGTGGCCAACGCCATACGGTATGCTGCAGAAAACGGAGCAGATGTTATCAACATGAGCTTCGGAAAAGGGTATTCTCCTCAAAAATTTTACGTAGATGATGCTATGCAATTTGCCGACAGTGTAGGAGTCCTGATGATTTCAGGCTCCGGTAATGGCAGTGACAATGTGGACAGCACCGACTCCTACCCTACCCGATTTTACGAGAACGGCGGTTTTGCCAAAAACTACCTGAGTGTGGGAGCTACCTCATGGGAATCTGATTCAACGCTGGTAGCAAGCTTCAGCAACTATGGAAAGGAAACCGTTGATCTTTTTGCTCCCGGCGTTGATGTCTATTCCACCTATCCGGATGATGATTATAAAATGGAAAGTGGCACCAGCATGGCTTCTCCGGTTGTGGCTGGTGTTGCAGCATTAATCATGTCGTATTATCCGGAATTAACGGCTACTGAAGTCAAAGAGATTATGCTAAAAACCGTCACCAAAGTAGATCAGGTGGTTTACAAGCCCGGAACCGATGAACCCATTCACTTCTCTGAACTGTCAGCAACCGGTGGAATTATCAATGCCTATGATGCATTAAAAATGGCCGAGGAAAAAGTAAACCCATAAACATTGCCTACTCCCAATCCAGAATACGATGCCGTCGTTGTCGGTTCAGGTCCTAATGGACTAAGCGCCGCCGTTCGGCTTTCGCAGGAAGGATTGAAGGTATTGGTTTTAGAAGCCAAACCGACCATCGGTGGCGGAACCCGAACGCAGGAAATCACCGAGCCGGGCTTTTTACATGATATTTGTGCGGCCGTTTTACCAACAACGGCCGGCTCCCCCTTTCTGAACACGTTAAACCTTAAGGAATACGGACTCGAATTTATTCATCCCGAAATTCCCTATGCGCATCCTTTGCCTGAAGGAGATTCTGCCGTTTGTTATCGATCGTTAGAAAAAACAGCAGAGTCTTTAGGCGTTGACCAAAAAAATTATTCAAAACTGTTCAGCGAGTTTGTTAATCACTGGGATTATCTCTCTGAAGATATATTCGGAACACTGAGAATGCCCAAACATCCGCTTTTAATGGCAAGATTTGGTTGGTACGGGCAATTTTCAGCAAAACACCTCACTGACTCCCTGTTCAAGTCTGCCAGAGCCAAAGCCTTGTTCGCAGGTTGTGCCGCTCACAGCATTATTCCACTTGAAAAAGCTTTTAGCGCTTCATTCGGATTGGTCCTCGGAAGTTCAGCCCACTCGGTTGGCTGGCCGATAGCCAAAGGCGGATCAGCATCGGTTACTAATGCCCTGGCTGAACTATTCAAAAAACAAGGCGGAGAAATACAGACACAGTCAGAAGTAACATCTATGTCGGATATCCCCTCTTCACAGTCCGTTCTGTTTGATTTAACACCACATCAGGTTGTTGATATTGCCTTTAATCACCTTCCCAAAAAGTGCCGGGACCAACTCAGAAGATATGAGTATGGACCAGGAGCTTTCAAAATCGATTGGGCGTTATCAGAACCGGTTCCCTGGCTTAATGAGGAATGCAGAAAGGCCGGGACACTCCATCTTGGTGGTACTTTTGATGAAATAGCTGAAAGTGAAAAAGTTATCTGGGAAGGCAAGCATCACGACAAACCTTATGTGTTACTATCACAGCCAAGTTTATTTGATGATACAAGAGCTCCTGAGGGCAAACATACACTCTGGGGATATTGCCATGTTCCTAACGGTTCCACCAGAAATATGACCAAAGAAATTGAAAACCAGATCGAGCGATTTGCTCCCGGCTTTAAGGATACGATCATCAGCAAACAAACAATGACAGCCCAGAGATTTGAACAGTACAACCCCAATTATGTGGGTGGCGATATCAATGGTGGTGCGCAGGTCTTTAAACAACTTTTTGGGCGCCCTGTTTTGAAATGGGATCCTTATAAAATGCCGGCTGAGGGAATGTATATTTGTTCCTCCTCAACCCCGCCCGGTGGTGGTGTTCACGGTATGTGTGGATATAATGCAGCGCAATCTGTTCTCAAAAATGAATTCGGAATCTGATCTGATAAAAGCTAAGATAAGCGTATCTTAAGGCATGCTTAAAGCGCTACATACGACTATTCAAAATTTGCGGCCCGATTCCTCCAAAATCAGGCAGAAATCACCCAAGTGGACCATATTCAGCATGGTGATCGCACTGTTGATTTCTGTTCCTATACTCACAGTTGTATTCTCCATTTTCACACCATCCGGTGAAATCTGGAGCCACCTAGCCGAAACCGTTTTGGGAGACTATATCCAAAACTCTCTGCTATTAATTTTTGGTGTTTCCTTTGGGGTGATTGTGATTGGGGTATCAGCTGCTTGGTTGATTACCATGTGTGAATTTCCTGGACGTAAAATCTTTGAGTGGGCTTCCATCCTTCCTTTTGCCATTCCCGCTTACCTGATGGCCTATATTTATACCGATTTTCTGGACATTGCCGGACCATTGCAAACCACTATTCGTAACCTATTTGGTTTGGGGATCGATGCCTACTGGTTTCCCAATATCAGATCGATTGAAGGTGCTATTTTGATTATGTCGCTGGCGTTCTACCCCTACGTGTATATGCTGGCGCGTTCTTCATTTCTGGAACAATCTACCTCCCTTCTGGAAGCCAGCCGCATCATGGGATATTCGACCTGGCAAAGCTTCTTCAAGGTGGCACTGCCGGTAGCCAGACCCGGCATAGCCGCAGGACTTGCCCTCGCCCTGATGGAAACCCTGAATGACTTTGGGACCGTACAGTATTTTGGTGTTCAAACCTTTACCACCGGGATATACCGCACGTGGTTTGGATTGGGCGAACGACCAGCTGCTGCTCAGCTCGCAGCATTTTTGATGGGCTTTATAGTAGTGCTGTTAATTCTGGAGCGATGGTCACGAAATAAAATAAGTAATGAAAAAGCTAACTCCAGTCGCTTCAAACGACTAAACCGCTTTAAGCTGAAGGGATTCAAATCATGGTCAGCATTCACAGTGTGCTTCCTGCCCGTCTTAGCCGGATTTATTCTCCCGGTCATACTGCTACTGGAGATGTTCTTTTCAAACCTGAGCCATCTTGATTTTGAGTTTATTGAACTGGCTTTTAATTCCTTCACAGTTTCAGCGATAACAGGATTTCTCGCGGTAGGCATTGCCCTAATTATGGCTTATTCAGCACGACTCAACCCGACTAAATCCGTCAAGTTGTTCAACAGAATCAGTTCGTTGGGTTATGCTATTCCGGGTTCGGTAATCGCCGTTGGTGTACTCATCCCCTTCGGGCTTTTTGATAATTCCGTGGATGCGTTCTTCAGAGAAAACCTTGGATTTTCAACCGGCCTGCTACTTAGTGGGACGATCTTTGCGATGGTGTTTGCCTATCTCGTTCGGTTTCTGTCCGTTTCGTTTGGAGGGGTTGAAGCAAGCATGGAGAAAATCACCCCAAACATGGATGAAGCCGCCCGTGGAATGGGTTATACATTTAGCAAAGTGTTGCGTAAGATTCACATCCCCATGATGTCTGGAGGACTACTCACCGCCGGGTTGCTTGTTTTTGTAGATGTGATGAAAGAACTGCCGGCTACCCTGATCGTCCGCCCTTTTAACTTTGACACCCTTGCCGTTCAGGTGTACAGATATGCTTCGGATGAGCGATTGGCAGAATCAGCCGGAGCCGCTTTAATGATTGTGTTGGTAGGTATTATTCCGGTTATCATTATCAGCCGGACGATTGCCAAATCTAGGAAATCGGAAACGCAGTAGTTTCACCCCATGATGACGCACGCTGGGCTGAACCCCCTGCTTGTGTACCGGAATAGATCATGAATTGAGGCACCCATTGGTAGTGATTACCATGCATTCAAGTACGCAAGCATGCCGTTCACGGCTGAGACCATTAGGGATCGCTCAGCAGGATATCGATCACTGAACGGTGGATATTCCTATGCAATCAGGTAAGCATCGTTTACGGGTTTTCTCCAAACAAAAAAAAGGAACACCAAACTTCGAAGCGGTTACTTCAGAGTTCAATGTTCCTTGTTCAATATTCGTTATTCCGAAGGCGGCTTATTTCCAGCCGGCCCGGTCCATGATTTGAATGGCTTCCGGATTATTTCTTCCAAGTGCTGATACGTTTACCGCATCACTTTTGAATTCCCCAAACTCTTCCAGCACATCTGCCTTCTCAGCTTCGTCATTGATAGGATATTCGTTGTTTCCTCCGATGTAATATTTCTGAGCTTCCGTTGTAGTCAGGTATTCCAGAAATGCAATCGCATTATCTTTGTTGGGTGCATTTTTCAGAATACCGGCACCGCTGATATTAACGTGGGCACCGCGCTCATCTTCCCCCTGGTTAGGAAATACGAATGCAACCTTGGAAGCGGCTTCAAGGTCTGCTTCATCATCACCAGTAAGCATTACAGCAAGGTAATAGTGATTTGCTACGGCTACATCACACACACCAGCAGCAACACCTCTGATTTGATCTCTGTCTCCTCCCTGGGGATCACGTGCAAAATTAGACACAAGTCCTTCGGCCCATTCTTCGGTAGCCTCAGCGCCAATGGTTTCAATCATGGAAGCAACCAGCGACTGATTGTAGATGTTATTGGAAGATCGAATACATACACGACCTTCAAATCGTGGGGCCGCTAAATCTTCATAGGTCAGTTCTTCAAAATTCTCCACTGCATCAGGATTAACCACGAGCCCACGCACGCGCTTGGAAAGGCCTGCCCAAAGTCCATCAGGATGACGGAAAGAAGATGGAATGCGCTCTTCCAATGTTTCAGATTCTAACGGCTGCAGGATATCTGCTTCTTCAGCTCTCCAAAGCCGGCCGGCATCAACAGTGATGAGGATATCAGCCGGTGAATTTATTCCTTCACTTTTAACACGCTCGATAAGTTCATCAGAACCCCCTTCAATAAGGTTTACTTCGATTCCGGTTTGCTCAGTAAATTTTTCATACAACGCCTGATCAGTATCATAGTGACGTGCTGAATACACATTTACTTCTTCCTGTCCCGAACAGGAAGCAAAAATCATTGCCAGTGCAATGAGAGAAAATAGGGTGGATTTCATAAGATTGATTTTATTATTGTAGTTAGATGTTTGATGAGCCCCTAAACTAACCTTTATTTAGATTTATTCTAAACAAATGATGGCAAAAAACAGTAAAAATCTTTTCAGCGAAGAAAATCTGAACGTTGAACCCATACAAAGAGCGAAAACCATTCCCTCTCGCTGGTATTTCGAGCCAGATTTATTCGAATTTGAGCAACATTATTTATTCCAGAATCACTGGCAGTATGTGTGTCATGAAAATCAAATCAGTGAAGTCGGCGATAGTTATACTACCAACATTGCCCGGAATCCTGTAATCATTCTGAGAACGGCAGACCATGAAGTCAAAGCTTTTTTCAACGTATGCAAGCACCGGGGCGGACCGCTGGCCGTAAAGAAAGGAACCAAAACGGTTTTGCAGTGTCAGTATCATGGATGGACCTACCTCGATGACGGTTCACTCCGCGGAATACCTGACTGGAACCTTGTTGAGTTGTTCGACAAGAAAGATTTCGGATTGGAACCGGTAGAAATCAAAGTTTGGCAGGGACTCATATTTGCAAGAATAAGCAAAACCACCCCCGAATTATCCTCACTGTTATCCGGAATTGAGAAACGGATATCCCCCATCAACCTTGGTGACTTACAATTTCACTCGGAGCATGTTTACGATGTAGAATGTAACTGGAAAGTGTATGTAGATAATTTTCTGGAAGGTTATCATATCCCGATTGTGCACCCTGAACTTGCAAATTTACTCGACTACCGTGAGTATGTTACTGAAACCCAAACCTGGCATTCTCTGCAACATAGTCCATTTAAAGCACAAGAGAGTATGTACTCTCAGAATGGCGGTGAAGCCTACTACTATTTCATTTTTCCAAATATGATGCTCAACATTTTGCCCGGAAGACTACAGGTAAACACCGTAGTGCCCGTTTCACCTACAAAATGTAAAGTCATCTTCAGTTATTTTTATGATGATGTAGAAGCAAAGCAGAAATCAGGGCTCATCGACGACGACATCGCGTACAGCCACGATATTCAGCTTGAGGATGTTGAGATTTGTGAAGCCGTACAGTGCGGACTTCAATCCCGTGCATATGATCAGGGTCGGTTTTCGGTAAAACGGGAACAGGGCGTTTATCACTTCCAAAGTCTGCTCAAGAATGAGTTCAGGAAAGCGATTCAAAAATCGTAGTCTTTTCTATTTTTTATTCGAATCCGGCTGGTGATTTTCAGGATCCAGCCATCGTAAAGTTTTCCATTGGTACATTCCGGAATTATGACCATCTCCCCAGGTAATCTGTATAGCATGATTTCCAACTTGTTCTATGTTCCGGATTTCAATACGAGATGGGTTTTCTTCAAAAAAAGCTTCAGGCTCAAAGTCTCCCATGCTGCCGTGTCCACCCCGGCACATTACACAAGGGCAATTTTTTCGCAGTCCATATAGTGGAAAAACAGTGGTATGCCCATCTTCCCAGGATATTTCCAGAACCTGATCTTTATTACTAACTTCAATGCCCGTTGGCGTTGTGGATGCGTCCATCAAATATGTATTTTACTGTTAAATATCTAAGCAAAATTAACCAATGATCTGGATAATTGTATCAGCAATTGCAACAGCCGCCATCAGTACCTGGCTGGGTTATAAACGCCTGTTATATCTCGATCAACTTACCGCACGAAATATATCGTACACCCTCATTGGTGTGCTCACCCTTTTTCTAATACTGCAATGGATGCACCAAATCGGGTATTTCCCGGAAGCTATTGCCGGAGCTGTCATGGCCAATGTGTATTCTTCGCTATTTGGATTTTTTATGGGGGCTGCCATCCAGCAATTTCAGCAGAAAACCAACTGCGGTGAAATTGTATATGTGAACCGGTCTTTTTGGACAGACATTTTCCCAAGCCTGGTAACCATCGGTATTATCCTTTTTGGGATACAAAGAACTTCCTTGTTTTCGGACCTCCCTTTTACTCCTATTCGGGTTACCTCCGGTTTATCCATTATCGCCATCGGGGCGTACAGCTTCACTATCCGTTTGGTTCCAGAGTTGAGGAAGAACGGGCTGATACTGCTGGATCGTAAAATCAGTTGGGAGCAGTTTTTCACCTATTCCTGGTATTCTGAAGGGGTTATTGAAATAGAGTATAAAAGGAATGAGAAAATCCGCAGTTTTAAAACCATGATTCCCAATGAAGATCATCTCTTTGTTGAAAAAATTCTGTCTGAAAGGATTGCCGAAAAGCTGGAGAAAGACGAATTTGACGAATATGAAGAGTTGGAATGATAAAGTGATGAAGTGATGAGTGATGAGTGATGAGTGATGAGTATTTGACTTATTTCACCCTATCACCCTATCACCAAATCACCCCATTTAAAATTAATAAACTGAATACCCATGGCCTCTTTTGATATTGTTAATAAAGTAAATGCACAGGAAGTTGATAATGCCATCAACAACACCCTTAAAGAAATTAACAGTCGCTACGATTTCCGGGGGTTACACACCGAAGTGGAGTTCCATAACAAAGAAAATCGGATCCACCTGGTGGCTGCAGAAAGCATGAAACTGGAAGCCGTAAAAGATATGCTGGCGAAGAATTTCATTAAGCGGGGCATCAGCTCAAAGGTTTTGGATTATAAAGAGCCGGAAGGAACATCCCATGGACACCTGAAAATGGATGTGATTCTCAAAGAAGGAATTGACCGTGAAACGGCGAAGAAAATCACCAAAGAGATCAAAGGAATGGGTGTGAAAGTACAGCCTCAGATTCAGGAAGACCAGGTTCGGGTAGTTGGCAAGAAAATCGACGACTTACAGTCGGTAATCAAAAACCTGAAAGCCAAAGACTTCGGCGTCCCCCTCCAGTTTGTGAATATGAAGTGAAATGGTGATAGGGTGATGTGGTGATGTGGTGATTGGAAGTTTTTATTTGTAAGGAGTTTGGTTATGATCGCTCTTACTTATTGAAATGAAATAAGTTTGACGTGATGCGATTTAAAGAATGGGAGCAAAAAGTACCAAAGCAGATAAAGAATGACGTAATCTGGAAAATAGAAGCTTATCGATTGAGCCTCTATCTATCCGACTTAAGCTGGGTAGATTCTAGTAAAATTATCTCTAATAAGCATTTTGCACTAGCAGATCAATTATACAGATCCGTCGGATCGATTAGTGCAAATATAACCGAAGGCTTTTCAAGACTGTCCAATAAAGAGAAAGCACGGTTTTGTGAAATCGCGCTCGGATCCACCAGAGAAGCAAGAGACTGGTATTTTAAATCCAGACATATAATTGGTGATGAGGCTTCGCAAGCACGAATTGAGATGCTTACCTCAATAGCAAAATTACTCCAAAGCATGATATCTAATCTCAGAACCCTCTATTAAATCACCATATCAACCCATCACTTAAAATACCGGTCCCATTCTACCATGATGCATTTATTACGGATGTAAGGTAGTTTATTTTTCTCGGCAATTTCCTCGGCTTCAGGGGATGAAACATCAAGTTGAGTCCAGATAACGGGGTTTTGTCCGGTTTTCTTTTTCCATTCGGCTATGTCCCGACTTGCATCAGCTGCATATTCTGAATTACGAAATACATTCACGATATCAATTTGGATATCTTTCGGAATGTCGGTGAGGGAATCGTAGCATTTCTCTCCGTAGATTTCTTCAGGACCCGGATTCACCGGTATCACACGATATCCTCTCTCCTGCAAAAACCGAGCTGCGTAGTTGCTGGTGCGATACACATTCTCTGAGCAGCCTATAATAGCTATAGTTTCAGCCTCTGAAAGGAGCTCATTGATATTACTAATTGTTTCAATCATTAAAACCTGTCTTAATCGCCGTCAATTGTATATAAATATCCTTACCTTACGGCACTTAATCACTATGAACTAAAACAAACGATTTATTTTGTCTAAAGTAAAAGACGGTGACACCGTAAAAGTCCACTACACTGGAAAATTAGAAGACGGATCTGTTTTTGATTCTTCTGTATCAAGAGACCCATTAGAAGTAACGTTGGGTGAAGGAAAATTGATTCCAGGTTTTGAGAAAGCTGTTGTTGGTTTAGAAGTTGGAGATAAGACCACCGCTAATATTGAATCTGCCGATGCATATGGAGAGCGCAGAGATGATCTGGAAGTAACTATTGAGCGTGAACAACTTCCTGAAGATATTGAGCCTGAAGTTGGAATGCAGCTTCAACTGAACCAACCAAACGGACAGCCTGTACCTGTACAAATTACCAAAGTAGAAGAGGAAAACATCATTATTGATGCAAACCACCCTCTTGCAGGTAAAGACCTGACTTTTGATATCGAATTGGTTGAAATCATAAACTGATTTCGCTTCTTTGAAACGTAATTGATGGAGTTCTTCGAGAGAAGGACTCCATTTTTTATATCTGCTCCAAACACCAAACATTGCTATGGCCGATTTTTCCCAAAAAAGTACCATCTCCATCACCTGCCCTAAACGTATTACTCCCTATCTGAAAAAAGAGCTGGAAGATCTGGGATTCCCCATTTATAAAGTACGGCATGCAGGCATCGAAACAGAGGGTTCTCTGAACGACTGTATGATGTTGAACCTCTCACTGAGAACCGCACATCGGGTTCACTACCGGCTCAAAGACTGCCGTCCTCAGAATGCAGATCAACTGTACCGGGAGCTGGTAAAAATTCCCTGGGAAGATTATATCGATAAGCACGGCTATGTGAGTGTCACCTCCTTTATCAAAAACAAGACGGTGACGAACACGCAGTTTGCCAATATGAAGGTGAAGGATGCCATCGTGGATCGCATCCGGAAAAAAACGGGCACCCGACCCGACTCAGGACCTAACCTGAACAAGAGCGTTGTTTTTGTATTCTGGAAAAATGACCGGGCACAAATCTATTTGGATACATCCGGGGAATCCGTATCACGGCGTGGGTATCGTACCGAAACCAGTACTGCACCCATGCAGGAAACGCTGGCTGCATCACTGATTCTGGCCAGCAAGTGGAAACCCGGCAATCACTTTATAAATCCCATGTGCGGAAGCGGAACCATTGCCATTGAAGCTGCACTGCAGGCCCTTAATAAAGCGCCAGGACTCCTCAGACCCAATTACGGCATCAAACACATTCTTGGTTTTGATGAAGACCGCTGGAATGATTTACGGTCGGATTTAAAAAATAAAGCCTCCAAAGATTTTGAAGGCCGTATTATTGCCACCGACCACGATATACGAGCGGTAAATGCCACCCGTAAGAATGCCCGCACGGCAGGTTTGGATCACTTAATTGAGGTTAAAAAATGTGACTTCAGCGAAACAGAAATACCAGACGGCGACCCCGGAATTATCATGCTAAACCCTCCGTACGGTGATCGCATTGGAAATGAAAAAGAACTGGAGCCGGTGTACGAAGGGATCGGGGATTACTTTAAGCAGGAAGCCACCGGCTGGTGGGGATACGTTTTTACCGGAAACTTTGATCTGGCCAAACATATCGGACTCAGAACCAATCAGCGCATTGAATTCTACAACTCTACCATCGATGCACGGCTGCTGGAATATGAACTCTATTAATTCTTTCTTTGGGGTTATTACTTTGCTTTAGATACAAGTAATGGTCCAAGCGGACGATTGAACCATTTGAGGTTGATTAAACTATCTATTCAAGAATTCAAAGATTGAAGGACATTTTCTGCATCGGTGGTAATCAGCGAAATCCAACAATCCATCAATCTGTGTTCCTGTTCTTCGCCTCTATCCACTTCCCCATAAATTTGGTACTGGCTACCGTATGGTGCTGTAAGATAGATCCTATAAAATTCTGCTGCCTATGGGATTGCATATTTTCTATTAGAGCTTTTATTCTCTCTATCAGCTTCACTACATGCCCTTCTTTATCAAACCTATGGTTTACAATATCCTTACCATTATTCTGCTTTTTCTTCCAAAGATCTTCGTTTGTGTAAAGCTCAATAGCATAATCTGCAAATTCCTTCGGATCATTTGATACAAACCCCGGCCAGGATAAATCACCATGCATTGCCTCTGCTCCAATACCCGTTGTTACACTTGGTGTGCCACATTGCATGGCCTCAATAAGCTTTCCTTTTAATCCGGCCCCGAAACGCAAGGGGGCAAGTAACACACGGGCACTGCTCACCACTTCTTTAGCATTCTCAGCTCTTCCTTTCACTAAAAAACCTTCCTTAGGATTATGTAACTGCTCAACTTTTTGGGAGGGATAAGCGCCATAGATATGAAGTTCAGCTTCGGGTAATTCTGCCCTTATTAATGGCCATACTTCTTCTTTTAGATACAACACCGCATTCCAGTTCGGCTCATGCAGAAAGTTTCCAATAGATATAAAGTGATTTCTTTTATCATATGCTCTCCAATTACTTACTCCCTTCTCTTCAATTTGATCTAACATGAAAGGAATGTAGTGTAAAAGACTATTATTCACCCCAAAAGTGTTTTCAAGCAACTCCATTTCATACTCAGAAATAATCAGGGAAAGGTCGCACCTAAGGATGCTGGCGATCTCACGTTTTGCTTTGTCATTAAACAAATCCCGGTTATCAAATTCCCTGCCCTCCCTCCATGCCTGATATCTGGCTTCCCTTAAAAAATGAAGGTCTTCATTATCCAGGATTCGAAGTGCATCCGGGCATTGTTCAGCTACTCGCCAGCCAAATTGCTCTTCGGTCATAAACCGGTCAAATACAACCACATTTGGATCTAATTCAGAAACAAAATAATCAAAGGAAGAGTTGTTTATCTTTATAGAGGTTTTATTAACTCCGATGGCATTTAAATCAAAGGCAAATTCACTATCTGAAGCAGCCGAGGCAAAAACCACCTCCCATTCCTGAGACTGAAATGCGTCAATCAATTCCATCATTCGGGAGCCGGCCGCTGAGGAATCCGGTTCCGGCCATACCTTACCAATTATCAATACCTTCAAAGGGGGCTGCTGCATAAAATATTTATTGTCCGGCTATTTTATTCACTGTATAATTTAAGACATTTATTCACCGTTTAAGGTACTGCAAATACAATCAGCTGTACAAGCTTATCTGTTTTAGTTTAAGCGGTTCAAACAAATAATCAGGGATACATTATGAAATCATCTAAACTGTGGGTCGCTTTTCTTTCACTTTTTCTGTTTGTAGGATTAGCAACCCAAATCCATGCTCAAACAGAGACCGAGAGCACAAAAACGTACCTCATCATAAAAAATGACGGGTCAAGATATGTCGGGCAAATTATTTCACAGGATGCCCGGGAAGTCATTCTGTTAACAAAAGAGCTCGGGGAAATAGCTATTCCCAAGCATGAAATAAAAGAAATGAGAGAGTTGTCCAGCGAGGAAATAACCGATGACGGCCGTCTTAGAAGGGAAAATACCTTTGCCACCCGTTATTACATCTCCACCAATGCAAACCCCATTTCAAAAGGAGAAAATTACATTATCTGGAACCTGTACGGACCGGATGTGCAATTTGGAATCAGTGACGACTTTGGAGTTGGCCTGGTAACCACCTGGTTTGGTTCACCTATTGTTGGTTCTGCAAAATACAGCCTTGTGAAAAAGAATAATGTCGGAGTTGCTTTGGGTACTCTTTTAGGAACCGGCTCCTGGGCATCACCTGATTATGGAATCGCAC
The DNA here is from genome assembly GCF_040117685.2 of Gracilimonas sp. BCB1. NCBI lineage: Bacteria > Pseudomonadati > Balneolota > Balneolia > Balneolales > Balneolaceae > Gracilimonas > Gracilimonas sp. BCB1. The sequence goes on along the minus strand of NZ_JBEDYP020000016.1, from coordinate 32,711 downwards.
TACCATTCGGTTCAGTTACTATTGGAGAAATCGATAAAAATATATCTCTTTCTGTTGGTTATGGTGCTGTATTTGGACCCGGGAGTTCAGGAGGGGGTGCTCTTTTTTCTTTAGCCGGAATGAACCGAGTTAGTGACCGGGTAAGCTTAGTTTTCGATTCTTTCGTAGTCATGGAAGATAGTGAAGCTGCTGCATTAATTATTCCTGCTATCAGACTACATTCCGGCCCTAAGAAAGCATTTCAGCTTGGCTTTGCCGGTGTTGCAGCAGATGGTGAGTTATTATCATTCCCACTCCCATTCCTACAGTGGTACAGGGCTCTGTAGTTGGTTCATGATTTAATAAGTCGGTATTCGAGCACTATTATCAGTAACCTCGAATACCGGCTTTAATTAAATCAGTTTTTACAATCACGATAAACCGTTTCCATCTTGTTGAATCTCACGGGCCACCCCTTTTCTGAAATCGTAAATAAGTGAAATGGCTTTGTAAGTACCTCCGTAACACCACAATATTTTCCGGGATGTTCTTCCCTGTATCTGATTGAAATATAATCACTGCCTCTAACCGCTTCCAGGTCTGTAATTTCGTACCCTCCGCTGTATTTCAGATCAAGCATTATCATAATCAAAGTCTGCCTTTCAAAGTCAATTTGAGGCGGTTGCGGAAATGGTTGACGACTTTTAAAAATTCTACCCCATATCTCTTCATAGTCCCCCTGATTTTTAATCACCATCTCAATGGGGGCATCTGTATTGTAGCCGTTATACGCTTTTTCAATAGTTACAATCTCTAATTCAGGTAATGGTTCATCACCAAGCATCCCAATGCACCCTGATAGAAAAACCATTGCTAAAAGTAAACCGTAAAAACTGTTTCTTGAATTTACCATGTCATCTTATTGAAGAATGTCTTAATAATTCCCTATTTCTTCCTGATTATAGTCACCCCATCCCGTACAGGCAACAGTACTTGCTCGACCCGATTATCTTGTGAGACCATTTCGTTAAACTCATGCAACGCTTGCGCTTTTTCATCTTCCGGATCTAACACTGTTCCGTCCCAAAGCACATTATCCACTACCATCAGACCGCCTTGTTTTAACAGCGGCAGTGTTTGACTGAAGTATTCTTCATAGCTCAACTTATCCGCATCGATGAATATCAGATCAAAATCCCCACTCAGTTCCGCAACCAATTCCCGTGCATTACCTTCCAGCAGCTTTATCTTGTTCTGATGATCAAACTGCCGGAAGTGTTTTGAAGCCAATTTCTGATAGCGAAGGTTCATTTCTATAGTAATGATTTCCCCATCATCCGGAAGAGCCTCTGCCATCACGATAGCAGAATAACCCGTAAAGGTTCCGATTTCCAGAATCCGCTTTGCTCCGCTTACCTGTATCAGCATCCGCAACATCTGGCCCACCAAATTTCCACTCAGCATGTCGATGTATTCCAACTCCACATCAGAAGACTCTACCAGAGCTCTAACGCCTTCTGACTCCGGTGTGGTCATCTCACGGGCATATTCTTCTATCTTCGTGTCTGTAATTTGAACGATCGGTGTGCCTCTGTACTTCTTCATAATTGAAAGATAAGACACAACCCCCTATTATCACCAAAAAAAGAACGCATTGAATTTCATCCCCGCAGACGAATCCCGCTTTTTCATCTGGTTTTTTGACCAATACACCCGCTGGTCTCTTAAACGCAGGTTCAAACAACTCTGGATTAAGCAGAAATACCATCCTGAACCCAATTCCCGTACCGTTTATTTCTTAAATCATAATCTCTGGTGGGATGGACTAATCCCACTTTATCTAAACGAAAATATCTTTCATCAAAAAGCGCGGGCCCTGATGGAAGACAAGCAGATGCAGCAGTACACGTTTTTCAGCAAGATCGGAGCTTTCTCGATTAACCTGGAAAACCCGAAGGCTTCCATTCAATCGCTGCGTTATGCGGTTAAGTCTTTGGAACGGGAAAACTCCTGCCTGTTTATTTACCCGGAAGGAACCATTACTCCGGCTTCAGATTCAGCTCCTGATTTCAAAGATGGCCTGGCCTGGCTATATACTAAAACGGAGCATGTTGACTACGTTCCCATCCATATTCATGCTCACTTTCTCCGAAGCAGCAAACCGGAGCTATATTTATCAATAGGAGAATCAGTTGATCATGATAAGTATATGAGCAGAAATGAATTAACTTCTCTTTTTGAAGCAGATATTCAGCGTTTAAATGAGGAAACCAGGCATGTTGCCGGATTTTCAGATGAAGGCTTCAAACCGCAATTTTAGCCTAAATAATTTAGGTTACCACGTCCATGGATACATAAGACGGGATTTTTGCACCCAGTGTGGGTTCTGTTGATTATCATTCAGCCTCATTTTTACCAACGGCCAGAAGACTCTATTGTAGATGTTAGATGGATGTATGTATTCTGAAAAGCCATGTGCTGCATAAACTTGCCCCTTATAGTTTACAATTGATTCACCTCTAAATCTTTGATAGAAAGGGCCGTCATCAATTTTATTTCTACATTGAATATTTACAATGGTTTTGCCTGCTTTTAACTCAATTTTTCGGGCTGATTTCAATCCAAACCAATTTCGGGTAAAATAGCTCATTTCTGCATCGCTAAATTTCTCTAACACCTGCTGATTTTCCCGGTCGATTAGCCAGGCTTCAAACTGCTCGGTGTTCCTCTTTTGCATCAGGTAATAAATGAGGGTGAAATCCTTGAAGTGATACCTCCCCCAATACCAATCCCGGAAGCTCTCCTTCATCGGTTCTTGTCCTGTATTATGATCATGATATCCTGCTCCCGAAAAGTTCAACTCCTCTTCCCCATTCCTGCCAATCATGTTCAGCTTTGTCACAACTGATACCTGAGGGTATAACAAATTCCAACTGTGCCGGTCTTCGCTTGATGATTGTATCAGACTCTTATTCACTGGCTGTGCTTTTCCGGTAACCGTTCCTTCAACCTTATGCCCCGATGGCAACTGCTGATTTAAGGTGATTTTAAATCCGGCTTCCTTTTCGTCAAAGATGTAGCTAACAGAATCATTCTGAACCGAAAGCTTTTTCTTGTCTTCATCCCAGCTAAACTCATCCTTTTCGTACTCAAGGAAGCTGTAGTACACCGTCTTTCCACCCTTATACAGTGAAACACTAATGGCCGGATAGGAAGCCTCCTTTACCTTATCCCCTTCCAGATCTCGTATGTATTGGGTTGAAAATGGGTTTGTTTGATAGAAAATGATAACGAATCCCTGTTGACCATCTTCACTGAGCCCATCGAAATACCACCATTCGTATCCACCGAACGACTTATTGAAATCCGGAGTTATATGCCTGACATTTGTAGATATATTCATAGTCAAATAAAATAATCGTATTGGTGAACGGCAACGCTCTGTTTGCTAACTTTCGTTCAATGGACATACTTCTTTACATCGCAGCTACTTATATCGGTTTTACGGTTTTTGTTTTTGTACGAAACTGGTTTGAATTCCGCTCCCTCTCAAAACATTCTTCCTTAACATCTAAAGTCAGTGAAGCACCGTTAGTAAGCATTTGTATTCCCGCACGCAACGAGGAGGCGGTTATCGAACATTGTGTCACTTCGGCCTTAAAACAGGATTATCCGAACTTTGAAGTGCTCGTGCTTGACGACAACTCCACCGACCAAACCACGGCAATACTGGATAAGCTAAGCGGAATCATAAACAACCTGCACCACCTCAAAGGGGCGCGAAAACCGGATGACTGGCTGGGCAAACCCTGGGCTTGTCATCAGTTGAGCGAACACGCAAAGGGTTCCTATCTCGTCTTTATTGATGCTGATGTGTGGCTGGAAGAAGACGCGATCTCAAAAGCTGTTCAGGCGCTTCGAACATCTGATGTAATCACCGTCTGGCCGAAACAGCAGGTGGTTACCTTCTGGGAAAAGCTGATTATCCCTATGATATATTACGGGCTTTATACGCTGTTACCTGCAAAGTATGTAGAACAAAACCCCAAATGGCTTCCCCGGAATCTTCGGCAGAAAATGGCTCCTCAATTTGCAGCCGCCTGTGGACAATTTATTGCCTTCAACAAACAAGCCTATTCCAGGATTGGCGGACATTCATCCGTTAAACAAGAAATTGTGGAAGATGTGGAGCTGGCAAAAACCGTAAAGCGGTACGGGCTTACCATCACAATGTTTGATGGGGTTGGGACTGTGAATTGCCGGATGTATCGCTCTCATAAAGAATTATTTGAAGGGCTCCGTAAGAATTTCTTTGTGGGCTTTGGCAGAAACGTCTCCCTCTTCCTTTTTATGGCCACCATGCAATTCATCGTATTTGTAGTACCATTCCTGGCATTGCTGTTTGGGGAATCTGACACCCGGACGTTTGCCGGTATACTAATTGCTATTTTCCTGATTCAACGCTGGCTACTGGATTTCCGGTTTGGGTGGAATCCATTCATAAGCCTTTTGCAGCCTGTAACCATACTTTGGTATGAAGTGCTTGGGATTCGGTGCTTATGGGATTACTTCACCGGGAAAAGAGCCCGCTGGAAAGGTCGCGAAGTCGGTTAAAAATTTATCTGTTCTTCACTAATAAGTGTTTTCTTTTTTGCAGATACATAGACATATTTAGGATGTATGAAAGCATTGATCGAGAAATATCTGAAATACCTGAGTGTAGAACGAAATGCTTCGGAACATACTATTACCTCTTATCAAAATGACCTGACCTCTTTTCTCGAATTCACAGCTGGCGTAAATGAACAGACGGAGGACCAAGTTGATATTTCTTCGATCACCCGTTTAAACATCCGGTTATGGCTGGGAGATCTTTCAGAAAAGGGATTGGCAAAAACATCCATTGCACGTAAGGTGGCCGCACTCCGGTCTTTTTTCAAATACTGCTTTAAGCGGGGATACATTGACAAAAACCCAGCCCATCTGCTGGTTGTTCCCAAGAAAGAACAGACTCTACCCAAGACAGCTACCGTGCAAGACATCTCCCGCATGATGGATAGCGTGGATACCGACACCACAAGCGGACTTCAGGACAGGGCGATCCTCGAGCTATTTTATGGAACCGGAATGCGGCTAAGTGAGTTGACCGGACTGAATGTTACAGACATCGACTTAAAGCAACGGCAAGTTACTGTTCAGGGTAAGGGCAATAAACAACGGATTATTCCATTGGGTAATACCGTGGCTTCCATCTTAAAAAAATTCATTGAAAGAAGACCGGAATTATATGGAGAACGTACCGATACCGATGCAAAAAAAGCACTGTTCATTGCTGCAAGCGGTCAGCGTATGTATGATCGGTCTGTACAAACGATGGTAGAAAATTATTTAAAACAGACCAGTGAAGTCACCCAGAAAAGTCCACACGTTTTAAGGCACAGTTTTGCAACCCATATGTTAGACAACGGAGCGGATATAAGAATCATCAAAGAGTTTTTAGGGCATGCCAACTTAGCGGCAACGCAGGTTTACACCCACACAAGCATGGAAAGGCTTAAAAATGTGTATGAGCAAGCCCACCCAAGAGCAAAAACGTAATAATTACATAACTATTAACTTAGGAGTAGAAGTATGAAAACTACATTCACAGCACGCCATTTTGAAGCCAGCGCCGATCTTCAACAATATTGCAGAGACAGCGTAGAGAAACTGGAACAGTTTTATGACCGGATTGTAATGTGCGATATTATTTTGCAACCTACTCCCTCCGATGAAAATCCGCAGCAGGCTGAAATTATTGTAAAAGTGCCCCGAAAAGTTTTAACGGCGAAAGAATCGGCCGGGTCCTACGAACAGGCTGTGCATAATGCGGTAGAAACCGTGAGCCGACAGCTCAAGAAGTACAAAGAAAAAATGCACGCTGTCAACTAAACTTATAATTTAAAAATCTATGCCATTTTCGCCCCAAGCCCCAATTCCGCGCAAGGATAAGATTAGCGTGGCTTATCTTGTTAAAAAGCTGCGCGAGCGCGTTAATATCAATTTAGAAGCGTGCGTTTCTGAAAATTGTGCTGAAGACCATTACGTGGTGGAAGCCGATTTACACCGACCGGGATTGGCGCTTGCCGGGTATAAAAAGTTATTTACCTACCAACGCATTCAGATTATCGGGAATACAGAAACCCAGTTTCTGGAGCACATGGGTAAAGACAAACAGGAAGAGTCGTTCCGGAATATCACTCAATTCGATATCCCGGTAATCTTTCTCACCGATAGCAATAAGCTGCCGGATAATTTATTCCAGATTGCAAAGGAAGCAAACATTCCCATCTTCTCCACCCCCCTTGAAACCACCCGGTTTATGTACATTTTGCGGGATTTCCTGGAAGATCAGTTCGCTATTCAAACTATGGTTCACGGCTCCATGATGGATGTATATGGAATCGGGATTTTGGTAGCGGGAAAATCCGGAATTGGTAAAAGTGAGGTTGCCCTCGACCTGGTTGAACGCGGACATCGCCTGGTAGCCGATGACGTAGTGATGCTCACCAAAAAGAACAACGTGCTGATGTCATCAGCCACAGAAATGAGTAAGCATTTCATGGAGATCAGAGGGCTCGGTATTGTGGATGTGATGTCGATGTTTGGGATTCGCGCTATCCGATACCAAAAACGATTAGAGGTAGTTTTAGAATTGACCCTGTGGGATGAAACCCGCGAGGTAGAACGAACCGGTTTAAATCATGACTCAGTAAATGTATTGGGACTGGAAATTCCCCTTATCCACCTCCCCATCACCCCGGGTAAAAACATTACGGTGATTGCCGAGGTAATTGCCATGAATTATTTATTGAAACATTATGGGTACGATCCCGCAAAAGCATTCCAGGAAAGGATTAAATCGAGCATCGGCGAAAAGACAAAAGGACGGGACATGACTCCTAAAAGAGCCATCGAATACTTTGAAGGCGATATTGAATAACTGTAACATTAGAGTTCCGGCTTACTCTTTGAATGTGATACGAAGGTTACTATCTTAGGCAAGTTTTTGGAACAAGGTTAGTATATGTCAATAAAAAATCACTATTACTACGACGAAACGAATTGCGAATTTGTACCTATTGAGTACAATCGCCTTGAACAGGTTGTTTATAATCTTTCTATTTGGATCTTGTCCGGTGTGGTTTTAACCGGCATCGGTATTATTCTCCTCTCTACTTATATAGGAACCCCGGCTGAACTCGCCCTTAAAGCCGAAAACGAAGCCCTCTACGAACAGCTGGAAAGTACTAAAGATGCCCTTGTTGATTTGGATGAACAAATCACAGCCATTGCTGAGAAAGACAACGAAATGTATCGTTCGGTTTTGGGGATGGATCAAATTTCCTACGAAGAACGACAGGCCGGTGTAGGTGGTTCGGATCCTTATGATGAATTTGACGTGTACAACGAGTCCACCTCTGAATTGTTAAAATGGACAGCTTCCAAAGTTGATAACCTCGAGCGGCGTATTGGTATTCAGAAATTGAGCTTCGAAGAAATTAAAAGCCAATACAATGTAAATAAAGAGAAGATGAGCCATATACCGGCCATCAAACCGACCTCAGGTATTTTACTTAGCGGTTATGGCGTTCGCTACCACCCAATTCTGAAATATAACCGTCGTCATAACGGGTTAGATTTCCGCGCTGATATCGGAGACCCTGTTTTCACAACCGGAAACGGTAAAATCCGATTTGCCGGTCGTAAAGGAACCCTCGGTCTTGTGGTAATTGTAGATCATGGCTTTGGCTTCGAAACCTTGTATGCTCACCTCTCTGGTTTGGGCAAAGGAATTAAAAACGGATCTAAAGTAGAGCGTGGTCAACAAATTGGTATGGCGGGCGATTCAGGGCTTTCTGAAGGGCCACACCTCCACTACGAAGTTCACTTCAAAGGTGAACCGGTAGATCCAATCTACTATCTCTTCGCAGATACTTCCCCGGAAGAGTATGCCATGTTCAAAGAAATTTCCGAGACTAATAAAAACTCGCTCGACTAACCAATGTATCAGCCCCGCATATAATTCATATTCGGGTTTTTTTGTGGCATTGAACATCCCTTTTCCCTTTCTTTGATTCGTCCACCAAAATGAATCAATCGATCCCATGAAATACATCTTACCCATTCTACTCTCTGCACTCCTTCTGTCTCCAAACTTTATGAAGGCACAATCGGTGCTCAACAATCAGCACAAAGAGCATGCTCAACAACTTATTCAAAAAGCCATGGGAAGTGATGTAGCCTGGGAACGCCTGACCTACATGGCTGATACATTTGGGCCACGATTTAGCGGCTCTGAGAATCTTGAAAACTCTATCGACTGGATTGTGGAAACCATGCAGGAAGACGGCTTTGATAAAGTGTGGACCCAGCCGGTGATGGTTCCGCATTGGGTACGCGGCGAGGAGTCGGCCACCTTACTTTCACCACGAAAGAAAGATCTGCCCATGCTGAGTCTTGGAGGCAGCGTGGCCACTCCCGAAGGTGGATTATCAGCTGAAGTTATTGTGGTTAAAAGTTTTGACGAACTGGAGAAGGTTAAAGATCAGGTAGAGGGAAAGATTGTTCTTTATAACGCTGAATTTACGTCCTACGGCCGTACCGTCCAGTATAGGGTGAATGGAGCCATTGAAGCAGCTAAACACGGTGCAGTGGCAAGTGTCATTCGCTCGGTTGGTCCTTATTCTATGCAAACTCCCCATACCGGCACTATGTACTATGATGAGGAAGTGAAGAAGATCCCCCATGCAGCCATCACCATTGAAGACGCCATGCTTATACAGCGTTTATATGACCGGGGTGAAAAGATTGAGATCAATCTGAATATTCAGGCCGAAACCTTCCCTGATACTGAATCCCGAAATGTAATCGCCGAGGTTAAAGGAACAGAATTTCCTGACGAAATTATTGTAATGGGGGGCCATATCGACTCTTGGGATGTTGGTCAGGGTGTGATGGACGATGGTGGAGGCTGTATCGCTGCATGGGAAGCGGTTCGGTTAATGAATGAATTGGGAATCAAGCCAAAGCGAACCATTCGGGTTGTGCTATGGACCAATGAGGAGAACGGGCTGCGAGGTGCCGAAGAATATCACCGATGGGTAAAGGAAGATGAAAAATCTCTGGAGAATCATGTCCTGGCAATCGAATCGGACGCCGGCGTTTTTGACCCAATCGGTTTTGGATTTACCGGCAGCGAACGGGCCTACGAAATACTCTCTGAAATAGGAACTACCTTAGATCCCATAGAATCAGGGAAGGTTAACAAAGGCGGAGGCGGAGCTGATATTGGTCCTCTGATGCGGGATGGCGTTCCGGGAATGGGCCTGGTGGTCGACGGCTCCCGCTATTTCTGGTATCATCACACAGCCGCCGATACCATGGATAAACTGGATAAGGAAGATTTTAACGAATGCGCAGCCACCATGGCCGTGTTTGCCTATGCCGTAGCCGACATTGAAGAAAAGCTGCCGTGGTAACTTTAGAGAGAAATCCCTCTTTCCTGAAGATAGGCCTTCTCGATTTGTTCGCCGGCTTTAATTGATTTTTTTAACCACAGATATTTTAACTCTTCCAGTTCTTCCTCAGAGAGCTTCCAGTTTATATCGGAGGCTCTTAGCCGGCGGGTTACGTTATACAGGCACACCGCAGCACTCACCGAAATATTAAAGCTCTCACTGAAGCCGGCCATGGGGATTTTAACGAAACCATCCGCCATTTCTTTCGCCCGCTCACTGATACCATCCAATTCGGTTCCAAATACGAGCGCCGTTTTCTGATCAAGGGGTAAGTCGTTCAGGTTGGTGTCATTTTCGTGCGGAGAGGTAGCAATCACTCTAAAGCCCTTCTCCTTTAAGCTATTCAAGCAAAGCTTGGTATTATCTTTCCGCTTTTCTCTGTACCTATGCAAAGTCAGCCACTGGTCGGCCCCGATTGTAACCTGTGTGGACGCATCAAAGGTGTTGGAGTTTTCTATAATGTGTACATCCTGAATACCAAACCCATCGCAACTCCGCAACACCGCGCTGGCATTATGAGGTTGATAAATATCCTCGACGACTACGGTAATGTGCCGTGTTCGTTGCTGAACAACCTCCTCGATCTTTTCCCATCGTGCCACTGTGGCAAAATCTTTCAAGTGTTCCGTTATCGCCCGTCTTGTAGATGCATCCATAAGCTAAAAATAAAAAAGCCTCGTACACGGCTATAGCATACGAGGCTGATAAATTCATTTAAATAATTATTCGCAACGGAATACAAATCCTTTCTTGCGAATGGTTTCAATGTAGTCTACCTCAGAATGTTCGCGGATTTTCTTTCTCAGATAACTGATGTACACATTGATATAGTTGGTCTGGGTATCAAAATGAATATCCCATACTTTTTCCGCCAGTTCTTCTTGTGTAATTACCCGGTTTCGGTTTTTGAGGAAGTAAACCAACAGATTAAATTCATTATTGGTGAGCTGAACTTTTTCACTTTTAATGGAGAACTCCCGCTTAAGTAAATCTACCTTAAGCTCGCCACAGGTAAGCTGCTGCTCACCTCCCGATTCTGTACGCCGTTTAATGGCATCCATTCGGGCTATCAACTCTTCGGTGTTAAAGGGTTTGGTCAGGTAGTCATCTGCCCCCACCTTTAAACATTTCACCTTTACATCTGTTTCCTGCTCGCCGGAGAGAATCAGAACCGGTGTTGTGACATTCTTGTCACGGATGTTTTTACACACCTCGTAGCCATCCCCATCCGGCAAACCCAAATCGAGTATGATCATATCAAAATCATTCCCTACAGCATTGGCTTCACCATCGGTCGCGTTATCAGCGGTGGATACTGAGTTTCCGTTGTGCTCCAGTACAGCTTTTACAAGCGTACGGACAGATGGATCATCTTCGATTACTAGTATATTCATGTAACTTCGCAGGGTTTTTTTGTAGCGGTTTTCAGGGGTATCGTAATGATTTATGAACTGCTTTGCAATAGCTTAATTAAAATAACTTAACAAACATTAGAGACTAAAGTATAACAAAATTCAACTTGATTCAACGTAACCTGATTCCTTCAACCAGTCTTTTGATTTTTCTATAAAAATTGGCTCAAGTTTATGTCCAGCTTCAACTAATTTAAACTCAGCATTAAATCCTTCCTGCTTTAAAAGTTCTATGCATTTCTTCTGCGGATCCGGGTAAACACTGTCATCATCTTCTCCATGAAGGGCCAAAATATGTATGTGTTTGGCTTGTTCTCTTTGTCCTTCGAATGCTTCTGTTTTTATGCGTCCACCAATTACAATCAAATCGTTTACGTGCTTAAAGCGCGACAAGGCAAAGTATCCCCCAAGGTACCCACCCATCGAATAACCGAACACACCTAAACGGTTTACTTCACACTCTTCTTTAACATCTTCAATAATATCCTGAATTAACACAGAAGCTTTTTCCATAGACTTTATAAACTGTTCCTGGCTGCCATCGTACAGATACCAGGCTCTCCCCCACTTTTCTACTTTGCGATTTCGGGATTTGTCATAAATGGGATACGGAGCCTGAATGAATAAATGATACGCCCTCAGAGTTAACATAGGTTCCGCCTTCTTCTCAAAATATTCTATGTTTTGGTTGTAACCATGTAAATAAACTATGAGGGGTTTCTTTCCTTTATCTCCCGTTTCAATCAGCTTGTAGGGAACGTCGAGATTAAATGAGGCTTTTTCGGAAATACTAACATTGCGCATAGAATAGGTTCATTTTTTGATGAGATATCGGCTTAATTTAACCCATCTGTTTTGAGGATGCATTTTTTTTAAAAACTTTTGTGATCTGCCTTAGCATACCCACCCTTTATCCACGCTTAACCCTGTATTAAAGATTTGGTAATATCTGTTTTCCATATTCCCGTATGAAAACGTATTACCGAATACTATTACTTCTGCCGATTCTGCTGATCTTCTCTACCCGCTTTGGTGCCGCTCAGCACACGAAAAGTGAGGTTGAAAAATCCATCGATCGTGATGCCTTGCCCGCCAGAGCTTTATCATTGATAAATCAATTTTGGAAAGAGCAAAAAAAAGCAGATTTTTACCGCCAATCAGACGGTGAAATGATCAGCTATGAAGTAAAGCTGAATTGGGAAGGTCACTTGTATAGTATCGAATTTGATGCTACGGGTTCGCTCATTGACATTGAGCAGCTTATCGAGTTCGAAGAACTTCCCCTTGCTTTACGGAACACCATCACAGAAGAAATAAATAATCAGTACACGACATTCAGATTTACCAGAGTTCAGCGTCAGTTCTCAGCTTTCGAAAACAATGATGAACAGATGTTAGTAGAAATTCTCGAAAAAGATTTCGAAGACCTGTTGATTCGCTACGAAATTGAAATTGACGGACAAAACAAAACAGAACTCGGTTCATTTGAAATGCTGTTTGATGTAAACGGTAATTTCATTCAGAAACGTAGAATTGTGAGACGTTCGCTGGATAATATTTGGTAATACAATACATGAACTTTTTAAAATTCAAGGTACTCCTGGCAGCAGCCATTCTGCTCCCGGTTTGTGCCTTTTCGCAGCAAGCGGATCTTATCTGGAATCCGGAACTATCGTATTCCTGGAAATCCTCTGACCGGCTGGGCTTCAACACCAAGCTTTCGGTCTTCAACTCTATCAGGGATTTTGACAACGAAGGCGCCATCCGGTATATCGAACCTCAGTTTACATTTTCCTACGGACTTTCAGCCGGAACTAAAATCGGCGGCGGTTATTATTACCGGCTCTCCACTCCAATGGTTGATGGCTATCAATACGAACACCGGTTTCTGCAACAGGTAGGATTTGTTTCTTATTTGGGCGATCGGCGACTTGCTCACCGATTGCGGCTTGAACAACGCGTTCGGTCAAGTTCCTACCAAAACCGTTTACGCTATCGGTTAAGCTATGACTTCCCCCTGGAAGGTGAAAAGCTGGATCCCGGTGAGAAGTACCTGATTCTAAAAGACGAAATGATGACCGCTTTTAATAATGATGAAGCGGATGCCGAAAACCGTGCTTCCGTTGGTTTGGGCTGGTACTTCAATTCAAAGCAAAAATTTGAATTGGGTCTTCAGTATCGCACACAAGATATATTCAGCGATGGTGGAATCAGCCATCTTTTCCTTGTAAGAACATCCTATTATCTGAATCGGTAGAGTTTTAGCCGTACCAGCCATTGGGCGTTAACTTCAGGATGTAGATGATCGGTGATTTCCAGGTAAAGGCCGAGCTGATGGCCATAATCAGGAAGGCGACATGCATAAAAGGTGTCATGGTCTCAAAGAATGCTCCCAGTATGCCTAATGTAATGGGAACTAAAATAGCTGACAGCAGCCACCATAGGACTTCGAAAAATACCAAAGTTGAAGTAAAGTAAAGAAGACTCACCACGTACTTATTGGCATCCTCTCGCAGCTTTTCTTCAATATTCAGCTTACGATATTGCTGGGCTAAATCTTTCCCGATATCATTTTCGAACTCTTTCTGGTCCAGCTCCTGCTCTATCTCATTCTTTTTCTTCATAAAAGTATTCAATCATATTCCCATCGGGATCAGCCACAAATAAAAACCGGCCTTTCTTTCGGTTTGCAGGCCCGCTCATGATCGTCACTTCTTGTTCGCGGAAGTATTTGGCCAGTTCATCCACCTGCTCAGGTTCATCCACATAAAAACCAAAATGATCTACCCGAAAATCCCGTGAAGTCGGATCATAACTTGTTTCAGCTTCCACTATAACCAGGGTGTCTTCTTTCCCGATGCGGTACACAGCCATGCTTTGACCCATAGTCTTTACGAGCTCAAGGCCAAGAATATCACCATAAAATTCTTTGGAAGCATCGATGCGGTTTACTCTTATGGTGATGTGATTTAATCCGGATGGTTGAAAATTCATATTCGTATTTATGATAAGTGTTTACATTCAATTATAACGCCACAAACATACAACCCTCTTTTTAAATTCCAAAGCGGACCGTGATGGGTGTGATGTTTTTGATTTTGATGTGATAGGATTCTTTTATTCGCTCTTTCGTTTCCATGAAAACTAAACCATCACAGTTCATCCCATTAATCACCCTCATCACAGTTGTTTTTGGAGTGAGGTAGTTTGATATTTGTGCACTTTAATCAATGAGGTAAACCGTGTCCACACTCTACATCGTAGCTACACCAATTGGAAACTTGCAGGATTTTTCACCGCGGGCCGTTGAGGTGCTGCAGTCGGTTGATTACATCGCTTGTGAAGACACCCGAACTTCCGGTCATCTTTTACAGCGGTTCCAGATTGACAAGCCTACCTTTTCTTTCCACCAGCACAACGAGCACCACAAAGTCGGTCATTTGATGAATATTCTGGATGCGCAACAAGACGTGGCTTTAATCAGCGATGCCGGTATGCCGGGTATTTCGGATCCCGGTTTTTTGGCAGTGAGAGCCGCGCTGAATGGCAATCATACCGTAAGTGTAATCCCCGGTCCTGATGCAGCAACCACAGCGGTTGTAGCCAGTGGTTTGCCCTGCGACCGGTATATCTTCGAGGGGTTTCTCCCCCACAAGAAAGGACGTCAGAAACGATTAGGTCAGCTGGCTGAAGAAGAACTCACCATCATTATTTATGAAAGCCCGAACCGCCTGCTTAAACTTTTGGGTGAACTGGAAGAACACTTTGAACCCGAGCGACTGGCAGCGGTAGCACGGGAACTCACTAAAAAATTTGAAGAAGTAATCCGGGGCACAATAAGTGAGCTCAAAACAGAGTTTGAAAGTCGTGATTCCATCAAAGGTGAAATCGTGGTAATTGTATCAGGTAAAGGATATTCAGAATGATTTTGAAAAGGTGGTCGGAAAATAAGTGGGTGCTTTCGGTTTTAGCAGGAATTTTGTTGGGCCTCAGCTTCCCTCCCCTCAATCTCTCCTTTTTAAATTTTCCCGCATTTATTCTGTTGTTTTATTTAGCGGATAAATGTGATTCCTATAAGCAGCTGGCATATTATAGCTACGCCGGCTTTGTGGTCTGGAACCTGATTGGCACTTACTGGCTGATGATGGCCAGCCTGGGCGCCGGTATTGCCGCCATACTGGCCAACAGCGTGCTTATGACCATTCCCCTTTGCCTTGCAAAATTCTTTGCTAATAAAACGAAATCCCCCATTCTGATTGCATTTCTTCAGGCAGCGGCTTGGGTTAGTTATGAGTTTTTACATCACCAATGGGATTTATCCTGGACCTGGCTTTCAATCGGAAATGCATGGTCTAATTTTATAGGGGTGATTCAGTACATATCTTTTACCGGACATCTCGGCATTACCTTTTGGGTGGTTTTGAGTTCAGCACTGGCCTATCAGGTATTTAAGACCAGACAGAAAGAATTAGCCTATGTTGCAATTGGTGTGTTCCTGATTTTCCCTGCTTGGTCGTTTGTTTTGTACGAAAGCGAAACCAAAAAAGGAGATTCTGATCTAACTCATGTGGCTATCATCCAGCCCAATCATGATTCTTATCAAAATTACGGAGGAATGAGTGGATTAACAGAGGTCGTGGACAGTTTATTTGCCCTCACCGAGCGGACGATCACCCCCGAAACAGAGTTAATTATCTGGCCAGAGAATGCCATTGACGGGTTTATTTTCGCTGATTCCCGTACAGCTCTGCGTATCGCCGACTCAGCCAGAGTCTGGAACAAAAATTTTATTGTCGGTACCGGATTGTATAAAACCTACCAGGAAGACACAGAGGTACTTTACCGGGGAACACTGCGAACCGGAGAGCCCTACAATGTTTTCAATGCCGCTCTTTTTGTAGATGACCAGGGTACTATCTCTGATTATGAGAAGGGTAACCTGGTGCCCATTGTAGAGCGTATTCCTTTTGTTGAAACCCTGGCTGCACTGGATGTTTTCGGCTGGGTTAACTGGGGAGAAATAGCCGGCTTCGGTAAAGGCACCCGGCCAGATATGATTGAAACCAAAAGCTTCAGCTCACCCGGTTTGGTATGCTATGATTCGGTGTATCCATCCTGGATTCGGCTTTTTGTTCAACAAAACGCCTCTTTTCTAACCATCATTACCAACGATGGCTGGTGGGGTGATACCAGCGGACACCATCAACATTTTGCCTATGCACGGCTTAGGGCCATTGAATTTGACCGCTGGATTGCCCGAAGCGCCAATAACGGGATCTCGGGAATCATTGCTCCCAATGGAGCTATTATCCAAAAAACAGGTTATTGGGTGCGTACCGGCTTCACGGGAACCGTTGAAAATTCAACTACCCAAACCTTCTTCACCCGATTTGGAAACTGGCTTTCTCTCTTATGCCTGATGGCTACTTTTTTCGGTTGGGGGTACTTCACATTCACTTCCCGGAAAAAAGAATAGCTTACCTGGACTGAATGGAAATCTTGAAGTTGAACCGGATTTCATGATTCGTTCGCGGGAAGTAAGCCGATGACTTCGGATTCACTTTGGTGTAGGTGTATTCAAAGTTGGACGTCACCGTTTGAGAGAAGCGGTACCCGATAACGACCGACCCATTAATTCGCTGCTGACCGGTTACAAATGGATCGGTATAATCATACTGGCTTACATCAGGCACAAAATTCACGTCACTTAATACCTCATCAATATCGGAACTGAGGGTGTACTTGCTTTCGGTGTCATCCGCAAAGCCGCCATTAATAGTAAGCGTGACATTATTCTTAATTTTCGGGAAGAACGGAATCGTCAGATTCTTGAAGGTATAATTGATTGAAGTGCTTAATCCCTTGGAAGTTCGCTCTGTAACCGTACGACTTGAAAGAGCCAGGCTGCTTGTTTTGCTTTGGTCAAAGCTTATTTGCGTCCTCAAATCCGATTCCCATGTTACATTTAGCTGAATGAGTGGTGAGAAACGCTGTTCTACGTTAATGGAGTTGGGTTCATAAAGTTCTTTTCGGTCAATAACACTAAAACCACCCAATCCCTGAGGATCCTGAACTCCGGTAAGTGTATTCAGGCTCCATCCCAGCCTGTAGGTTCCGGTATAGCCATGCGTAAGTGTGGCCGCTCTCATATTGTCACCAATAATAGGAATAAAGCTTTGAACTCCTGACCAGGTAACCCTCCAGTTTGGTTTAGGGATTGGCGTGTATCCTTTCTCGCCCACCGCTCCGGTTCCCCCTCCCAGGTAAGCTTTTCTGAAATCCTCTTCCAAAGTATTTCGATTCAACACAATCCGACCGTCTCCGTTTCCACCTTCGCTAACATCATCAGAAATAATGCCATCCTCCCTGTTAACATCAGCAAATGCCGTTTTAAGCTGGCGTTCATACAGGTTCCGGTAACCACCGCCAAATGCCCACACCGAAGAACTAATATTACCACTGGAGGAAACGGTTGAGGAGAAATCTCCCGTCGGTGACAGGGTAATCGTATTCGTCTCCCGTTCATCCCAATTTGTTGACCAGTTCAAATCAACCGTAAAGTTCTTAAACAGGTTTAGTTTGGTACCCATCGTAATTTTATCGGTATAGGTATTGTTTTTGGGCAGGTTGATAGAATTGCCCGAAGGGCTTTGCTGTATTAACTGCGACCTTGGCAATTCTTCATCAATTCCCAACCGGTAGCCAAATGGGGGAGAAAAGTTTCCATCTCCTTCACCCGCTAATGCATAGAATATTTGGGAGTCTCCCCTGTACCCGGCCTGATTTGAGGTCTTGTTCTTGTTATAAGTGATATCGATACTTTCCATACTGAAGATGGCAAGTATGGCTTTTCGGCCCAGGTATTGAAGATCTTTCATTAAGTCCGGCGAAGCCGAATCTCCATTCTCTGCATCACTGTCTTTTGCCCGATTTCTGGCAGTAGTTTCTTTTTTATCAGCATCTTCTAGCCGACTGAAGAATCCGATCTTATCAATCAAACTACCCACCCCAAACTTAACCGTATGGTCCAGCCGGAAACGATTGGAAACACCCGCTCCCAACCCGGAACCGCTCGGGCTGTTTGTCCACCCATAGCCACCCGCATAGGAGGCGGAATAGGTTAGCCATTTCAACGCCTCTATCTTATTGAACTGAGGGCGCCAGCTGGCAGTGTACGTCTCTTCATAATTAGACCTCCGTGCCGAAAGGGTATCTGTTATCAGGTTATTCAGCACCTCAAAAGTGGGTGTTAATTGGTAGGAGTTACTGTCGGCCGGCAAGCCTGTTTTATTAACATCCTCTCTACCGGCACTCGATAAATCATAATTTGTCGTGGTTCGGAATGAAATTGGGATACTTGGCGTGAAATTATAATTAAACCCAAACCCCGAACGCTGATTAAATGTATGGCTTTGCTGTAAGGATTGAACCTCTTCCATCCCGTCTTCATCAAACTCGGGACGTCGTCTCTTTTCGGTATAAGACCGGTTCAGGTTAGCAGAAGCGTTAATAGACGAAGGCATATATCCCAGCCTGATTCCGGAAAGTGCACCAACTACGGGTACATCTTCGGTAAACCCGAACGGTTGCCACAGCTTCACATTATTAAATGATAGGCTATAATTTATGGATGTATTGTAGTTCCAATCATCCTGAAATTGAATTTCCGGGTTCTTGGAACTCCCTTCGTTGTACACATAACTCAACTTCGTTTTATCGATGGTGTACTGAGCCAGCTTGCTCTTGGAATTCTGCTTGGAAATATTGGAAACATTAACCGAGAAATTATCCCGAACGGTTTCTACCGCATTAATACGCTCGTCAATAATGGTTTCTTTCTCCGACTCAGTGAGTTCATCGTTGCTGTTGGTGGCATTGATGAAGTCATCAAGGCGAATATCTCCCTGATTGGGCAAGTACTTTGGTGTTGAAATGTTCTTCCGGCTTGAAACCGTTACCGGGAAATTCCATCCATAGCGGTCGGGAATCAGCTTATGGAGGTTCACCGTTGAGCTCAGATCATATCCGATTTCATCCGCCACACTTCGGTTCCCCAAACGTGATTCTAATCCACCAAAACCGGTGGTTGTCCGGCTGAAGTTGGTATTGAAGGTAGCAAAATCAGCGAGCTTGAAACTGGCATTGGCATTTGCCTTCCACCCCTTTTCATTATCAAAACCGGATACCCGAAGTTCGTTGAGCCAGAACTCAGCATTCAGGTTTGGCGTACCCGGAGAACTTACATCGGTTGGATCGTGAGGGTTCAAAATACCCATCCCAACTTCTGAAACCCGACCGAGCGAAGGATTCCCCTTTATAGCTACCACTGCTCCTTCAACAGCATCATCTTCTTCTGGAGAAAGCTCCTGTTCAAATTTCTGGGTAAAGTCGGTAAAGCCCTGCTGGTCTCGGAGCTGCTTCAGCTCGTTAAAAGCCGACAACACAATATTCATACTGTTTTCATCATACAGCCATACTTGTTCCGCATCCATCTCCAGCTCCCCGCTTCCATCAGCGCTGTAAGGAGAGTACGGATAATCAGGATCAGAAGGCGTTACCGGCTGGCGGTATTCATAGTAATTGGCATTTAAGTCGGTACCCATTCTCACAACCAGTTCGGCATGCTCTCTTTCTTCCGGCCCATCGCCATAACCTTCCCCGTGCACAAACATTCGCATGTTGGAGTAATTCAACAAATTTAAACCTCCCGGATAAATTCGCTTCACCATCTGAATCTGGCCTGAACCCAGATTCTCAACCCCTAAAACAATAGACTGCTCATTGGCCAAAGATTGTACCTGTACCCCGCGATTTACTGCACGGATAGATCCATCCGGTTGACGATAAGGTACCGGCTCCCGGCTGGCATTCTCTTCAATGTTGATGGTGGCAATTCTGAAATCTCCGTTAAAATTCTGGCTTTCATCTATGTTTTCTACTTTTCGCCACTGACTCCCGATAAACTCAAAAGTTGCAAAACGCATGGTAAACGGCTTCTCATAACCCGACATCCACATGCGAATGTGACTGATATTCTGAAAGCCTTCAATATCCCCTACTTTGCGCTTGAACTCTGTTAACGGAATACGAACAAGATGCCATCGGTCTGCCTGCCGGGGAGCATTCACCTTATCCACAATAAAGGTGCGGTTATCAGGATCGGGATTGGTTTCTATTTCAAGACTGCTGAAATCAGCCGGATTCAGCGCTATCTCATATTGATAATAATTGTTGTTGGTCTCGATGTTGGCCCGACTGACCAATCCTTCTGTATCAGGCCGGGACGTAATGGCTCGTTTATCTCCACCGGCCGCCGGTGTGTTTCCTTCATGATAGCCCATCACCCGGTAAAAACGCTCTTGCAGCAGTAAATCCTGAACCTGAGATTCCCCGTAAAAAATATAATCGTCGTTGGATGGGTCGGCCAAAATGGACTGAAACTCATCGCTTTGTTCCCCATAAGCTATCCGCATAGAATCGATAAAGGGGCTGAAAAGGGCCGTCTCTACTTTTTCATCATCAAAGCCGTTACTGCTTGGGATTCCATCAAAACCCACGTCCTCGAGCTCCCTGTTATCGTTCGAAAACTGCCCTTGTGGAGCCGTTGGGTTGGCCGGAACATACGAACGGGGATTTTCCTGGAAGGTGTCCAGCTCCAGATTTTCCAGGTTATTGGCCAGGCCATCCTCGGAATTCAGGTCAAAGTTAGGAACCACATCTTCCGAAATAGTTCCAATCTCAATGTATAATTTACCGTCATAGTCTTCTAAGTCTTCAGCCGTTGGTTCCCTTCCACCGGGCAAAATTGGCTGAACCCAAAATTCAATAAACTCAATATTGTTTTGCGTGAGGTCTTCCTGTCCCGATGGAAGTGCGGCCGTCATACCTCCCCACTGGTTTTCCGGCTCGTTCTCCAGTTTATTTCTTAAATCGGTATTGTAGTTATACGGACCCCGCTCGGTAGGATTGTAATACACATCCAGAGTGTTGATGACTTCATCCTGGGCATTATTCGTTTCCTTACCCGGAAACACCTCTTCGGTTGGTGTGGTCTCTGATTCCGGCGTACCCCGTGCATTCCCCAGTATACTGGATATATTTCTGGGGATGGTATACCACGAAAACTGACTTCTCAGATCGGAACGGGCAATCTTGGACTCCAGCGAGTTATTAAGTGTGGCATCGGGGTTATCAAAAAAGGCTTGGTCGGGGCCATAACCGGGAACAGCAGCCGGAGCTGCAGCCAGATTCCAGCGGGTTGGGCTTGTAAAGGTGATACTGATTTCCGAACCCTCAAAGTCATCTATAAACGACAAGCCGTTCACTTCATCTTTAAAAAGCTCATTATTATCAATAGCATCCCGTACGGCATTGGTTTGGGCCACATCCGGTCGGAGTTGAGCAAATTCTCCACTCACACTGATATTTGATTCGGCCTTGGTTTGAAGCAGCGGAATTTTATCAATAAAACGGGTAATCCACGGTGTATCGAATTCCGCATCTGCATCCATTCCAAGAATGGTGTTATTAATCGACTCGTTGCCAATTCTGATTTTATCGGAAAGAGGCTGTTCCTTCAGTTTAAAGTAGGTTCCCCCAATGCTGATATCCTCACTTACCTGGTATTCGGCCCGGAGCCCGGTAAAGTTCTTCTGCCCAATTACATTCAGTTGGTTATTCTCATACTCAATCCGGATATCCTGACCGGAAGCCAGATACTGTTCACTCAAAATAGTGATCAGGCCAAAAGAATAATCCACCTCATAATCCACGCCTTCGGTCAGCTGTGTTCCATTCGCAAATACTTTCACCGAACCTTCTACCAGGCTGAACCCAAGCGAGAAGTTTCCGGATACCCCGCCTTTTGAAGTTCCCTCAATACGATAGTAATTATTCTTTGGGCTCTCATCAGCCGTAGTCTGCTTTTCATTATACAATTCGGTGTAAGAAAGGGCCTGTATCAAAGAGTCGGATGAGGAGGTTGACTCCAGGAGTTCGGTAATCCTGTTTCCAAAA
This sequence comes from Gracilimonas sp. BCB1, assembly GCF_040117685.2. NCBI lineage: Bacteria > Pseudomonadati > Balneolota > Balneolia > Balneolales > Balneolaceae > Gracilimonas > Gracilimonas sp. BCB1. Next base: position 10,744 of record NZ_JBEDYP020000016.1, on the reverse strand, counting down.
GGCTCCAGGTATGGAAACATGATACTTCCGTTTCGGGGATCTAGCACGTAACCGGAAAAGTCAATGAGGTTATCAGGCTGAGCGGCACCCTGCGTATTTACCCGGTCTAAGCCTAATACCTGTAAAAGCGGAGTGTTCAGGTTTGGGAGATTGGTATCGTCAACATTACCCTGAGTAAATTTAAGATCAAGCTCAAGCCCATCTTCCGTCAGGTTCGAAACACCCAGCGAGTAGAAATTACGCATGGTAAGAGGCCAGGATTTTAAATCCGGAGTTGGGTTATTTGTTCGCAGAAGTTTCAGGTAGGTCAACTCGTTGGATGAACGGGGAGAAATATCACCGATTTCAGCAGGAGAAGTTTCGTTGCCAACGGGTTGCCTGATAAAGGAAATAGCCAGGTAAGCCCCCGAGCTTAGCGAACGATTCAAACTGATAAATCCCAGGGCTTTGTCAATGGTGTAATCCGCACCCTCTGTTAACGGACGAAAATAGCCGTTGTAGAAGTCGTTACCTGCAACTCCAAAGTCCCCGGCAGCTGCGCTCAAATTGCTCCTGTTATTCTCCAGGGTGTTATCATCAATTATATCTGCCGCCTCTGTGGGAAGGCCATAGGTGCCATCACCCCGGTCGTTCACACCTAAATCAACGAATGCAGCAGCTCGAATCGCCTCGGGATCGGTAGTATTGATCTGAGGTTCGGAAATCCACACACGGATATCGGAAATCTGGTAAGCCTGGGTCTTTTGCTGTGGATTGGAAACATTAGATTCAAATTCCTGCCGGTTGTAGAAATCCAGAAAGAAGTGTCGGTTGTTCTGATATTCAATGGGTCGGATGGAGAATTGGGTTTCCTGCGAACCTCCCGTAATGGTTTGAGTGTCGCTCTCCCCTTTTTGTTGAGAAACAACGGATGTAAGTCGCAACGGACCAAGTTCGGCAATCGATTTTATTCCAAACAGCGACGCACCACCCCGAATCAGTGAGTTCCCGGTCTCCATCGACACGTTCCCCATCTCAATCCGCTTGATGATTTCATCCTCGTATCCTTCATATACAATACTCAGGCGGTTCTGGAAATCGAATGCCCGCTCGGTATCCCAGTCGGTGGCAATAGTGAGTTTATCCCCGATGGTTCCCTGAATATTCAGCTGCAGGTTTTGGTTGAAGGTCGGGTCAACACGACGTTGTAAATCCGGTTCAATAGTCGGGTTTTCAATATTCTGAATGGAAACCCCCACATTCATATTTGCGGAACCGTTAACCCGGAGGTTTACTTCCGGTTTACCAAATATGGTTGTGAATACCGATGACTGTCCGCCCGGTATTTGAAGGCTGAAATCAAGCAAACCACGCTGTTGTTGGCTTTCTCGTTTCCCTTCTTCAATCAGGTTAAAACGTATCTGCTTTTCCTGCTGTTTACGCTTTTCAGTAATAAACTGATCAAAATTAAAAACTTGAGGTGAAGATACTTCAATACCGTCAATCTTGTGGCTGATACGGTAGGTATCGGCAGAATCCCAGGTAGCCTGATACTGTTCTTTTGCCAGTTTGATGTAATAAAGATTGCCGGGATTTATTACTCTATTATTACTCACCGGGCCCTGTGGTGGGCGGTAGATAAACTTCACCCCGTCAAGGGTACTATCCGCCTCGCTGACTGTTTTTGTAGTATCGCTGGTATCTTGCGCAGACACACCAACCAACAGCAATCCATTCATCAAACATACGAATGGCAGGTAATAAACTAACTTAAAAAAAGAATGCACCGGCTTTAATTACTGACTCGGTTATTACTTATTGTCTGTAGCGTTAGGCGATAGGCTGATCTGTTTTTATTCTAAATTAGTTTGTAGATGAAATAAATGGGTGCGGTCGATAATACTATATATTTGAATATGTTGAAAGTATAATACGATAATCCACCCTTTAATTTATAAGCGGAAAATGTCTATTATTTACGTTCCTGAAAATTAAAAAGTACCCGAGCAACAGCAAGCTTTGAATAAATTCATCAACAAACTTCAAATAGACCTGCTAAAGAGGCATCTGAACCCCTTTCTGTTCTGTTTCTTTACCCTCATGTTTTTGCTGTTGATGCAGTTTCTGATTCTGCATATCGACAAGCTGATTGGTAAAGACATTCCTTTGCTCATCATTATAGAGCTGGTAATGACAAACCTTGCCTATATGGTTGTACTGGCTGCTCCTATGGCCATACTTGTGGCTACATTGATGGCCTTTGGGAAGTTTTCGGAACTGAATGAGCTCACGGCGCTTCGGGCCTCGGGCATTAACCCAATGAAAATCATACGGCCTGTTCTGATTGCCTCGGTTCTATTATTTGTAGGATTAGCCTGGTTCTCAAATAACGTGTTACCGGAAGCCAATCAAAAAGCACGGTCTTTGTTTATCGACATTCGCCTGAAAAAGCCGGGCTTTGACCTCAAACCCAATACCTTTTATGATGGCATTGAAGGTTATACGTTTCTTGTTGAACGCATTGATAGTGAAACAGACAGCCTTTATGATATCACCTTATTCCAAAAACCGGAGAACAACCGCGACCGCGCCTACATTGTTGCCGATAAAGGATTGCTTGTTAGTAAGGGGGAACAGGCGCTTACCCTCCACCTGATAAATGGAACCAGCCTTAAGTTTCTCTCAACCGACCGCCGAAATGAAACCATGATAGAACGCAATCGGTTTGATAAACACATCATGACACTGGACCTTTCCGACCTCTCATTTATGCGCTCTGACCCCGAAGACCGCAACCGAAGCGACCGCACGATGAGCTCCAGAGCCATGATTGCCGTTGTTGATTCCCTGTACACAGAAATTGAGGAACAAAGAATCAACATGAGTGAGAACACCATGGTTTACCCTGAGGATAAATACACCGGCAGAACCTCCTACTTCAACCCAAACAAAGTACTTCCCGATACTCTGGACTATATCACTTCTGTTGAAAGCCCCTACCTGGTTACAAACACTTTTCCTAAAGCTGAAACACAGCGGATCTTTGTGGAAGAATCCATTCGCCAGATGAAAGAGTACCGGAATAACGTGGAGTCCATAAATGCCAATATAGAGTGGCGCAAAAAAAGGATAGCCCGCTACCTGGTAGAAATTCACAAAAAACTGTCTATTCCCTTTGCCTGTGTGGTGTTCATCCTTTTTGGTGCTCCGGTTGGTATTATGACCAAAAGAGGGAATTTCGGTTTTGCTGCACTCATCAGTGTCGTTGTTTTAACTTTTTATTGGGTCTCATTGATACAGGGTGAAAAGTTGGCCGACCGCCTCTTTATTACCCCACTCATAGGTATGTGGACATTTAACGTAGTCCTTTCTCTTATAGGTGTATATCTTATCATTTATCTGACAACCGACATCCGAATTACCAAGCTTTTCCGAAACCGTGATTAAACATTTTGATAAATATATATTCTTTCGGCTCTTTGCTATCACGGCTTTCGTGCTGCTCATGCTGATCTTTATTTTCATCATGATCGACTTTTCCGAGAACAGTGATGACTTTGCCGACCAGGGTGCGCAAATGGCTGAAATATTCAGGAATTATTATCTGAATTATGTTCCTGAAATGACCCGTCTGGTACTGCCCGTGGCTGTTTTCGTAGCCTGCCTTTTTCTGACCGGGCAGTTATCGGACCGGCTGGAGATAACTGCACTAAAAGCAGCCGGTGTTAGCCTGTACCGCCTTATTGTGCCCTACATTGTTTTTGCGACGCTTTGTGCAGCCGGGATCAGCCTGTTGGATGAGCATGTCATCCCCAAATCCAATGCCCAGCGGATTGCTTTTGAAGAAGAATACCTGCAGGATAAATCAGAGAAAATTGACCGCAGCGATATTTACCGGCAACCTTCCCCCGACACCAAACTTCAGGTTAATTACTTCGATAAGAATCAGCAAATTGCATATCGCATCCGGCTCATTCAGTTTAAAGATCAGCAAATCATAAAAAGCACCCGTGCAAACCGAATGGAATGGGTAGACTCAACTCAAAGCTGGAGGCTGGAAAGCGGAACCGAACGGGTGTTTACAGAAATAGGATATGAGGAAGAAGACTTCATTAAGAAGGATACTGTGCTCAATGTTTTCCCCAGAGATCTGGCCCGTACCACTTCAGATGTGTATCAGCTTACTTATGCTGAAGCCCGGGACTACATCGCTTCCATTGAACGAAGCGGCGCCGGAGGCGTGGAAATACCACAGGTACAATTTTACGGAAGGCTGGCCTACCCTTTTTCCATCATTGTGGTCATAATTGTAGGTTTTTCCTTTGCCAGTGTGCGCCGGCGAGGTGGAAAGGGAGCTTACCTGGCAGCCGGACTCACCATCAGTTTCCTGTATCTGGCCTTCATGAAGATCATTGAGCCCTTCGGCTATTACGGCACCCTTTCTCCCGAATTGGCCGCCACTCTACCCCATATTTTCTTCTTTCTTGTTGGCTTAGGGTTGTTGTTAGAAGCCAAAAAATAACAGCCTATTTCGTTCCGACGCAGAGCGTCAGAACGAGAACAAATATCCGTACCATCGCTCCGACTCGAAGCGTCAGAGCGAGTTTAAGTATAGCCAACCCTTTTCCCTGACGAAGAGCATTTGAGCGAGTAAAAATAGCAACACCTCAACATTCAACGTTCGGTGTTCCTTGTTTGATGTTCTTAAGCTTCCGGCTGCGGCCCCCGATACATATGCATATCCACCTTATCATTAGAGCTGATGGCCCCATGTTCCTGCTCGTAGCGGGCAACATTATCGTTAAGGGCATTAGCCAGTCGTTTGGCATGATCCGGGGTTAGAATCATTCTCTTGACAACCCGGGCTTTGGGAACTCCCGGCATAACGGCAATAAAGTCCAGTATAAACTCGGAAGGTGAATGCGTGATCATAACCAGGTTGGAATACGTACCCGTTGCCTCCTCTTCCTTCAGTTCAATTTCCATTTTTCCCGGATTCATCGTCTGATCTTTCTTAGCCATAAATACCTTTATTCTGTATTGTAGTGATTAATCTTAGATACAAAAATTATTCGTCTTCGTTCAGGAAGCCCTGCTCTTTCATCCACTCATCGTTGTATACCTTACCGATATAACGGGTACCGCTGTCAGGCATAATGATAACCATCACATCATCTTTACCCAGTGGATTCTCTTTGATATAGTCTAAGGCGCCTTTTACAGCAGCACCACACGACCAGCCAATCAGCAACCCTTCTTCACGTGCAAGGCGGCGTGTCACCAACGCTGAATCCTTATCATTAACCTGAAGCACATCGTCCACATATTCAAAATCAATGGTTCCGGGAATGATGTCCTCACCGATTCCTTCGGTCATGTAGGGCTTGATTTCATTCTTATCAAATTCACCGGTTTCGAAGTATTTCTTGTACACGGATCCCACACTGTCGATCCCAATTACTTTAATATCCGGATTTTTCTCTTTCAGATATTTACCGGTTCCTGAAATCGTACCACCTGTTCCCATTCCGGCTACATAATGGGTGATTTTGCCTTCCGTCTGCTCCCAAATTTCCGGTCCGGTTGTTTCATAGTGAGCCGCAAAGTTGCTTTTATTATCATACTGGTTTGGGTAATAGGAATTCTCAATCTCTTCACTGAGCCTTTTTGCCACCGAGTAATAACTGTCGGGGTGATCTGCCTCTACATTAGTCGGGCAAACTATCACTTCAGCACCCAGAGCTTTCAGTAAATCCACTTTGGATTTACTCTGCTTGTCGGTAGTAGTAAATATGCATTTATAACCACGGGTCACGGCAACCAGGGCCAATCCCATCCCGGTATTCCCTGAAGTGCCTTCAATAATGGTTCCTCCGGGTTTTAGTAAGCCTTTCTCCTCGGCATCATCAATCATCTTGATGGCTATACGGTCTTTTATGCTGTGCCCGGGATTGAAGTATTCTACTTTAGCTAAAAGCGTGCCTTCTGAATTACCGTTTACATGGTTCAGCTTGATGAGCGGTGTATTGCCTACCGCTTCCAGTATGGAGTTATGATACATAAAGTTCTTCGTGTTGGTGTTTTCTTATCTAATTCCCAAAACTAAGAAATAATTCACCGAGAGTCTGAGATATATTGGCGGAAAATTTTACCCCATTGTAAATACAGCATATTCAATTTTAATCTATGCCCATTATGGCTTATTTTGCTTCCGAATTTAATCAACCTATCTCTATTTTAATTCATGTTTATACACCAACAAAAACCCAAAGACTTTGACTGTGGCTATAATCTAGATTTGATGATTGCCGCCCTTCCCCGAATCGAAGACACCGAAGAGCGCGTTACCTATGCCAAGCGTGTGGTTGGGCTCATCAAACAAAGTCACCCTACCTGGGTTGATGACAAAGGTAAGAGCGAAGCTGCCTGGAATCATTTCTTCAAGCTGGCCGAATATGAGCCCACCGAGCACGGGATCTATAATCCCTACGCTACCGGCGAAGATGATGATGCGCAATAAACGTATTAAAGCGTAAATCTCTTTTCATCAGGCTTATCTTCTTCCTGCCTTTTTGTGGCTACGATCCACCCTGCTTCAGTTTAAAAGAAAGACTAAATAACTTCTTAAATCAGGAACTAAAATTAGTTTAACATTGCTGTAATATTCCGTACTTTCAATTTAGATTGAAAACTAAACTACAGCTTATTTATGGATTCACAGAATCCTGCATTACAAGATGTGAAAGATTGCTTCAGGCAACAGGTGTCAAAGCTTGATCTCTTCGAGGCTATAGATTTTATTTCTGAAAACCGGAAGAAATATCAATATTTATCCTTTTCGATTCAGATCCCTTCCGTAGATGCGCTCGCCGTTTTGGAGCAATATCCTGACAAGAATACCTTTCAATATTATTGGGAAAAGCCTTCTGCTGAGTTTTCTATTGCTGCTGCCGGCTCATTGGCTCGTATACAAACTACCGGTAAGGAAAGATTCAGAAATGCTTCAGATCAGGGAAAAGAGTTACTAAACACGGTGCATCACATTTCCAATTTGGATCATCATCTAGCCTCCGTTCATCTCTTGGGTGGGTTTTCCTTTTTTGATCACAATATTGGTAAGCAATGGAGAGCATTTGGTGCGGGTTCCTTTAGCTTACCTGAATGGGTGTTGGTACGGGATGGAAAGTTTACCGTATTAACGGTAACCAAAAGTATTGACCCTGCAGATTCTGAAACCGAAATCTACAATTCATTTGTCGAAACCTTTGAGAACCTTGACCGAATTTGTGATGCCGGGACTTACAGCATAGAATCAAAAAAGTCTTTCAAATCTGAAATTAACACTCCTGATACCGATTCTGAAGATTACCGCAAATGGGTGGATTCTGTTGAGAATGCCACCGACCTGATCAAATCCGGGGAATTTAAGAAAATTGTGCTCGCCCGCGATTTGAACGTTAAGCTTAAGGAACCGTTATCAGACACCCGCTTGCTTAATCACTTGCGAATTCAATATCCCGATTGCTATTCTTTTTTAATCAGTCAGGATGGAGAATCCAGTTTTATAGGCAGCACCCCGGAACGACTGGCTTCTTTTCATGACCGGGAAGTACTCACTGAAGGCCTCGCCGGCAGTATTTCGAGAGGTAAAACCGCTTCTGAAGATGCCGTGCTTGAATACGAGCTGTTGCACAGCCAAAAAGATCTCAGCGAACATGCCTTTGTACTGGATGCTATTGAGGAGAACCTGCAGCGCTTTTCAGATGTCTTCGAACATCCGGTTACTCCGGGGGTTAAGAAATTATCCAATGTTCAGCACCTGTATACACCCGTTCATGCCCGTATTAAAGATGGGGTATCACGAACGGAAGTGCTTTCACGTCTCCATCCCACCCCGGCCGTTGGCGGATACCCTCGTGAAAAAGCGATGCCATATATCAGTAAACTCGAACATTTCGATAGGGGTTGGTACGCAGCTCCGGTTGGCTGGATTAATGCAAACGGCGAGGGAGAGTTTGTGGTGGCCATCCGCAGCGGATTAATTAAATCTAATGAGGTGAGATTTTTCGCAGGATGTGGTATTGTTGAGGACTCAAACCCTCAAAAAGAATGGGATGAAACCAATCTCAAGTTCATCCCCATGCTAACTGCGTTGGAACATGCAAGAAAATGAACCGCAAAATGCTGCCTTCTACTGGAGCACTACTTTCGTACGCTCCCTGTTCGAAGAAGGTATTGAACATGTTGTTATCTCACCGGGCTCCCGCTCCACGGCTTTAACCCTGGCTTTTGCCGCTCACTCCGGATTTAAAAAGCATGTAGCTATTGATGAGCGTTCTGCCGCTTTCACCGCACTTGGCATTGGTAAATACACCGGAAAACCGGCTGTTTTGGTTTGTACTTCAGGCACCGCTGCCGCCAATTACTACCCCGCTGTGATTGAAGCTGCTCAATCCGGTGTTCCCATGATTATTTTGAGTGCCGACCGTCCTCCACACTATCGCGGATTAGGTTCTTCCCAAACCATCGATCAGTTAAAGCTGTTTGGCAACTACCCTGTCTTTTTTCATGAGGTTGGAGAACCGGATACTCATCAACGAAGTATTAATCGTTTGAAGCTGGCCGCAGCACAGGGTGTGCATCAGGCTGTGCAAAAAGAAGGCGTTGCCCACCTGAATTTTCCCTTTACCAAACCCTTTGAGCCGGACCAGAAATACCTGCGACAGGTTGAGTTTGAGAATGAAAAACAATCGCGCAGACCTTCTCCAAAATACACTCAAGAAGATGGACCTATTGAAATGGGGGAAACGTTCTGGTCGGATCTCATCTCTGCAGAACGCCCTTTGATAGTTGTGGGTCCTGCGAATAAATTAGAACAACTGGAGTTTGTTACGCTGCTTGCTCGCACCCTGGATGCGCCAATTTTAGCCGAGCCCGGTTCTCAGGTTCCCACTTCCAGGCATACCATTCAGGGATTTGATGGATTCCTGAGAAATGAAGCGAACTGGGATGAAGTAAATCCCGATTTAATCCTTCGTTTTGGAGCACAGCCTGTCAGTAAGGCACTTAATGAATTTCTCGATAAGCTTACCGAAGTTATGCAAATTAGCTTTATAGGGCCTAACCGGTGGGTGGATGGCAGCCTGTCTTCCGACAAGCAAATTACCCTCAAAGGTCCGCTTAAGATCCCTGAAGTTACAGGAGCCGCTGATAAAGAATGGATGAAAAAGTGGCGAAAAATGGAGAAGGATTTTAAAGCATTTCGGGAGCAGCAACTCCATCCTTCTGCCCCCATTACCGACGGCTATGTATTTTCCAAAGTGATGGAGAATATTCCCAAAAAAGCCTTCACCATGCTTTCCAATTCATTTCCGGTCCGGGATATGTCTTTATTCGGGGAATTTGATGGCAAAGAAATTTACGTTAACCGGGGAGCTGCCGGTATTGATGGAATTACTTCCACTGCCTTTGGAATTAGTATGGCCTCTGAGAAACCCGGAGTGTTGTTTGTGGGTGATATTGCCTTTTTACATGACACCAATGCCTTGTTGATGGCAAAGAAGATCAAGCATCCGCTCGTTATTGTTTTGTTGAATAACGGCGGGGATACTATCTTCCGGATGCTTCCCGTCCATCAGATTAAGAGTAAATACACGCCCTATTTCGAAACTCCCCAAACAGCAAAAGTAGCTGCGCTTTGCCGGTCTCACAATATCGATCATACCCTCGTTTCGAGACCGGAGCAAATTATTGCTACCTTTGAGCGACTGATTCAACGAAATGGTGTTCACGTCATGGAATGCATGACCGGAGCCGATGAGTCGATGGAACAGCGACACGCACTTTGGAATTTCGATCACAAAAAAGACGCATGAATATTCGCGTAAGAGGCATCTCTTATCACTTTGATATTCACCAGGAAATTGAAACACTGCCCTACCTTGTGCTCCTTCACGGTTTTATGGGGAGCGGAAGACAGTTTGACCACCTCATTCCTGAACTCAAGAAATTCTGCAATCCCATCACTATCGATCTTTTAGGGCATGGACAAACAAATGGAGCAGAACTTCATTATCGCTTTTCAACCAAAGAACAGGTCGCTGATGTAACCAAGCTAATCAGTGAACAATTACAGGTTCCCCTTTTTCTGTATGGATATAGCATGGGAGCACGTCTGGCCCTACAGCTTGCCCTCCACCGGCCTGACCTATACAAAGGATTGATTCTGGAAAGCAGCACCTTTGGCATTGAAGGTGAAACGGAACGACAAGCCCGGCAATCGCTGGATGCGCGTCGCTCGGATGCCATCACCGGTAACTTTAAAGGCTTTCTGGACGATTGGACAAACATGCCCTTGTTCAATTCAGCAAAACCCGCCCCTGAACTGCTCGAGAAGATGGACGACATTCAGAAAAACCAAAACCCTTTCTGGCTGGCTAACAGCCTGCAGGGATTCGGAACCGGCACCATGCCGTGCGTTCGGGATCGACTAAGTGAAATTCCCATTCCCGTTCAGCTTGTAGTCGGGGAAAAGGATTCCAAGTTCCTACACATCAACCGGCAGATGGAAAAAGAGCTTCGTGAACCGGAATTAGCGGTTGTGAAAGAGGCCGGCCACCGCGTACATTTGGATCAGCCTGAAGAGCTCATTATTGAAGCGGTGCAACGAAAATGTGAAAGCGTTTCACGATAAATGCGAAAACCTAGATGTTCAAAGCTGCACCAGGTCATACGGCTGGCACAACTCGTCAAGTAATATAAACAC